>JAIXVE010000191.1 GCA_027483175.1 Verrucomicrobiaceae bacterium | reverse complement strand
TATGGCTCGGGCGGATAATAATTGCGGACGTCAGCGGCAAACTGCCCGACCCGTTGCTTGTCGATTCCCTCGACGCGGATCTTCGTGTTGTCCGTCACCGTCACCTTGATGTCAGCAGGAATCGGATGCAGCACCGGATGGCTGTACCCCAGCGAAAGATCAAGGGCCGTCCCTTTCACCGCCGCACGGAAACCAGTCCCGTGAATTTCCAGATCCCGGATGAAGCCTTCGCTCACACCCTTGATCATGTTCGTCAGCAAGCGCTGGCTCGTTCCATGAAGTGCACGCTGGCGACGCTCGTCGCTTGAACGCTTCACCGTGATGTTCTCACCTTCCATCGTCAGGCTGATGCCTTCCGGAAGGACGTGACTGAGATTGCCCTTCGGCCCCTCCACCTCAACCTTGGCTCCGTCGTGCTTGACGACAACCTTGGCAGGCAGGGTAATAACTTTGTTTCCGACTCGAGACATGACAGAATAATTGGGTTGGAGGCGGAAAAAATTACCACACGATGGCCAGCAGCTCGCCGCCAACGCGCTGCTTGCGGGCTTGCGCACCAGTCATCACGCCTTTGGACGTCGAAAGAATCGAGATCCCCATCCCACCAAGTACCCGGGGGATAGCATCACATTCAACGTACTTGCGCATACCGGGCTTCGAACAACGCTTCACATCAGTGACAACCGCACGGTTGCCTGCGAACTTGTTCTTCACACGCAGCACAGGGTGCGTGCCGGAGGTGTCCACTTCATAGGACCAGATATACCCTTCCTGCTGCAGGATGCGGGCGATTTCAGCCTTCACACGCGAAAACGGCGCGGTGAAGTCTTCTTTACGGGCCCGGCTGGCATTCTTCCAGCGGGTCAAAAAGTCGGAAATGGGATCAGAGACGACGGCCATTGAATCAAAAAGTTGTAGGTTCGCGGGGTTCAGGCGGCAGCTTGATCGCCAGCCTCGCGGGCGGCAACTGCCTTGTTGTCGCGGAACGGCATGCCCAGCGCCCTGAGCAGCTCGCGGCCCGCCTCATCCGTGACCGCTGAGGTCACAATGCAGACATCGAATCCGAGCTGCCGTTTCACTTTGTCGATCTCGATTTCAGGGAAAATCGACTGGTCCGTGATCCCAAGAGTGTAATTCCCGTTGCCGTCAAAGGCCTTGGGACTCACACCACGGAAGTCACGCACCACCGGCAACGCCATCTTCATCAGGCGTTCGAGGAATTCCCACATGATCCGACCACGCAGCGTCACCTTCACACCGAGAGGCTCACCCTCGCGGAGCTTGAAGTTCGAAATCGCCTTCCGTGACTTGGTCACCACTGGCTTTTGCCCAGTAATGGCACGCACGTCGTTGACCGCGTCTTCCATCGCCTGCTTGCGGTCCGGCGCTTTACCGAACGAGCAGTTGATGACGACTTTCTCGATCCGTGGGATCTGATGCACGTTGCCGAGAGCCAGTTTTGCCTTGAGAGCCGGCACCACTTTCTCGGAATAGAATGTTTTGAGCGAAGGTTCCATGAACTGAATGTGTTCGTCGTTGCTTACTTACTTGCTTTCTTGCGGGCAGCCTTCGCAGGTGCAGCCTTCTTCTCCGGCGCCTCAGTAAGGCGCACATTGGAAATGTGGACGGGTCCTTCACGGGAGATAATCCCTCCCTGAGGATTGTTCTGGGAAGCCTTCTGGTGCTTCTTGATCAGGCGGACGCCCTCAATAATCACCTGGTTCTTCTTGGTAAGGACCTTCAGGACCTTGCCGCTCTTCCCCTTGATCGCTTCACTCCCGATCAGGACGGTGACGGTGTCACCTTTCTTAACGTGTGTCTTCACTGCGGACATGATCAGAGTACTTCTGGGGCCAAAGAAATGATTTTCATGAAATTCCGATCGCGGAGTTCCCGGGCCACTGGGCCAAAAATACGGGTTCCTTTCGGGTTCTGATCCTTGTCGATCACAACAATCGCGTTGGAGTCGAATCGGAGCACGCTCCCGTCATCGCGACGGATCGGTGCTGCGGTGCGGACGACGACGGCCTTGACGACCTCGCCTTTCTTGACACTGCCGGTGGGGCTGGCTTCACGGATGTGCGCCGTAATGATGTCGCCGATTCCGGCGATTCGTGTCCTCTTTCCAAGGACACCGATCATCTTGGCGACACGGGCTCCCGTGTTGTCCGCCACCTGCAGCTTGGATTCCATTTGAATCATGGCTTTATTATATGGGCTGTGGTTTGGCTTTCTGGGTGATTAGTGCTTCAGCACCTCGACGAGGCGCCAGCGCTTGAGCTTGCTCAGTGGACGGCATTCGGTCACCCGAACGCGGTCCCCTGTCTTCGCTTCGGACTTGTCATCCGCAGCGTAAAGTTTCGTCGTCTTCTTGACGATCTTGTGGAACTTCGGGTGCGGCACGCGGCGAACAACCCCCACAACGATGGTCTTATCCATCTTGTCGGAGAGCACGACGCCAACCCTGGTCTTGCGGCGGCCACGGTCATCCGCGGCATTGGTGGCAGAAATATCGGACATGTGATAAAAAGTGCGAGAGGCTTACTTGGCCGCAGCAGCGCGGGCATGCGCCAGTTCCTTCATGAGGGTTTCAATGCGGGCCACCGTCCGGCGGATCGCACGAATCCGGGCAGGATTCTCCAACTGACCGCTGCGCTGCTGAATGCGCAGGTTCAGCAGTTCCTGCTTCAGCGAACGCCGGTTGTCGACGAGGTTTTCCACGGACTGTTCGCGGAGATCTTTGAGCTTCATTTCGGTTCGGAAAAGTTAGGTTTACTGGTGAGCCGAGCGACGAACAAAGCGGCAGCGGATGCCGAGCTTGTTCGCAGCGAGGCGGAAGGACTCTTTCGCCAGCGATTCAGGAACACCGGCAACTTCAAAGAGCATGTTGCCCGGACGGACAACTGCAACCCAGAATTCAGGGGCGCCCTTACCTTTACCCATCCGGGTTTCCGGTGGACGGGCCGTCACCGGCTTGTGCGGAAAGATCCGGATGAACACCTTCCCTTTACGCTTCAGATTGCGCGTCACCGCCACACGGCAGGCTTCAATCTGATTGTTCTTGATCCATCCGCGGTCCAAGGCCTGCAGCCCGAACTCGCCGAAGGCAACCGTCGTTCCCACCTGGGCATTGCCGGAACGGCTGCCGCGTTGGGTCTTGCGGTACTTCACTCGACTTGGAATCATCGCCATACGCTAATTTCCTCTCTGTTGAATTGGTGAAATTGAATCTTCTCTGGTTTGGATCAGGCAGTCGGCGCAGGAGCCGCCTCCGCTGGGGCCGCAGGACCATCACGGCGTGGCCCGCCAGGACCACGGAAACCACCACCGGGCCTGTTGTTCCCACCGCGGTTGTTGCCGCCAGGACCACGGCGGTCCCCATCCTTCCGCGGGCCGCGCTCGCGCCGCACCGCTCCCGATCCCACCACTTCGCCGTTCTCGTCCAGCTTGCGGTTGATCCACACCTTGATGCCGATCCGCCCATAAACCGTATGGGCTTCAGTAAATCCATAATCCAAAGGCGTACGCAGCGTCTGCAGAGGCACCTTACCCTCGCGATACCACTCAGCACGCGCAATGTCAGCACCGCCAAGACGGCCTGCCACCCGAATCCGGATCCCCAACGCCCCGAACTCCATCGAGGTCTGCACCGCACGCTTCATCGCACGACGGAACGAAATCCGGCGCTCCAGCTGCACCGCAACGTTCTCCGCAACCAGCTGCGCATCAAGTTCAGGCTGCTTGATCTCCAGAATGTCAATCTTCACCTGCTTGCCACCAGACATCTCGCTGATCGTCGAATTCATCAGTTCGATTTCCGAACCTTTCTTCCCGATCACCAGGCCCGGACGCGCCGTGAACAAAGTCACCCGCACGCTGTTCCACGCACGCTCAATGGTGATGCGCGCCACCGCAGCTTGCTGCAGCTTGTTCTTCAGGTACTCGCGGATCTTGATGTCGCTGTGCAGGAACCCCGGGAAGTCCTGTTTAGTGGCGTACCATTTCGAACGCCAGTCTTTGTTGACGGCGAGGCGGAAACCAATCGGATTGACTTTCTGTCCCATATATTTGTCGAAGAGTGAGCGGTGGCCGGCAATTATGCCTTCGTGACGCCGTCGTTGCTGACGACCACAAGAATGTGACTGGTTGGCTTGCGAATCGAACCGGCCGAACCGCGGGCCATCGGTTTGATCCGCTTCTGCACCGGGCCCGTATTCGCGACCGCGGTCTTCACGTAGAGCGAATCAACGCTCAACTCGAAATTGTGCTCGGCATTGGCAACCGCCGACTTCAGGGTCTTGCTGAAAAGCAGGGCCGCCTTCTTCGGCGTGAACGTAAGAATGTTCAGTGCCTCGGAAACAGGCAGACCTTGAATTTCGCGTCCGACTTGGCGCGCCTTGAGCGGCGAAATTCGGGCGTATTTAGTGAGGGCTTGGACGTCCATGGAATACTGGCTGACGGTTATTGTTCGGAAATTGGAGATTCGGTGTGCGGACGAATGGCATCGCCCGCCTTGATGACTGATGTTGGGAGACCCGTGACAAGGATTCCCGCGAGTCGCTCGCGGAGATCAACCACGTAGCCGGATGCCACGAGCTGTTCACCACGGACAATCTCGAGGGGGGTTCCAGGGCGAAGTCCTGACTGCCGCCCGCCGTTGATCACCGCAAGGGAAAGTTCAGGTTTATATGAAACCACGCGCGCGGCATCTAGCGGCACCGTCGCAGGCTGCGGACGATTCACTCCCGACGAAACCTTACCCGCATTCGCTACCGCCGCCTCAAGCACTGCCCGGGCCACCTCGCTCTGCGGATTGCTCAGCACTGCCGCACCCGCCTCAACGACCCGATTGTGCGATTCCGTGATGGCGGCCAAACCACGCTTGGCGGCTGAAAGCTCACCCAGTGCCTTCACCAGACGTTCCTGCACCGCCCGCACTTCAGGCTTCAATGCTGCCACGCCAAGCGATTCCATTTGAAGACGGAGACGCTCGAGCTCAGTGCGGAGCTCACTCACCTCGGCGTTTGCTGCCGCAAGTGCCTCGGCCGCCGCTTGGAGCTGCGGGGCCTGCGCCGCCGCCGCTCCGACTTCATCCGCAAGCCCCCCTCCGCACAACCCGAACATACCCAGCCCAAAGGCAAGGAATGCACTGATCTGATGCTTTTGGCGGAGGGAACCCATCGGATTGTTGTCGCTGACAGCTTACTTGCTGACCTTCGCCGTGTGTGCGCCGTGGCCCTTGAAGGTCCGCGTCGGGCTGAACTCACCAAGCTTGTGCCCGACCATGTTTTCGGTCACGTACACGCTGATGAAATCCTTCCCGTTGTGCACCATGAAGGTGTGCCCAACGAAGTCAGGCGTGATCATCGAGGCTCGCGCCCACGTCTTGATCGGCTTCTTCAGCGGCGTCTCATTCATCTTGTCGATCTTGATGAGAAGCTTCTGATTAACGAAAGGTCCTTTTTTTAGGGAACGGCCCATAGTTGCAAATGGTCAGTGTGATATTGGAAGGGCTCAGCCGTTCTTTTTGGCGTTGCGGCGTTGAACAATCAATCGGTCGGTCTGGTGACGGAGCTTCCGGGTCTTCTGACCCTTCGCATGCCCCCAAGGACTCAACAAGTGCTGGCGGCCACCACCCGACTTCGAACGACCTTCACCACCACCGTTCGGGTGATCGACAGGGTTCATGGTCATCCCGCGGACCGTCGGACGGACTCCCAGCCAGCGCGTCCGGCCAGCCTTGCCCGAAACCACGTTCATGTGCTCGCTGTTCCCAATCGTCCCGATCGTCGCGTAGCACAGTGTGTGCACCCGGCGGATTTCACCAGACGGCATCTTCAAGAGCGCATACTCTCCTTCGCGGTTGTTCAGAATCGCAGATTGCCCAGCCGCTCGGGCCACTCGGCCACCTTGACCCGGCTTGAGTTCCACATTGTGGATCGCCGTACCCAGAGGAATCACCGACAGCGGAAGCGCATTGCCAACTTCCGGAGCCGCCTTCTCCCCGGCATTCACCTTGCCACCGACATTCAGTCCAACGGGAGCAAGAATGTATGCCTTTGTTCCATCCTTGTACTGGAGCAACGCAATCCGCGCACTGCGGTTCGGATCATACTCAATCGCCGTCACCGTCGCTTCCATGTCGCGCTTCACACGCTTGAAATCAATGATGCGGTACTTCTGCTTGCTGCCCCCGCCAATGTGACGGCAGGTGATCACACCGGTGTTGTTCCGGCCCCCGCTCTTCTTCTTCGTAGAGAGAAGGGATTTTTCGGGCTTCTTGCCTTTGGTAAGGCCCGAGTAGTCCGGCCACTGCTTGTACCGGTTCGATGGAGTAATTGGAGAGAATGTCTTGAGAGCCATGACGTTATTGCCGTGAGGCGGTCTGAACGTGAAAAATCAGGTCAAATCGATGGTTTCACCAGGAGCAAGGCGAACCACCGCCTTCTTCCACGATGCAGTGAACCCCGCCGCCGCCGTGCGCTTGCGGCGCGCCTTGCCGGCGTAGTTGGAGGTCCGCACGCTGTCCACCTTCTTCCCGAAGATCGTGCGGATTGCTTGCGCAATCTCGAGCTTGTTCGCCTTCGGATGAACTTCGAACACGTATTCGTTGTTCGTCTCGGTGGCGATCGCCGCCTTTTCAGTGAGGCGGATGTTGCGGATAATCTGATATGCGTCCTTCATGTGTTTCAGGCTGTCCTCCGGGAAATGGTTTCCATCGCGTCGGCCGTCACAATGATCTTATCATAGTGCAGCACCTGCTCCGTGTTGGCCTCGTCAGCCGTCATCAACAGCGCCTTCCCGAAATTGCGGGCCGCCAGATAGGTCGTTCCGTCAAACGCTGCCGCAATGATCATGACCTTGTTCGAATCCGTGAGCGCCGCGAGTTGCTTCTTGAAGCTCGCCGTCTTTCCGTCCTTCACAGAAAACTCAGGGATGCTCAGCACATCACCAGTCTTGATCCGCTCGGACAACGCCTTCGCAAAAGCCAGCTTCTTCGTCTTCTTCGACACTTTCTTGCTGTAGTCCCGAATCTTCGGGCCGTGAGCCGTACCGCCGCCCACACGGACCGGCGTGCGCTTCTCACCCATCCGGGCATTACCAGTGCCCTTCTGTTTGTACATCTTCTTGTTGGAGCCGGCGACTTCACCGCGCGTCTTCGTCTTCGCCGTGCCGCTGCGCCGGTTGGCGCGCATCGCAACGACGGCATCGTGTACGGCTTGTGTGCCGCGGCCGTTCTCGATCACGCGGATATTCGCGCTCTTCGCAGAATCGATTGTAAGGACAGTAGCTGCCATGGGATCAGTAATTGTTCACGTTCTGGTTCTGAACCGACTCAGCTGGCGAGCGGCTTTTTCTTCGCGGGTCGCAGAATCACGAGCCCGCCTTTGCTTCCCGGAATGCTTCCCGAGACAAGGATGATGTTCTCTTCAGGACGCACCCCGACAATCTGAAGATTCTGCACCGTGCGGCGATCCACACCCATGTGCCCAGGCATCCGCTGGTTCTTCCAGACACGGCCCGGCGTTAGGCGGCACCCGATAGCACCAGTACGGCGGTGCATCATGGAACCGTGCGTCTGACGCTGGCCGGAGAAATTGTGGCGCTTCATGCCGCCCGTAAAACCATGTCCCTTCGAGGTCCCAATCACATCAACCCACTGGCCCTTCGTGAATTGGTCCGCCGTCAGCGACTTGCCGCTCTCCGGAGCATCACCTTCAATCCGGAATTCCCGGATGTGATACTTCGGAGACAGTCCCGACTTCTTCGCGTGTCCGATCGCCGCCTTCGTGGCACGGCTCTCTCTCTTGTTTCCGAATCCGATCTGGACCGCATTGTAGCCGTCCGTTTCCGCAGTCTTGATCTGCATCACGTCGTTTTCGCTGACATCCACAACAGTCACAGCAATCGATTTGCCGTTCTCGTCATAAATGTGGGTCATGCCCAGTTTCTTTCCCAGGAGTCCGAGGCTCATAAGGATGGTGCTTTAGATTGGTTGTTGCGGCGGTGAAGCCAGCGGGAATCAGATTTTGATGGTGATATCAACACCGGCGGGGAGATTGAGCTTCTTCAGCTCGTCAACGGTTCTCGCTGTCGGATCAACAATGTCCAGAAGACGCTTGTGGGTCCGCAGCTCAAACTGATCAGCAGATTTCTTATCGACGTGGACAGAGCGGTTCACGGAGAACTTCTCAATCCGGGTCGGAAGCGGTATTGGGCCCGCAACGCGGGCACCGGTGCGCTTGGCAGTCTCCACGATTTCGTGAACACTGCGGTCGAGCGTGCGGCTGTCGTAGGCGCGGAGGCGAATGCGGATGCGCTGGCTTTGCATAAAAGAAGCAGGAAAGAACGGTTGTGAGATGAAGGTTCAGGAACGGGCCGCTTTGCCGCCGCGCTGCTCGACGACTTGCTCCACGATGTTATTCGGGACAGGGTCGAAGTGACTCGGCGTCATGGAATAGTTGGCGCGCCCTTGGGATACTGTACGGATCGCCGTCGCATACCCGAACATTTCCGCCAGCGGAACATCCGCACGAAGCAACGCTGCATTGTCCCGCGACTCCATCCCGTTGATCTTGCCGCGGCGCTTGTTCAAGTCGCCCATGATATCACCCTGATAATCTTCAGGTGTGGTCACTTCCACCGCCATGATCGGCTCAAGCAACTGCGGACCGCACTTCCTCATGGCTTCCTTCATCGCGAAGATTCCAGCCATCTTGAAGGCGTTTTCGTTGGAGTCGACCTCGTGGTACGAACCGTCCACCAGTTCAACATGCACATCAACCACGGGGTACCCAGCGACCACTCCGTTATGAAGCGATTCCTCGATCCCTTCAAAACAGGCTTTGTGGTACTCCTTAGGAATCGTCCCACCCACGATCTTGTTCTCGTAAGTGAAACCCTTCCCTTTCTCATTCGGACGCAGGTGGATCACACAGTGCCCGTACTGACCCCGACCGCCGGATTGCTTCACAAGTTTCCCGGAAACATACTCCGCTGCCTTTGTGATGGTCTCCCGATAAGCAATCTGCGGCTTCCCGGAAGTCACGTCCACCTTGAACTCGCGCTTCAAACGGTCACAGATGATTTCAAGGTGCAACTCACCCATCCCTGCGATGATCGTTTGCCCGGTTTCCTCGTCCGTCCGGACAATGAAGGTCGGATCTTCATCCGAAAGGCGCGACAGCGCGATCGCCATCTTCTCTTGGTCACCTTTCGTGTTCGGCTCAACCGACATGCTGATCACCGGTTCCGGGAAGGTCGGCGGCTCAAGAATGATCTCCCGATCTTCGTTACAGAGCGTGTCACCAGTCCGCACATCCTTGATCCCGACGATCGCCGCAATGTCACCGGCATAGCAAGTCTCAATATCCGTGTGCTGCGCCGCCTGAATCTGAATCAACCGGCCAATCCGCTCACGCTTCCGCGTCCGAGGATTGTAAACCACATCCCCCTTGGAAACGCTCCCGGAATAAACCCGGAAGAATACCAGCTTACCAACAAACTTGTCAGACCAGAGCTTGAACGCGAGAGACACGAACTTCTCATGGTCGCTCGCAATCGCTTCCAGCTTGATATTCTCGTCGTCTGGATCCTGACCCACCGCCGCATCAATGTCGAGAGGGCTCGGCAGATAGTCAACCACCGCATCCATCAGACCCTGCACACCCTTGTTCTTGAAAGCAGAACCGCCTACCACCGGCACAATCTTGTTGCCCAATGTCGCACGGCGCAGCGCCGCCTTGACATCCTGCACCGTGATCGGTTTCTCCTCGAGGAACATGTTCCCAAGTTCCTCATCAACATCACACAGCGAGTCCTTGAGGTACTCATATGCCTCTTCGGCTACGACCCGTTGCTCCGGAGTCAGCGCCTGACACACATAGGTCGATCCAAGCTTATCGTTGTCAGAATAGACAATCGCCTGCATCCCCACCACGTCAATCTGACCGGAAAGCTGGTCTTCAGCCCCGATCGGAATCAGAATCGGACAAGCCCGTGCCCCGAGTTTGTTTCGGATGTCCTGAACCACACGGTCAAAGTTAGCACCGGTACGGTCCATCTTATTGACGAAAGCCATCCGCGGAACCTTGTACTTGGTCGCCTGACGCCACACCGTCTCCGACTGCGGCTGCACACCGGCCACCCCGCAGTACACCAGAATCACACCATCCAGAACTCGCAGCGAACGCTCAACTTCAGCGGTGAAGTCAACGTGCCCCGGCGTGTCAATGATGTTCACCCGGTGATTGATCCCTTCGAACATCTTGTACACACCTTCCGTCGGCAGCTGCTTCCAGCTCGCAGTCACGGCAGCTGACGTAATCGTAATGCCACGCTCCTTCTCCTGCTCCATCCAGTCCGTCGTCGCCGCACCATCGTGCACCTCGCCGATCTTGTGGATCATGCCGGTGTAAAACAGGATACGCTCCGTCAGGGTGGTCTTTCCGGCGTCAATGTGCGCCGAGATCCCGATGTTGCGGGTGTGCTCGAGCGGAAACTGCCGTTTCGGATTGTTGGGATTCGTGGACATTCTAAACAGTGAAAAGTTGTGCGGACAAAACCGGTGTCTTACCAGCGGAAGTGAGCAAAGGCTCGATTGGCTTGCGCCATCTTGTGAACATCGTCACGCTTGCGGATCGCATTCCCCGTCGCGTTCGCCGCTTCACGAATCTCGTTCGCAAGCGCCACATGCATCGGCGTCCCTTTCCGGTTCCGCGCAAAATTGATGATCCAACGCATCGCAAGGCTCTCGCTCCGGTCCGGCGCCACTTCCAACGGCACTTGATAGGTCGCACCACCAACCCGGCGGCTCTTCACTTCAAGACGCGGCTTGGCATTCTCGATCGCACGATTGACAACTTCCAGCGGATCCACCGTCTCGCTCTTCTCATTCACCTTGTCGATCGCGGCGTAAACGATGCGCTCCGCAATGGACCGCTTCCCTTCCACCATGAGACGGGTGATGAGTTTCGCCACGAGGGGACTGTCGTAGCGGGAATCACGAAGGTCCGCTTTCTTGTAAACGCGTTTTCTGCGAGCCATAAGCCTGAAATGAGGTCGGGGTACTGGTTACCGTTGTGAATTACTTCTTGCCTTTGCCCTTCGCGGCGGCCGCAGCCTGACCCGGTTTCGGACGCTTCGCTCCGTACTTGGAGCGGCCTTGGCGGCGCTTGTCGACCCCAAGGCAGTCGAGCGACCCGCGGACAATGTGATACCGGACACCGGGAAGGTCCTTCACCCGGCCGCCACGCACCAGCACGATCGAGTGCTCCTGAAGATTGTGCCCTTCACCACCGATGTAGGCGATGACTTCATATCCATTAGTCAGACGAACCTTCGCCACTTTCCGCAACGCGGAGTTCGGCTTCTTGGGCGTCCGGGTCATCACCTGGAGACACACACCGCGGCGCTGCGGACAGTCAGCCAGTGCTGGCGACTTCGACTTGTAGCGCTTGGGGTGACGACCCTTGTTGATCAGTTGATTGATGGTGGGCATGGCTGGAAGATAGTTCGGTTTCCGTGCATTGGAAAAACCGGGAGAGCCAGCGACACCGTGAGGAATCCACCTGAATCATTTCAGCGGCAACTTTTCCGGTGCCGCACCCGATAAATCCTGTGCACCCGGTTGAGCGCCGGGCAGGAAGGAGCGCGGATTCTAATCTCGCATCTCCGCTCCGCAACTGGTTTTTTCGTGTTTGTTGCTTTTTCTCACTTCGGCATCGCTCCAAGGCTCTCCCCGAAAAACTCCAGCATCCGCTCCTGGTTCACACTCACATGCCCCTGATCAGGCCCCACCTGCACCTCAAATGACTTCCCCGCATCCTGCAGCGCCTTGATCAACTGCAGGGAATTGCCTGGATGAACATTATTATCAGCCGTTCCAAAGAAGATCATCAGCCGTCCCTTCAAGGCCGACGCCAATAGCAGCGGACTCGCCGCGTCATAGGCACCCCCGGAGTCCCGTGGCAACCCAAGGTACCGCTCCGTGTAGATGCTGTCATAATTGCGGAAGTCCATCACTCCCGACGAAGCACACGCCGCCTGAAAGGTCTCCGGATGCCGCAGCAAGGCCATCACCGATGCCGTCCCACCATACGAGGTCCCATGAATCCCCACCCGCCTCCCGTCCACATACGGCCGCGCCGCCAGCGCCTTCACCCCCGCCGCCTGGTCGTCAATCTCCACCTGCCCTAGCTTCTGATAGATCGCATCAAGGAATCGCTTTCCCCTCCCTGCAGCGCTCCTCGAATCCATCGTCGCAACCAGCCAGCCCGCCTCGGTCACAGTCGACGGTGCCCCGAAAGTCTCACGGCTTCCATTCGTCGAGGGCCCGGCATAGACACTCACTAGCAAAGGCCACTTTTTCGCCGGGTCGAAGTTCGACGGGAAATGCAGCAACCCGTACAGATCAGTCTCTCCATCCGCCGCCTTGAACGTGAATCGCTCCAGTCGGCGCAGGCCCAGCTCGTTCCACTTCGTCAGATCGCTCGCCGCCAGTTCCTCCACCACCACGCCACCCGCATCCATAAGGCGCGTCACCGGGGGCTCGCTGTGCGTCTGCGCCGTGTCCGCAAAGTGCTTCCCGTCCGGCGCAATGTCCACACTGTGATGATAACCCGGATCTGTCAGGCGGACATCTCCCGTCCCATCCAGCCCGCACCGGTGCAGCTGCACCTTCATCGGATGATCCCCACTCCGCGCCAGATACCAGATCACCCCCGCCGCCTCATCCACCCTCACAATTCCAGCCGTCTCGAATCCGTGCTTCGTGATCTCCACCGGCTCACCTCCCCCAAGGTCATAGCGCACAATGTTCCGCCAGCCCGATCGCTCAGTCTCCCGCAGAAACCGCCGCCCATCCCTCAGAAATCGCAGGCTCGCTGTCTCGGGGTCCACCCAGCTCTCCGACCTCTCCTCGCGGTAAACCACCCGCACCTTGCCAGTGTCAGGATCTGCCGCACAGCACTCCAGCACCTTCTGCCTCCGGTCCATCCGGTGAAACAACAGCTCCCGCCCGTCCGGTGACCACACCACCGACAGCACGTAATGCCCCGTCACATCATCGCTGAACGGCTGCCCGCTGCGCACATCCACCGTGACCGTCCGGCGCGACTCCAGATCATACACCATCAGGTCAACCCGAGGGTTAGGAGCCCCCGCCTTAGTGTACGGCTCCACCTCAAGCCGCGTCTGCAGCGCCGTGTGATCCCGCGTCAGATAAAAATCAGGCACCTCCTTCTCATCAAATCGGTAAAACGCCAGCATCCGCCCGCTCCCCGACCACCACATCGCCGACTTCTGATAGAACTCCTCCCCATACACCCAGCTCGCTGTCCCGTACCGCACCCGGTTCCGGTCGCTCGCATCCTTCGTCACCGCCGTGGTCTCATTCCCCGCACTGGCACTGATGTAAACATTCCGGTCCCGATGATACGCCACCATCGTCCCATCCGGCGAATTCACCGACGGAAACTGCCGCCCGCGCTCCGGCCGCTCGCGCCACTCCCGCGCCTCTTTCCCAAAATCCACCCCTGCCAACCCATCCGACACACCTCGCCCAGCCACACCCCCAACCTCCACCTTCTCCTTCCCCTCAATCCCATACCGCCACCGTTTCCCACCACGCTCGTACTCCAACGCCACACCCCCATCCACCCACGTCACCCCAACCGCCCCACTCTTCCAAGACCCCGGAACCTCCCGCCGCATCTTCTCATACCGCTCATACCCAGGCTGCTCCCTCAACCGACTCTGCCCCGCCGCTCCCCCCATCAGCACCACCCCAACCATCACCCCCATCACCATCCCTCGCTTCCATTCATTCCCAATTCGATTCCATTGCCGTGTATTCATTCACCATAAATACCATTATTTCAATAATCAGCAAGGCGATTCCTCGCTCCTCCCCCGATCACCCCCGATCACCTCTGACCATCTCCCCCTTCACCCGCAAGCCCCGATCCTCAACACCCGCGACACTTCCCGCCCATACCCCGTCACCTCGATCCGGTCCGCATAACACTCCACCCGCGCATACGAGTTGCTCGCCTCCTCCACCATCCCCTTGAAATTCAAAAAGTGGATCCCGTCCCGCACCGCATAGTTCCCCGCGTGATTGTGCCCGTTGAACCACGCCGCCACCACCCCGCGCCACGGCCGCAACAACTCCAGCACCGCGTCCGCATCCCACAACACATGCCCATCCACCGGCCACACCGGATAATGACAGCACAATAAACACCGCACCCCAGCCTCCCGGGCACTCTCCAGTTCCGCCCGCAACCACTCCAGCTGCTTCGCCCCCATCGCCCCATTGTAACCCGCCAACCGCCCGCCCGACGCCGCCAACATCCCCTCAGCCTCCCGCCGCTCCACCGACCCCTCCGGCCACGCAAACGTGCTCACCGCATTCCCATCCAGCATCAACAACCGCCAACCACCACGCTCAATCCGGTAATGCGCCGCCGGCATCCCCAGCAGCATCGGCACCTGCGCCTTCAAATGACTCGCAATCTCATAATCGTGATTCCCCGCCACATGATGCACCGGAACCACCGACGACCGGAAAATCGGCCGCACCACATCATAACTCCTCTCGCCGCGATCCACCGCATCCCCCAAGTGCAACAGAAACTCAAGGTCTCCCATCGCATTACAGTGCCCAATCGCATCCGCCAGCTTCTGCGGCGACCGACGATACTGTCGCTTGCTCCCAGCCGGGGTGTCCACATCCGCATACTGACAATCCGTCAGCACCCCAAACCTCAACACCTCTCCGCCCATCCCAGCCGCCGCCACCCGCTCCGCAGCCAGCGCCCCACCGCTCACCACCCGCAAAAACGCCGACCGACTCCATCCTCCCACACCTGCGCCCCTCCCCCCATCACCCTCAGAAGTCGATGTCATCATCAATGGAATGCTGCCGACGCCCACCCCCACCACGGTAATCCCCATCATCACGCCGCGGCCGCCCGCCTTCCCGGCCACCACCACCACGTTCCCATCGATCCCCACCACCACCTCCTCCACCGCCGCCTCCAGACGACCTCGACCCGCGCGGTGCCGCCGCTCGTTCACCACCACCACCACCGCCACCACGATATTCACTAGTCGACACCCTCGGAGCCGGTTGACTGCTCCCCTCCACCGCCGCTGCCGGCGGCCCTTCCGTCCCATCCGCAGGATGAATCCGCCAAGCCTGCAAATTCACATAGTACCGCCCATTGTGCTCCCCTCCCCGAATATCAAACCCCACCTTCACCCTCTGCCCAGCCTGATACCGGTCCAACAACGACACCTTATCCTTCACAAACTCCAGCTTAATGTCCTGCGGATACCGGTCATCTCCAATCGTGACCACAAATTCTCGCTTCACGAAGCCGCTGCCGAACTTCTGAGTTTCCATCACCACCTTCAAATTGCCTTCGAGTTCGAATGCCATGGGAACAGGGATTGTTATTTAGGGAATTTGCTTCCGCGCCTTGCGGAGCGCTCGGACTCTGACGGAATCCGCTCACGGTTTCAATCTCCAAGTTGCACGGAATCATGAAATTTTCACACCACCGTCCCCAACCGCCATTCCCATCCCTCAAAGCAGCGCATTTTCCACATCTTGCGACTCAATCTTGTTGACTCCACAAGATATGGTGCGCAATCTCGCTCTCCCCTTCATGCGCTGCCCCAAATGCCATAACCTCGACGACAAAGTCATCGACTCACGGACCGCCCGTGAAGGCGCCGCCATCCGCAGACGCAGAGAATGCCTCGCCTGCTCCTTCCGATTCACCACCTACGAGGAAATCGAACAAATGGAGATGGTCGTCGTAAAACGAAACGGCGGCCGCGAACCCTTCAGCCGCGAAAAACTCCTCAAAGGCCTCGTCAAAGCCTGCGAAAAACGCGCCGTCCCCCTCGGTACACTCGAACAAGCCGCCGACGACATCGTCGCCGAACTCGAAGCCAACGCCGAACGCGAATTCGATTCCCGCTCCGTCGGCGTCCGCGTCATGGAAAAACTCCACGCCATCGACCCGGTCGCCTACGTCCGCTACGCCAGCGTCTACCGCCAGTTCCAGGACGTCGGCGAATTCATCGAAGCCATCCACTCCATGGAACAATTCCACCCGCGCAGCGAACGCCAACCCGAACTGTTCAACTGACAGGGCCTCCCCTCGCCTGCCGCCATGATCGCTCTCCCTTCGCGCCTCCCTCTCCTCCTCGTCGGCCCCGGCGAATCCACCCACTACGAAAAACAATGGGTCATCGAAGCCATCCAATCCGCCGCCCAGGCCGCCGGCCATGAAGCCGGTTGGTGGTTCGCCAGAGACATCGCCCGCAGCCTCCTCGTCTACCTCCAGGACCGCTACCCAGGCACCACCGTCACCCTCGCTGAACTCAGCGACCGCATCCGCCATACCCTCAAAAGCATCGGCTTCAGCGACATCAGCGATAACCTCGCCCTCGCACCCCCTCCAGTCACCCTCTCCCTCAGAGCCCTCGCCATCGAAGCAGACGGGGTCGAACTCTCCTTCTTCAACCTCCTCGGCTCCCGTCTCGAGGAACTCCAGAAACTCGGCGTCCGCCACCTCGAACTCACCGACGCCAAAAACGGCGTCAAACACCTCTGCTCCTCCCGCACATGGTCCTCCCGCTGCAGAGAACTCGACGCTGAAATCCGCCACTTCCTCGCCTCCCGCCGCTCCCGTCTCCATGGGTGCCACGTCGCCATGCCCGCCGCATGACCGCCCACCCTCCCAACCATGCGCGTTCACGTGACGAATTCTCAACACTCTCCTCTCCCACGCGACGCTTCCCTCTTGTCCCCGCCGTCCCTCACACCCACCCCAGGAGAGACATTCTGTCGCTACTCTTTGCCGCAAATCCAGACGCCGCAAAATTAAATCATGCGCCCAAACGCATCGCAAATCACTGATTACCAACACAAAACCCTCAAGTGAAGGCGTCGTCAGAAAACGCCAGACTTGACCTCCCACCCCCCCGATTATAAGGGACCACTTTTTACGCAAATGACCGCAGGGCAATCAAAGACCGTACCGGGACGCTTCGTCACGGGTCAGCGCTGGCTCAGCCAGACCGAACCAGAACTCGGTCTCGGACTCGTGATCAACACAGAATCCGATCGGGTGACCATCCACTTCCCGTCCACCGAAACAACCCGCGTCTACACCGTCGAAAATCCACCCCTCACTCGGGTCAAATTCTCCGTCGGCGATGTCCTCAAAACCCAGGACGGCAAAAACTTCACCGTCGAAGGCCTCGAAGATCAGGCCGGCACCGTCACCTACATCAGCCGGGGCAAAAAAATCGAGGAAAGCCGCCTCAGCGACTCCCTCACCTTCAGCAAGCCCTACGACCGTCTCCTCAACGCCCAGGTAGAAGAAAAACAGGTCTACAACCTCCGCCACCGCGCCCTCTACCGCCGCTTCAAAACCTTCCGCGCCCCTCTCCGCGGTCTCCTCAACGGCCGCTTCACCCCTCGCGCCCACCAACTCAACGTCGCGGTCCAGGCCTCCCGCTTCCAATCCCCGCGCATCCTCATCGCCGACGAACAAGGCCTCGGCAAAACCGTCTCCGCAGGCCTCGTCCTCCAGCGCCTCCACACCTTCGGCAACGCCCGCCGCGTCCTCCTCGTCGCCCCCGAAGCCGAACTCGCCAACACGCTCACCGAACTCGAACGCCGCTTCTCCTTCTCCTTCCATCTCCTCACAGAAGAAGACTTCGACCCCAAAGCCGTCAAAAAAGCGCCCGCCAAAAAGGCCGCCAAATCCTCCAAGGCCCCACCCGCTCACCCGTTCGCTGAACCAGAGCCCGCAGAAGACTCCGAAGAGGAACGCCCGGATTTCTGGATCGCCATCTCCCTCGAATCCCTCCAGGGCCACCGCGGCAAAACCGCTCGCGACGCCGCTGAATTCCCATGGGACGTCCTCATCGTCGCAGGTGCCGACGACCTCCACTGGAGCGAAGAAGCCCCCAATGCCGCCTACGCCGCCGTCGAACCCGTCGCCGCAGCCTCCTCAAGTCTCCTCCTCCTCAGCAACTCCGGCCCGGAAGCAGACACACGCCACCACTTCGGCCGTCTCCACCTCCTCGACCCGGAAGCCTTCAGCTCCCCGCGCAAGTACTCCGCCCACCGCAAGGAACTCGAACCACTCGAACTCGCCGTCACCAAACTCCTCGGCATCACCGCCTGCGACCGCGAAGCCGACTCTCTCCTCAAACCCCTCCAGCAGGGCGACGCGCGTCTCAAAGAGATGCACAAACTCTGGAAGGAAGGCCGCGAGGAAGTCCGCGACCAGATCATCGACCACCTCCTTGACGCCCACGAAGCCGGCCGCTTCGTCTTCCGCAACACCCGCGCCCACGTCTCCGGCCTCCCCGCCCGCCATCTCGAACTCATCCCGCTCGAGCACAAACCAGAAGTCCGCGACGCCCTCAAGGAAGAATTCAAACCACGCGCCACTCGCGAACCCTCACCCAAAGGCAAACCGAAGGCCGAACCTTCCGCCGTCGACACCGCCGTCACCACGTGGCTGACCGCCTTGGTTAACCCGCCACCGCCGCCAGTCCTCGCTCCCGGCGATCCTCCCCCGCCTCCGCCCCCACCCCTCCCGCGGGTCCTCGTCCTCACCGCCTCCCGCGGCCGCGCCGCCGCCGTCGAAAAATCCCTCAGAAACAAGGTCGACGGCACCGTCGAACTCGTCACCGACGCCCCGCGCGGTGACCAGGGCGTCGCCCCCCGCGTCATCATCTGCGGCGATGACGACCTCCCCGGCCGTACCTTCCCAGGCATGGACCTCGTCGTCCTCTGGGATACCCCCCTCTCCCTCGACGAATTCCAGCGCCGTCTCTTCGCCTGTGACAATACCTTCAACGGAAATCTCAAGGTCCTCCTGCCCACCGTCGCCGACACGCCCCAGGAAATGACCGCCCGCTGGCTCCACGAAGGGCTCCTCGCGACCACCGGCACACCCGCGGCCCTCGCCGAAGCCCACACCGAATTCGCCAAACCAGTCCACGACGTCGCCAAACGCATCGGAGCCAAGCACAACCCGAAACTCGACGACGAACTCAAGGCGCTCGTCAAAAAAACGACCGCCGCCGTCGAAACCGCACAACGCCGTCTCGACAAACACCGCGACGTCTTCCTCGAAGCCGTCTCCTGCCGCTCCTCCTCCGCCGATCAGGCCCTCTCCCGCATGGTCTCGTCAGACGATGACGACTCCCTCGACCTCTTCATGAACCGGACGCTCGAAACACTCGGCATCCTCGTCGAGACCAAAGCGCCACGCATCGTCTTCATCAAACCCAACCCGGAATCCCCTTTCCACTTCGAACTCGTTCCCAAGGAAGGGATGTCCTTCGCCTACCACCGCGCCGCCGCCTGCACCCGCGAAGACGCCCACTTCCTCACGTGGGACCACCCGTTCGTCGCTCAGGCCATCGACCGTCTCCTCGTCACCGCCATCGGCAATACCGCCTATGTCGTCTGGGAAGATGAACGCGCCCAGATCGTCCTCATCGAAGGCATCTACCTCGCCACCCCTCGCAGCAGCGCCCACGACCACCTCGTCGCACGCTACATGCCCCCCACCCCCGTCCGCGTCGTCATCAGCCACGAGTTCGAAGACATGAGCTCGGAATACACCAGCGAAGTCGTCAACAAAATGGTCCGCAACGGCCGCCGCGAGTGGATCCGCAACAACGCCCGCCCGCTCCACAACATCCTCCCAGGCATGATGCGGAACCTCAACCAGCGCGCCGAACACCGCATGCGCGAACTCGCTGGCAAAGCCGCGCTCCAGATGGAAACCATCCTCTCCGCGGACATCGCCCGCCTCAAACGCCTCGCGGAAACCAAACGCCGCAAAGCCGAAATCAAACGGATCGAAGAACAGATCGCCGCCACCAAGCCGCTTTTCTCCGCTCCCATGCTCGTCTGCGACCAGCTCCGCCTCCTCCGCCGCGGCCCCTCCGGAAAAGGCATCTGATCAACCTCCGCAGCAGGCCCTCCACCTCAAGGCCAACCGTCCGGGATCGTCGCGAGAATTCGCCACGCTCACCGTACCATTCCCCCATGCCCATCCCGCGCCCGTCCCGGCACCCGCTCGCCCACGCCGCCCGACTCTCCTTCGCCCTCCTCACCGCGTCCGCCTCCGCCGCCGACCCCGCAGGCGTCCCCCCAAAGGCCAGCATGAGCTGGCTCGACAACGGCACGCTCCGCCTCGGCATCGATCTCAACCGCGGCGGCTCCATCGTCTTCCTCTCCCGCAACGGCGGCCCTAACCTCATCAATAGCCACGACTTCGGCCGCCAGGTCCAGATGTCCTTCTACTCAGGCCCAGTCCCCTTCACCGCCAACGGCCAGCAACCCGCCAAACACTGGGAACACCTCGGCTGGAACCCCGTCCAGACCGGCGACGACTTCCACAACACCTCCACCATCCTCGCCCACGAAAACTCCGGCCGCTCCCTCCACGTCAAATCCCGCCCGCTCCAGTGGCCCCTCAATAACATCCCCGGCGAATGCACCTTCGAATCATGGCTCGCCCTCGACGGCTGCACCGTCACCGCTCGCGCCCGGCTCGTCAACGCTCGTGCCGACCACCAGCAATACCCCGGCCGTCACCAGGAATTGCCAGCCGTCTACTCCAACGCCCCATGGCACCGCGTTGTCACCTACTCCGGCGATCAGCCATTCACCGGCGCCCCCGTCACCGCCGCCCCCTCCCCCCATCGCCCAGCCCCATGGGCCTACTGGCTAGGCACCGAAGGCTGGAGCGCTCTCCTCAACCCTGACAACTCAGGCCTCGGCCTCGTCACCCCCGGCCGCATCGACTTCATCGGCGGCTTCTCAGGCACCCCCGGACCACCCGACCCACTCAGCGCCAGCACCGGCTACGTCGCCAGTCTCTCTACCGAAATCCTCGACCACAACATCTCCTTCGAGTACCAATACGAACTCGTCGCCGGTTCTCTCGACGAAATCCGCGCCCGCGCCGCCCGCCATCAGCAGAAAAACCCGCCCTCGTGGTCGTTCTCCGACACCCGCCAGGGCTGGCACCTGCGCAACGCCTCCGATCAGGGATGGCCCGTCAACGGCCTCCTCGACATCCGCCCTACCGGCCCGAACCCCCAACTCATCAGCCCCTTCTCCTTCTTCAACGCCACCGCCGCCCCGCTCCTCATCATCGAAGCCGCCTTCTCCTCTTCCACCGAAAACGCTAGCATCTCGTGGCAGCGTCACGGTCAGTCAGCCCCCAACCCGGATGACCACCTCTCCTTCCCTATCAAAGGCGACGGCTCATGGCAGCGCTACACCATCCGCCTCCACGAGGCCCCCACATGGTCCGGCCCCATCGTCCGTCTCCTCATCTCCCCAGGCCTCTCGCCCAATTCCTCCGACCACCTCAGAATCAAATCCGTCCGCCTGACACCCTCCACCGAAACCCCCGCTCCCCCGCGCTGACCGCCCCTCTCACCGGAGCCAGAATCCCGTCCCCGTGACATGCGCCGCCAGCGCCGCAATCACCGCCGCAAACACAATCACAATCACCGCAATGCTCACCTGATGCCGCGTCTTCGCCGCCTCCGCATCATCCCCTTCATCCCCTGGCAACCCAGTCTCATATCGCGGCACCACCCCGCGATCGTCAGGATCCACCACGTCAAAATCCATCGGCGCCGCATGGTGCCTCCCACCAAAAACCGGCTCCTCATCACGCACCCCACCTTCCTCCTCATCCGCATCCTCACCCGCGCCCGCACCCCACGCCACACCCCCTAACCGCACCGCCTCCACCTCCTTCACTTCCTCCACACCATCCCCAGGCGTCACCCCGAACAACGCCTCCGCAAATCCAGGCAGCGTCGGCGTCGGCTCATCCGTCTCGTCATCCAGCTCAAGATCCAATGGCTGCACCCCGCCCGCCGCCACCCCACCGCGCCCCTTCTTCCTACGCTTCTCCCCCTTCCCCGATCCCCCCGCCGCCGCAGGCTCCGCCACCACCTTCGCTGCCGTTAGGGTCTTCGCCCGCCCCGCATACGCCGACACAAACGCCCCGCGGCGCGCCGCCCCCCCATCCTGCCTCACCCGCACCGCTTCCTGCACCAGCGTCCTCAATTCCTCAGGCACCGCCCCCGGCCCGCCCGACATCCACGTCGACAGCAACGCAAAATCCCGCGCCGTCGGCACCGCATCCCACGCCACCGCCCGACCCCACGCCTCCCCTCCCCCACCATCCCCCACCAAGGTCTCCACCCGAAACTGCTCAGGCTGCGTCAGCTGCAACGCCACCGGCCAAGTCCGCACCTTCAGCACAAACGCCGGCCACTCGCCCAGCACGGTCTCCGCTAGCCGTTCATCCGCCGGCGGCACCGACCCGAACACCACCGCAATCTCCCGCGGATTCCTCACCTGCGCCACCATCCCGACGGCATCCGCCTCCTTCGCCGCCGCCTCCAACTGCCCCAGCACCAGTGCAATCTCCGGCGGCGTCAGCCCGCCCCGCACCCTGACAACTTCCTCCAGATTCCACCGCCCGCTGCTCTCCTCCACCACGCATCGCGGCTCCGTCGCATGCCAGCATAACACCCGCAGCAGATGCCGGTGTACCCCCGCCTTCACACTCTGCATCGCATGCACCACCGCCTCGCTGAAATCAAAATCCAGCAACCTCCCCGGCGGCAGCAGCTGAACCCGCGCCGCATCCCGCCGCGACCGCTGCGTCGCCCGCAACGCGTACGGCCCAGCCGCGTCAAACGCCCGCGCCTCCACCACAAACTCATCCTCCAGCACCCCGGCCACCACCCCGGATCCCGCAAACTCTCCCGCTAGCGGCAACCTCGGATAGTACTCCGCTCCCAACCGCGCCGGCCGCCTCGCCAGCTCCGGCGTCAACCCGTGACGGCACCGCTCCACCAGCGTGTGCAACTGCTCCATGTTCCGCGGATGATGCGCCGACTTCGGCTGCAGCAATGTGTTGATCAGAAACGCCAGCTCCGGTGCCACTTCCTCACCAGTCACCTCATGCGGCCCCGCTCCCACTTCCTCACCAGTCAGCATCCTCAATAACAAACGCCCGCACTCCCCGATCACCCGCCCCTCAATCCGCCGCGTCTCCACCGCAGGCCCCCGCGGCCCAGTCAACCCCCAGTCCGCCACCCTCACACTCAGTCTCCCCGGATCCTCACCGCCCATCGTGATCCCGCAGTGCATCAGATTCACCCCCGCCAGCAACTCAAGATGCGGCGACGCCACGCACAACGCCGACGCAATCTGCGACAGACACTGCAGCGCCAGCCACGGCGGCAACGGCGGACACCGCCGCAGCCACGAATCAAACCGCTCCCCATCCAGCAGATCCGTCACACAGAAATTCGCCCCGTCATCCTCCCCTCCCTCATGCACCGTCAGAATGTTTGGATGCCTCAACCCAGCCGCCGCCTTCACCAGCGCCTGAAATACCCGCGGCTCCATCTGCCGCTCCGCCGCCACAATCGACACATGCAACTCCCCGAACGCCCCCCGCACACTGTCCCACACCAGACACACCACCTCATGACCGCTACGCCACACCTCGACAGCCGCGCCCTGCGCATCCTGGGAAATCTGGTAATGACGGAAAGTCTGCAGCTCGGACATGTCGGATGAACCGCCCACCGTAGCATACTTAGCGCCCGCGCCAGGCCGGATTTTTCACCATCCCCGGCCCCAACCCGTCATACTTTCCGCCTCCCGCTGATCGCCCGCATCAGGGTCAGCTCATCCGCCGACTCCAACCCTCCCCCCGCCGGCAACCCCTGCGCCAGCCGCGTCACCGCAATCTCAGGATGCGTCACCCCCACCAGTTCACTCAGATAATGCGCCGTCGCCTCCCCTTCCACATCACTCCCCGTCGCCAGAATCACCTCCTCCACCACTCCACCCGCCAACCGCTCCATTAGCGCCCCGATCCTCAAATCCTCAGGCCCCACGTTGTCCAGCGGACTGATCTTCCCATGCAGCGCGTGATACTGCCCCTGAAACACCCCCGTCCGCTCCAGCGGCAGAATATCCGTACTCTGCTCCACCACGCAAATGACCCGGCGGTCCCGCCCGTCATCCCCGCAGATCCTGCATCCCATCCCCACCGACGCAAAAAAACCGCAATGCCCGCACAACGCCACCCGCGCCACCGCCTCCGACAACGCCGCCGCCAGATCCACCGCAGGCGTCTGCCTCGACCTCAGCAACCACAACGCAATCCGCTCCGCACTCCGCGGCCCCACCCCCGGCAGCCGCTTCAACTGCCCCACCAACCCCCGGATCTCCTCTGGATAATCAATGCGGCTCACGGTCTCGCTGCATTCCGGGACAGATTCCGCCGCCCCGCCCCACCACCACGCTCCAACTCCATCGCCGCCTGACTCACAAACCTCTCCAGCACAGGATCCGGCACCACCAACCCCTCACGCGCATCCCCGAACCGCCGCAGCGCGTCCTCCGCATGCCCCGCCCGCATCAGCACCACCGCATCGCGAAACGCATCGCGCCTCACCTGCGCCTCACCTGACAACCCGCCCATCTGCGCCAGCAGCTGATAAACCTCCACCGCCGCTCCCTCCGGCGGATGCAGCACCTCCAGCGGCCGATCCTCGGAACGCTCCGCCACCCGGTGCACCACATCATCCGTAAACATCCTAACCTGATACTCCCCTCGCAACTGCGCCAGCCACTTCGACCGCTCCATCGCATCCCCAGCCACCGAATACCCGGTCGCCCCCAACCCAGCCGTCAGGGTCCCGCACGCCAGCCCAATCCCCCACTCCACCGGCTCCGCACCCGGCCGCTCCGCAAACTCCCTCAACACATCATCCAGCGCCACCGCCGCCATAACCGCCGCATCCGCAGCCTCCCCGACAGGCATCTCCAAGGGCAACCCGAAAATCCCACGCACCACCCCCGGTTCCGCCTCGTCCGTCAGCGCCCCGCATTCCCTCAAAACCTTAGATCCCACCGCCGCAAACTCCGCATTCAATTTCAAAAACTCACCCGCCGCCAATCGCCCACGCAACGCCGTCTCATTCACCAGCCGACACGTCACCACCACCGCCTCCCGCGCATCCGGCACTAACACTAACTCCCCGCCTGCCGCCTCCACCCGGCTCATCACCACCCCCGAAACCCGCCCACGCAACCACTTCACCCACTCCGCCACCGGCGGAACCAGCCACCCGCCTGCCACCACCCCCGCCACCAATCCACCCACCACCCCCACAGGTCCCCACTCAATCCCATACCGCGCCAGCACCACACTCTGCGTCACCGCCAGCACCGCCGCCGCCACACCCGCCCCCAACCGCTGCCCCCATCCCCCGATCTTCATCGCCACCACACCCGCTAACATCCCAATCCCGCCAGCCACCGCCAGCCGCCCCGCCTCGGAAACCACCCACTCCGTCACCACCGGCCGCTCCGGCACCCACTCCATCCCCATCCCCATCCACCTCTCCACCACCAACCCAGCCACCCCACCCACCAATCCCGCCAGCCACCCACGCACACGACCACGCCGCTCCCGCCGCTCAGGCGGAGTCGTCGTCTCGGATGTCTCGTTCGTCATCAATGTCACGGGCGCATCATTCTAAGCACGTTTCACCAATCGACAACTGCCTGCAACTCTCCGTTCAACCCCACCACCGTAGCGCCCACAACTTCGGCCCGAACACCACCAACCCAACCCCCACCGCCGCCACCGCCGCCGCCAGCACCGCCCCCGCCGCCGCATCCTTCACCACCCGAATCGCCTCCTCCCGCTCCCCACTCACCCGGTCCGCCAATCGCTCCACCGCCGTGTTCAGCACCTCCGCCGTCACCACCAAACCCATCGCCAGCACCAGCACCGCCCACTCCATCGCACTCACCCGCAGCACCACCCCAGCCACCACCACCAGCACCCCAGCCACCACATGCACCCGCATGCACGGCTCACGCCCGAGGGTCTCCAGAAACCCACGACCCGCACACCGGAACCGCTCTCGCCATCGCGCCAGCATGCCCGCCACCATGCCGTCTCCCGCCCAACCCGCACGCGGAATCTTTCCCCTTTCCCTCCCCACGCCCGACCGCTTCCCTCCTCCCCATGCACTCCCCCATGCGCATCGCCCTCGTCGCTCACGACCACCGCAAAGACCAACTCATCGCATGGGCCCAGCGCCACGCCGACGCCCTCGCCCCTCACGCCCTCTCCGCCACCGGCACCACCGGCCGTCTCCTCTCCGCAGCCCTCAACCGCCCAGTCCACTGCTACCTCAGCGGCCCCATGGGCGGCGACCTCCAGATCGGTGCCCATCTCGCCGAAAAACAACTCGACGCCCTCTTCTTCTTCTGGGACCCCCTCACCGCTCAACCCCACGACCCCGACGTCAAAGCCCTCCTCCGCGTCGCCGTCCTCTGGGACGTCCCCTTCGCCTGCAACGAGGTCTCCGCCACCCTCCTCCTCCAGGCCCTCCTCAATCCCAGCGGTGCCGCTTGCAACCCAGCCACGCCAGCACCAGCCCAGTCAGAATGTGCGCCATCAGCACCGCCGCACTGATCGCACTCGCACTCACCACCGTCGTCGGCACCGCCTGCGTCACCGCCAGAAAATAATCCGACTCCCGCATCGTCGATAACTGCCCGCTCCAACTCCAGTACGCCACAATCAGCGGCTGCACCACCTTCTCCACTGTCGCCGGCAACGCCAGCACCGCCCCGGACAACGGCAGCTGAAAACCCACCAGATAGATACTCATCAGCGACGCCTGCTCCGGTGACTTCATCAGCCCCGAAATCGCCAGACACACCGACGTCATCGCAAAATTCACCAGCAGCAGCATCTTCAATCGCTCCCCGAAGTCCCCAGGCAGATTCGTGAAGTAATCCACAAACAATCCCATCCACACCGCCTGCGCCGCCGCCAGCACCGCCAGAAACACCACCTTGCTAGACAGATACGCCAGCGGCGTCACCCCGCCCATCCGCTCCTTCTCGTAAATCAGCCGCTCCCCCGCAATCTCCCGCGCCGAATTGTTTGAACCCATCAGGGTCAGCAGCACCACCTGGAACATCACCAGCCCGGACACCAGCGCCCCTAACTTCGTCTGCTTCTCCACAATCGCCGTCTGCCTCACAATCGCCTCCGCCAGCGCCGTCCCCGGCGGCACCGATCGGTCAGGCATCGGATCAATCCCCTGACTCGCAAAAATCACCACCAGCACCGGAAACCCGAACAACAGCGCCAACTGCAGCACCAGCTGCGTCCGGTCCCGCATGAACAACTTCCACCGCCGCGCCAGCAAGGTCCAGAACTGTCTCCCAAACCCAGCCGGCCGCACTCCTCTCCCCTCCATCTCATCATCCTCCTCCTTCTTCACCTTCTCCTTCTTCACTTCGACCACCGTCTCCGCATCCTTCTCCACTCCAGGCGCATCATCCTTCCCTTCCTCCTCGCCCGACTTCTCCCCACGCTCCTCCACCACCCCCATCATCTTCTCATAATATGGCCCGCGGTACTTCTGCCACGACTCATGCCAGTCCGCCGACGGCCGCTTCGCCAGCTGCGGATACACATCCTCCGCACTCGCCACACTGAAATAATGCGCCATCGCCCCCGGCGGTCCGTGATACACAATCCGCCCCTCGAACATCACCAGCACCGACCCGTACAGATCCATGTTGCTCAGGCTGTGCGTCACATTGATCACAATCCGGTCGTCCTCCTGAGACAACGCATGCAGCAACTGCACAATGTCCCGCTCCGACTGCGGATCCAGCCCGCTCGTCACCTCATCGCACAACAACAGCTGCGGCCGACTCACCAGCTCCATCCCCAACCCCAATCGCCGCTTCTGCCCGCCAGACAGCACCGACACCCGCTTCTCCCGCATCGTCTCCATCCCCACCGCCGCCACCACCCGGTCCACAATCTCATAAAATGCATCCCCGCTCTCCCGCGTCCGCAACCGCACCGCATTCTCCACACACTCCTCCACCGTCAGATGATCGTACGCGATGCTGAACTGCGGCACATACCCAAGCTCCTGCGGCTGAATGTCCCCGTCCTCCCCAATGTCCTTCCCCCTCCAGTACAAGGTCCCCCCAGTCTCCATCTGCAACCCAGCCACCACCTTCAGCAAGGTCGTCTTCCCACACCCAGACGGCCCCACAATCGCCATGAAATGCCCCGGCGGTATCCGCAGCGACACTTCCTTCAGCAGGTGCAGATCATCGCCCTCGCGCGCGATCGTGAATTGAACGTCCTTGAGTTCCAGCATGACTTCAAAAATTGACCCGCAGGCTATGCATTCCATCCGAATTGTCGAATGACGAATGCCCTCAGCCCCGCTAAATAAAAGAAAACCGTCTCCTCGCCATGACCGACGCCGCCGACCCATCTCCCCCCACCCCCAGCTCACGGCGCCGCCGCCGCCGGAAACCTTCCTCCTCCAAACGCTGGCTCATCGCCCTCGGCACCATCGCCGTCCTCCTCGCCGCCGCCGTCTTCTCATTCTCCGTCTGGCTCGACGGCTACCTCAAAAGCGACAGCTTCCGCCGCTGGATCAGCGCCGCCATCTCCTCCCACCTCAAAGCCGACGCCTCCCTCAACGGCATCTCATGGCGCGGCTCCTCAGCCTTCGTCGAATCCTTCTCCGCCACCGGCTCCGCAGACGCTCCCTTCCAGTCCCTCTCCGCCGCAGACATCCGCGCCGACATCAACGCCGGTGCCATCTGGGACCGCACATGGCACGTCGAAGGCGTCAAAGTCGCCCGCGCCTCCGTCAACTTCTCAAAACTCCCACCCAACTCCGCCCAACCCACGCCCCAAACCCCAACCCCGGAAGCCCCTCCCTCCTCCTCAGGCTTCCTCTCCTCCCTCATCCCCAACCGCATCCTCCTCGGCCCAGTCCGCATCGACCAGTTCGGCTTCGACTGGAAATCCGACGACGCCTCCGCCTCCGCTCGTAACATCGCCCTCGAAATCAAACCCTCCGACGACCAGGGCTTCGTCCTCGCCAAAGGCGCAGGCGGCACCCTCTCTTCCTCCGCTCTCAAAAACCTCCCCCTCGATATCACCGACTTCGACGCCTCATGGCAGGAAGGCGAAATCCGTCTCGACAGCTTCCACGCCACCACCGCAGACGACGCCTCCATCACCGGCGAAGCCTCCGTCCGCCTCAACCAGAACGCCCCAGTCCTCGACGCCCGAGGCTCCCTCGCCGACCTCCAACTCGCCAAAATCATCCCCGACGACTGGCTCAAACGCGTCAAAGGCACCGCCAGCGCCTCCGTCCAGATCTCCGGCAACCCGAAGGACCCAGATCGCCTCCTCTGGCGCGGCAACGCCGCCATCAAAGACGGTCTCCTCGAAGGGCTCCCCATCCTCCAGATCATCGCCCGCAAAACCCGCAACGAGGGCTTCGTCCGTCTCGTCCTCAAAGACACCCGCACCCGCTTCACCCGCACCTCCTCAGGCGACTGGATCCTCGAAGGGCTCCTCATGGACGCCCCAGGCCTCCTCCGCCTCAAAGGCAACGCCTCCGTCTCCGCCTCCTCCCAACTCTCCGGCAACCTCCTCCTCGGCATCGTCCCCGGTACCCTCCGCTACCTCGCTGGCGCGGAACAACAGGTCTTCCTCCCCCTCGACCGCGCCAACCTCCCAGCCTCCGACCGCGCCCTCCTCGGCCCGGAAGACTCCGCTCTCCTCTGGACGCGTCTCGTCCTCGGCGGCTCCCTGTCCAATCCTACCGAGGACCTCTCCGACCGTCTCGCCCTCGCATGGTTCAATGCCACCGTCGACGAGGTCCTCAACATGTCCATGGAAGGAGCCATCAAAGCCGCCGACGCCGCCTCCAAAGCCGCTTCCACCGCCGCCTCCAAGGTCCTCGAAAATGCCCCCGCCGCTCTCGATAAAGGCACCGACCTCCTCCAGAAAGGCGCAGAATCAGGCGCAGGCATCCTCCAGAAAGGCGCAGAAACCGGTATCCGCGCCATCGAAGGACTCATCCCCCGCTGACCATCCCTCGCCTCCATCTACGCATCGATGGCCCGCGCATTTAGTTGACGCCTCCCCGCTCTCTGGCATCATTACTACAGTCTCGCAGGCTCATCCTGCCCGCCAGACACATCTAACACAAACCCGCAACAAACACATGAAATCCTTCTTCGCCGCCCTCGCGGCCTGCTTCGCTCTCACCAGCTTCGCTTCCGCTGACGCCGTCAACACCAAGTGCCCAATCTCCGGCAAAGCCGTCGACGCCGCCCAGACTTCCGAAGTCTCCGCCAACATCGGGCTCTGCTGCGCCAAGTGCCAGGCCAAGTTCGAAGGCGATGCCAAGCTCCAGCTCGAAGCCCTCAAAAAACACGTCGGCAGCACCGAAAAGCCAGCCAACAAGGAGTGCCCGATCAGCAAGAAGCCAGCCAAGGCCGAAAACGCCGTCGACGCTAAGGTGACCGTCGCCTTCTGCTGCGAAAAGTGCAAAGCCGAGTTCGACAAGGACCCCAAGAAGCACTTCGCCAAGGTCAAGTGACCCGCGCGGCGCTCTAACTCGCGCCTCTCTCTCAGCCCGCCGCTTCCTTCACGGAACGGCGGGCTTTTTCATGCCCTCACCCCACCCTCCTAACCCTCACTTCCCCGTCACCCCCGCCCGCGCCAGCGCCGCCGCCGTCTCCTCCATCGGCAATCCCACCACGTTCGTCCACGACCCGTCCACGCGCTCAATGATCCGCTCCCCATGCTCCTGCGCCGCATACCCACCCGCCTTGTCCAGCGGATTGATCAACGTCAGATACTCCTCCACCTCCGCCTCACTCAGCGCCTTGAACGTCACCCGCGTCTCCACCGTGAACACTTCCTCAAATCCCGTCGCCGCACACACCACCGCCACCGCCGTCACCACCTCATGCGTCCTCCCCGCTAACATCCCAATCATCCGCCGCGCCTCCGCCATGTCCACTGGCTTCGTCAGCGCCACCCCGCCAATCGCCACCAGCGTGTCCGCCGCCAGCACCACCGCCTCCGCTCGCCGCACCGCCACCACCCGCGCCTTCTCCACCGCATTGTGACGCGTCAGCGCCTCCAGCGCCATCGCCTCCTCATGCAGCTCATCAATGTCCGCAGGTGCCGTCTCAAACTCATAGCCCGCTTCCGTCAGCAGCTCCCGCCGCCGCGGCGACCCAGACGCCAGTACCAAGTTTCGCTTCTCTTCCATCCACACGCCCTCCGCCGCTCCCGCCTCCCGCGCCACCGGAAATCCTCCCGCTCCCCCGCCACCGCTTGCAGCTTCGCCCCACCCGCCACACTCATCCACCATGCCCGACGCAATCACTGCGCCGCCGCCAGCTGCCTCCCTCGCGGCCGGCAGGGAATGGTGCGCCCTCGCCGCCGCCTCCCCTGCCTTCGCCAAAGCACTCGCCCCGCTCTCAAAAGCCACTCCCGCCCGCACCACCAAATCCAAACGGAAACCCGCCGCCCTCGAACACGTCTCCCCAGCAGCCCATGCCTTCGCCACAGGCATGGTCCTCCACTCCATCGCCTCAGGCCCACCTCGCCGGGTCTGGATCCTCGCCCGCGACCTCCGCGCCCAGGAAGCCCTCTCCAGCGACCTCGCCACATGGTGGGGCCCCACGCTCTTCTTCCCGGAAGCAGAAGAACAACGCGTCGAAGGCAGTCTCCCCGACGAAGAAACGTCCTCCGAACGGCTCGCCATCCTCGAACGCCTCAGCCACCCGCCGCTCTCCATCGAGGTCTTCGTCGTCCACGCCGCCTCCCTCTCCGAATCCGTCCCCGCTCCCCGCACGCTCGCCTCCCAGTCCCTCGCCATCCAGAAAGGCCAGGCCCTCTCCATGGCCTCCGTCACCCAGCTCCTCGACGCCGCCGGCTACGACCGCTCCGGCCAGGTCGGCGAACGCGGCCAGTTCGCCGTCCGCGGCGGCATCATCGATGTCTACTCATGGCAGGCCGACCTACCCCTCCGCATCGAATGGTTCGGCGAGGAAATTGATAGTCTCCGCCGCTTCGACCCCGACTCCCAGATCTCCGTCGGCCGCGAATCCTCCGCCTCCATTCTCCTCCACTCAACATCCGACTCCGAATCCGAATCCTGTCTCCTCTCCGACTGCATCGACCCCGCTGACCTCGTCATCGCCGCTGACCTCGAAACCTGCCCGCGCGCCGATGTCTGGATCACCGAAGGCGTCTCCCCTCTCTCCACCAGAACCACCGAAAACTTCGCCACCGCCTGCCACGCAGAACCCGCAGGCACCTTCGACGCCGGTGACTTCGTCATGCTCGAAGCCCGCCGCAAATCCTTCGCCGACCAGCTCTGCCGCTGGCACGCCGACCAATGGCGCGTCGTCATGTTCTTCAATAACGAAGGCGAAATCGAACGCTTCCGCGAACTCCTCGCCTCCGAAGGCATCGAACACGCCCACCTCGAATTCGCCATCGGCCGCGTCACCCGCGGCTTCACCGCCCCCTCCGCTTCCCTCGCCGTCCTCTGCGACGCCGAAATCTTCGGCCGCTACCAGCACTCCCGCGCCCGCCGCCTCGTCACCGCTCAACGCCGCCAGCGGCAACGCAAAATCCCCCTCGACCTCTCCGGCATCTCCGACGGCGAATTCGTCGTCCACCAGGAATACGGCATCGGTCGCTACCGCGGTCTCATCAGACGCACCCACTCCGATGGCTCGGAAGAAGACGTCGTCGTCATCGAATACGCCGACGACGCCCGCCTCTACGTCCCCCTCCCTCAGGCCTACCTCATCGGCCGCTACGTCGGCCTCGGCAAAAAAACCCCGGAACTCAGCTCCCTCGGCGACGGCCGCTGGAACAAATCCCGCCAGCAGGCCGAACGCGCCATCTTCGCCTACGCAGAAAAACTCCTCGAAATCCACGCCGCCCGCGAAACCGCTCAAGGCTTCCCCCACCCTCCTGACAATCGCTGGCAGGGCGAATTCGAATCCTCCTTCCTCTACCGCGAAACCACCGACCAACTCCGCGCCATCGACGACACCAAACGCGACATGGAAGGCGCTCGCCCCATGGACCGGCTCATCTGCGGCGATGTCGGCTTCGGCAAAACCGAGGTCGCCATCCGAGCCGCCTTCAAAGCCGTCATGTCAGGCAAACAGGTCGCCATCCTCGCCCCCACCACCGTCCTCTCCCAGCAGCACTATCACAATTTCCGCGAACGCATGTCGGACTACCCCGTCCGCGTCGATGTCCTCAACCGCTTCCGCTCCGCCTCCGAATCCCGCAAGGTCACCGAACAACTCCTCTCCGGCTCCATCGACATCATCGTCGGCACCCACCGGCTCATCTCCAAAGACGTCGCCTTCAAAGACCTCGGCCTCGTCGTCATCGACGAGGAACAGCGCTTCGGCGTCAAACACAAGGAACGCTTCAAGGAACTCTTCCGCAGCGTCGATGTCCTCACCCTCAGCGCCACGCCCATCCCCCGCACGCTCTACATGGCCCTCATGGGAGCCCGCGACATGAGCACCATCGACACCCCTCCACCTAACCGCTCACCAGTCGAAACCGTCATCTGCGCCTACGACGAACGCGTCATCAAAAAAGCCATCGAACGCGAACTCCACCGCAAGGGCCAGGTCTTCTTCCTCCACAACCGCGTCGGCAGCATCGAACGCATGGTCGAAAAACTCCTCGCCCTCAGCCCCAGAGGCACCACCATCGAAGCCGGTCACGGTCAGATGGAGGAAGGCCAGCTCGAAGAAGTCATGAACCGCTTCGTCTCAGGCCAGACCGACATCCTCGTCTGCACCACCATCATCGAAAGCGGCATCGATATCCCTAACGCCAATACCATCATCATCGACCGCGCCGACCGCTTCGGCCTCGCCGACCTCTACCAGCTCCGCGGCCGCGTCGGCCGCGCCGGTCACAAGGCCTACGCCTACCTCATGATCCCACGCAGCGAAATGACCGGCGGCGATGCCCGCAAACGCATCAATGCCATGAAACAGTACACCGCCCTCGGCAGCGGCTTCCGCATCGCCATGCGCGACCTCGAAATCCGCGGCGCAGGCAATCTCCTCGGCACTCAGCAAAGCGGCCACATGGCCGCCGTCGGCTTCGAAATGTACTGCCGCATGCTCAAAGCCAGCGTCGCCAAACTCAAAGGCCAGCGCGTCCCCGGCCGCATCGAAACCTCCCTCGCCATCGACTTCGCAGCCTTCAGCGAAGCCGAACTCCGCAGCAGCAACAGCCGCAAAATCCCCGCCTTCATCCCGGAATCATGGATCCCCGGCCCAGGCGAACGCATCCCCGCCTACCGCCAGCTCGCCGAAGTCACTTCCCTCAAAGACCTCGCCACTCTCATCACCGAATGGAAAGACCGCTTCGGCCCGCCACCCGACGCCGTCAGCACGCTCTGGCGCTGCACCGAACTCCGGCTCCACGCCCACCGCGCCGGCTGCTCCGCCGTCGAAATCCGTGGCGACCGCCTCATGCTCTCCCGCAACGGCGACTTCATCGTCATCGACGGCCGCTTCCCCCGCCTCAACCACAAGTCCCCTCCCGCCGCCCGTCTCCTCGAGGCCATCGCCCTCGTCCGCCAGCTCTGAACCCTGAACCACCCTCACACTAGCCGCTCCCGCAGCGCCTTCGCCACCGCCCCGTTCACCGTGTTCACCTGCAGCTTGTCGTAAATGTTCCTCATGTGCGTGTTCACCGTGTGCACGCTCAACCCCACCAGCGCCGCAATCTCCTTCTTGATCCGCCCCTCCACCAGCTGCTGCAGAATCTCCTTCTCCCGATTCGTCAGGCCGTAATCCATCCTCGGCGGCACCAGCCGCGAAAACAACTCCAGCACCCGCCGCGCAATCCGGCTGTTCATCGGCGACCCGCCGTCCAGCACGTCGTCAATCGCCAGCGCAATCTCCGACACCGGAGCCGTCTTCAGCAGATACCCCTGCGCCCCAGCACAGATCGCTCGCATGATCTTGTCCTCTTCCTCAAACACCGTCAGCACAATCAGCGCCGCATGCGGCAGCTTCTCCCTCAGCCGCCCCATCGCCTCAATCCCATCCATCCCCGGCAGCCGCACATCAATCAGCACCACACTCGGCTCCACCCCACTCTCCGCCAGCGCCTCCTCCGCCGTCCCGAAACTCCCCGGACACTCAAACTTCCCCGTCCGCTCCAGCCCGCGCGCCAGACTCTTCCGGAAGGTCTCATTGTCCTCAATCAGCCAGATCGTCACCGGCTCCACCGCTGCCATTGGTTGTTCACTCGTTGTCATGATCATAGCCCAGCCGCCAGTCTCACCGGCCGCATGGTATCGTGAATACTAAACGCGCCCCGCTCCCATTGCCAGCACCGATCACAAGGCTCCCGCGGCACGCCTCCGCTCGCTGCCTCATGTTCGCCAACCCATACCCAGCCGACCTCAGCTCAGGATCAAATCCCCGCCCATTGTCCTCCACCGTCAACTCCATCGTCCGCCCTCGCCTCACCAGCTGAATCCTCACACTCGTCGCTCCAGCATGCCTCCGGATGTTATGCAGCGCTTCCTTGAAAAACAAATACATGTCCCGCTGCGCCCCCAGACTCAACCGGTCCTCCCCACCACCATCCGGCGCCTCCACCGTCCACTCCATCCCAGCCAGCATCAGCCCAGCCGTCTCACGCATCCGCGCCGACAAATCCCCCATCGTCTTCCGCCCAGGCCCAATCAGCCACACAATGTCATGCATAGAATCCGCCGTCTGCAGCGCCACCCGCCGGATCTCCTCCAGCTCCATCTGCATCGCCCCCGCATCCGGAGCCGCCCCAATCGCCAGCTCGCTCAGCAACCCGATGCTGCTCAGATTGCTCCCGATCTCATCATGCAGATCCCTCGCAATCCCCGCACGCAACTGCTGCGTCCGCCGCCGCTCCCGCACCAGCCCGCTCCACCACCCAGCCACCCCAGCCACCACCAGCATTCCCGCCATCCCAGACCCCAGCCATCCCAGCCTCCAGTCCGCCTCCTCACGCAATTCCCAAGGCCGCCGCTCCAGCAACCCAGTCTCCTTCACAATCTCATACTTCCGCGCCATCGCCGCCAGCCAGTCCGCATACGTCCCCATCCCCTCAGGCGGTGCCACCCCGTCCACCAGAAACGCCGGAGCCCACCGCTCCGCCTTCCCCTCCAACTGCCCGGACGCCGTCACCACACTCCCTAGCGCCGCATTCCGCCCCCCCGCATTCACCTCCATCTCCGCCAGCGCAAACACCCCGCCCCCAGGCTCACCCCACAGCTTCTCCGCCGTCACCCTCACATATCGACCCCGCACCCCGCCCGCACCCAGCACCACCCGCCGATCCCCGGGATTCTCATAGTCCACCCCTCCTGACCCACCAACCGCCACCACCTCCCCAAACCCCTCGTCCACCGACGCCTCCACCCGGAACCGCACCGGAAATCCATACCCAATCGTGTCCGCCATGTCTCCAGGCCGCGCCGGAATCAGCACCACCGACTCAATCACCTTCTCCTCCCCGAGATCCACCTGCACCCATTGCTCCCCTCCCGCTTCTCCCATCGCCCCGTGATACCCATTCGTCGGAAACCGCCGGATCTCCGTCGGCCGCCCCATCACCGAAATCCCGTCCGCCAACCCCCGCAGGCTCCACCTCGGCGATGCCAGCATGTCCCTCGCCTGCACCAGCGCCCCATCCGCCACGTTCCGTCCCCCGGAACACACCACCAGTTCCCCCAGCGCCAGAAAATGATTGTCCGGCTCCCCGCCTAACTTCACCGCCGTCACCCGCACATACCTCCCGCGCCGCCCCACCCCGCGGATCATCACCGGCACCGGCCCAGGCACAGGAAAATCCGCCTCCGTCCGGTCAAACACCACTTCCCGCCTCCCGAAATCCAGATCCTCCGACACCTCCACTCGAAACCTCAGCGGAAATCCCACCACCACCGGCTCCCCAGCCTTCGACGGCACCACCGCAGGCATCACCACAATGTCATCCAACAGCAGCACTTTCCCAAGATCCACCTGCACCCACTTCTCCGCCACATCCACCGCCTCCGTCACACTCCGATACCCCGTCGACGAAAAATCAGGCTCCCCCGGCCCCTCCGGCAATCTCGCCCGCTCCGCTCGCAACGCCTCCAGTCTCGCCGCCTCGTCCCGAAGCTCAGGCACCATCCACCGCCGCCACCGCTCAATCATCGGAACATCCCCAGCCACACCCGTCCCACACCCCGCACTCAACAGGATCATCCCAACGCTCAGCATTCTCATCATCCCCGCACCATGACACCTCCCGCCAGCTTTGCATCCCCCGTCCGCTTTCCCGGTTTGCGGCGACGAATCCCCACCTCGCAGCACGTTTAGAAACCACCATGCTCCCCAGATCTCTGGCCGCCGCCCTCCTTCTCTCGCTCCCAGCCGCTGCCTCCCCTCCTGCCGCAACGGAACCATGGTGGTCTCTCCTCCCCATCCCCTCTCCCGCTCCCCTCACCTCCAACCCAGTCGACCACTTCATCCGCGCCGCCCTCGCCCCCACCCACCCAGCTCCCCCAGCCGACCCCCGCACCCTCATCCGCAGGCTCTCCTACGACCTCACCGGGCTCCCTCCCTCCCACACCGAAACCACCGCATTCATCGCCGCCTTCAATACCAATCCAGACGCCGCCACCGCCGCCCTCGCCGACCGTCTCCTCGCCAGCCCCCAGTACGGCGAACGCTGGGCACGCCACTGGCTCGACGCCGTCCACTACGGCGACACCCACGGCTACGACAAGGACCAGCCGCGCCCTAACGCATGGCCCTACCGCGACTACGTCATCCGCGCCCTCAATTCCGACAAACCCTACGCCCGCTTCGTCTCCGAACAACTCGCCGGCGATGTCCTCTTCCCAGACTCCCGCGACGGCATCGAAGCCCTCGGCTTCATCTCCGCCGGACCATGGGACCTCATCGGGCACGCCGAAGTCCCCGAAGACAAAACCGACGGCAAAATCGCACGCCACCTCGACCGCGATGACATGGTCACTAACGCCATGAGCACGTTCACTTCCCTGACCGTCCATTGCGCCCAGTGCCACGACCACAAATTCGACCCGGTCTCCGCAGAAGATTACTACAGTCTCCAGGCCGTCTTCGCCGCCGTCGACCGCGCCGACCGTCCCTACGACGCCGACCCCGCCACCGCCGCCAAACGCCGCACGCTCCTCACCGAAGAATCGTCCCTCAAATCCCGCGAGGCCAGCCTCATCGCCCCAGCCCTCCCGCGCGGCGCCGATTCCCTAACCGCTCTCGATAAACTCATCGCCGACGCCCGCCAGCCTGCCGCCTCCCTAGCCGCCCAGGCCGGCTTCCACGCCGCCATCTCCGATTCCCAGGCCTCCCCCAAATGGGTCCAGATCGACCTCGCTCGCCCCACCGCCTTCACCACCACCATCCTCCATCCCTGCCACGACGACTTCGCCGGCATCGGCGACGGCTTCGGCTTCCCCCCACGCTTCAAGGTCGAAGCCTCCAACGACCCAGACTTCAAAAAAGACATCGTCACCATCGCCGACCACTCCGCCGCCGACTTCCCTAACCCGAAAATCACCGCCGTCTCCTTCAAATCCAAAACCACCGCCCGCTTCGTCCGCGTCACCGCCACCACCCTCGCCCATCGCCAGAAGGACTACATCTTCGCCCTCGCCGAACTCGAAATCCTCGACGCAGCCGGCCAAAACCTCGCCGCCGGTGCCGCCGTCTCCTCCCTCGACAGCGTCGAAGCCGCTCCCCGCTGGCTCCGCAGCAACCTAACCGACCGCTGGTACCCAGGCGCAGACGCCGCCACCCTCGCCGCTCCCCCAGTCTCCATCGCCAATCTCGAAAAAGCCCGGCTCCTCATCGTCGAATCCCTCATCGGCCCAGCCGCCGCCGCAGAACTCACTACCACCCGCTCCCATCTCGCCGAAATCACGTCCAAACTCAACGCCCTCCCGCCTCCCTCACGCGTCTACTGCGGCACCGTCCATAACGGTTCCGGCACGTTCACCGGAACCGGCCCTAACGGCGGCAAACCACGCCCCATCCACGTCCTCTCCCGCGGCGATGTCCGCAGACCCGGCCCACCAGCCCCCCCCGGTGCCATCCTCGCCGTCAAATCCCTCCCCGGCCGCTTCTCCATCCCACCAGACGCCCCGGAAGGCGCACGCCGCGCCGCCCTTGCCAACTGGATCACCGACCCCGCCAATCCCCTCACATGGCGCAGCATCGTCAATCGTGTCTGGCAGCACCACTTCGGCCGCGGGCTCGTCGATACCCCCGGCGACTTCGGCCGCATGGGCGGTCTCCCCTCTCACCCCGCCCTCCTCGACTGGCTCGCCGCCGACTTCCGCGACCACGGCGGCTCGCTCAAGCGTCTCCACCGCCTCCTCGTCACTAGCCACACCTACCGCCAGTCCTCCTCACACTTCAATCCCGACGCCGCCAGCTCCGACCCCGAAAACCGGCTCCTCTGGCGCATGAACCGCCGCAAACTCGAAGCCGAATCCATCCGCGACAGTCTCCTCGCCGTCTCCGGTCTCCTCAACCCCACCATGGGCGGCCCAGCCTTCCAGGACTTCGTCGTCCTCCACCCGGAACACTCCCCACACTACGAATACCAGCTCGCCGACCTAGCCAACCCAGCCCTCCACCGCCGCTCCATCTACCGATTCCTCGTCCGCAGCAAACCCCAGCCATGGATGGCCACGCTCGACTGCGCCGATCCCTCCCTCCTCGTCGACCGCCGCACCCAGACCATCACCCCGCTCCAGGCCCTCGCCCAACTCAACAACCAACTCACTTTCGTCGCCGCTTCTAACTTCGCCACCTCTCTCGACGCACTCCCCGGTTCCCTATCCGATAAAGTCCGCGAAGCCTTCCACCGCTCTCTCCAGCGCGATCCCTCCCCCGACGAACTCGCCACCACCGCCGCCTACGCGAACACCCACGGGCTCGCCAATACCTGCCGCGTCCTCCTCAATCTCAACGAATTCAACTTCGCCGACTGACCGCGGCCCGCCTCCCATGCACCTCTCCCGCCGCTCGCTCCTCCAGTCCTTCCCTGGCATCGCCCTGGCCTCCCTCCTCGCCCGCGAGAACTCCCCCGCCCTCCCCTTCCCCCAGCACCCCCCGCGCGCCAAACGCGTCGTCCAGCTCTTCATGGCCGGCGCCGCCAGCCACCTCGACCTCTTCGACTTCAAACCCGAACTCATCAAACGCCACGGCCAGCCTAGCGACTTCGGCGAACCCGTCGAAGCCTTCCAGAACGGTCTCGGCCCATGGCTCCGCCCAGTCTGGGACTTCAAACCCTACGGCCAATCCGGCAAAATGCTCGGCGAACCCGTCTCCGCTCTCGGCCCCGTCGTCGACGATCTCGCCTTCATCCATAACATGGTCGGCAAAACCGGCGTCCACTCCCAGGGCACGCTCCTCCAGACCACCGGATTCAACCGCCCAGGCTTCCCCAGCGCCGGCGCATGGGTCAGCTACGGCCTCGGCTCCATGAACGAAAACCTCCCCGCCTTCGTCGTCCTCCCCGACCACCGCGGCCTCGCCTCCAATGGCACCAAAAACTGGGACGCCGCCTTCCTCCCGGCCCAGCATCAGGGCACCATCATCTACCCAGGCACAGAAACCCCCGTCGCCGATCTCTTCCCTGACAAACGCGCCAGCTTCGTCTCCCCCCAGAGCGAAGCCGACGCCCACCGGCTCATGGCCGCTCTCAACCACACTCACGCCGCCTCGCGCCCCGGCGACGACCGCCTCGACGCACGCATCCGTTCCTACGAACTCGCCGCACGCATGCAGCTCGCCGCTCCCGACGCCCTCGACTTCTCCAAAGAACCCGCCGCCATCCGCGAAATGTACGGCATCCGCGACGACAAACGCGAATGGCCCAAAGACATCAACGACGCCGAAGAAATCGACATCTTCGGCCGCAAATGCCTAGCCGCTCGCCGTCTCCTCGAACGCGGGGTCCGCTTCGTCCAGATCTGGAGCGGCAACGACAACGGCTTCCCTCGCCGCAACTGGGACTCCCACGAAGACGTCGAACGCGACCACGGCCCGCTCGCCCGCGGCTTCGCCCACGGTGCCGCCGCCCTCATCAAAGATCTCAAACAACGCGGCCTCCTCGACGACACCCTCATCCTCTGGACCACCGAATTCGGCCGCATGCCCAGCACCCAGGGCGGCAAAGGCCGCGACCACAACCCGTTCTGCTTCACTAACTGGCTCACCGGCGGCGGCATCCGCGGCGGCGTCACCCACGGCCTCAGCGACGAATTCGGCTACAAACCCCTCGACCGCCACAACCCCACAGAAGTCTACGACGTCCACGCCACCATCCTCCACCTCCTCGGCATCAATCACGAACAACTCACCTTCCGCGCCGGCGGCGTCGACCGCCGCCTCACCGACGTCCACGGCCACGTCATCCGCAATCTCCTCGCCTGATCACTTCCCGGCATCCCCACCATACCCCGGCAATCCCGCACGGATCCTCACAGAAAAATCCGGCGCGTCCCCAGCCTCCCGCGCCACGCCGTTGATCCGGCTCTTCGCCCGCAACTCCCCAAACGGCATCCCCCGGTCAATCGCCCCTAGCTCATACAGCATCTCGTCCCCGTAACCGTTCACCAGCACCCGCCAGTCCCACGGCAACCGCTCCGCCGCAGGCCGCTGCGCCCGAATCGCCGTCGTGCAGTTCGTCGTCACCGCATTGTACCACCGCGGCGTCTCGCGAATCCCGTTCATCGTCGCCACATACTCCATGAACCGCTCCCGCACCGCCTCCGGCTTCATGTTCAAATGATAGAGATACACGTCCTCCCCCTCACGGTAATTCGTCCGCACCCGCAGCACATCCCGCTCGTCCGCCGCCAGACACACCAGCTCAAACTGCCGGTACAGCCCCCCAACCGCTGAATACCCCTCCCCAACCTCCTTCCGCGTCTCAATCGAAAACGCCAGCGGCGGCATGTCCGCAAACTCAAAACTCGCTATCGGATGCGCCATGTACGGCGACCCCCAGTACGTAATCGCCAGACTCACCCCAGTCAGCCGCGACAACCGGTACGCCCGCGTCTCCCACCGCACCGTGTAATCACTCACACTCCGGTAATCACAATTCCGGATGTTGTGCACCGTCACCACATCCCCCTCCACCTCCGCCCACGGCAACTCCACCACATCCGCCTGCCAAACCCGCTCATGCGACGGCTTCAGCGTCAGCCACCACCCCAGCACCACCCCGAACATCACCAGCCACGCCCCCATCCACCTCACCCACTCCCGCCGCCACCTCACCCGCGCCGCCACCATCGCCACCACCAGCAGCACCGCCGCCGGCACCCGCAGCACCCGCACCGGAAAATCAAAATACAACGCCCCCACCGCCCACACACACCCCACCAGCAGCACCACCGCCGGCACCCATCGCATCAGTCCCTTCAGCACTCTCTGCATCATCCCCCACCCTCAACCCATCCCCCCCTCCCGCGCAAGCCCCTCCTGCACTCCCCCTCACCCCGCGCTTGCACTCCCCCATCCCCCACCCATGCTCACCTCCACAACGCCGCCGGGATGGCGAAATTGGTAGACGCGCCAGACTTAGGATCTGGTACCGAAAGGTGTGCAGGTTCGAGTCCTGTTCCCGGCACCATCCCCATAAGGAAAACGGCTTCCCGTGCAATTTACCCGTGCAATAAAAACACCGCCCCCTCCGGCACACTCAGCCCCAAGTCATCCACGGCCACCTGCTTGCCGAAGCACTTGGTCACCTTGGAAACCTCGACAGCGGGCATGAAGGCGGTGAAGGAGCCTTGTACGGAAGATGCGAGCCATGGGAGGAGGGAAGACAAAGCACAGCGATTCGCTTCCCTTTTGCCTTTGACCGGATCCCCGCAGACGGGAACTTGTGACGAAAGCATCCGCAGGCACGCGAACTGGCAAACTCAGAAACAATGATGGACTACGCTAGCTGGACTCATCGAGCTTCCCTGTTCCTCCGCAAACTCACCCATCTCCCCGGGGAGATTGCCATCTCCGACGGTATTGATGCGGCGGGAGATGATGATCACACCAGGGATTGGCTCCAATCGGCCAAATGCAGCCTTCCTCCTGAGTTGAGAGACTTTATCGCAACCGCGAGCCGCCGATGTTGCTTTACATATCGTTGGAAACCAAAGGGAGGGTTGCCGGCTTTGCTTGCGGGCATTTATCCGAACCGATCGGAGATTACAGGAGGCGCTGATTTTTGCGAAGCCTCCAATTTTCACTGCTACGACCATCGCGATTTTTTCGCGCGTCTTGGAAGAATGGGTTTATTTGCCCGCGCCGACGACCCCGAAAGAACCCACGACCGCATCGCTATTCTTGCGATGAATAATGGCGATCAGATCTCCGTGATCTCCAAAGATGCGGAACCCGGCGGGAAAATTGTCTACGTTCCGAAAGAGAGTCTTGAGCAGCCTCATGTCATCAGCGACAGTTTCGGCGAATTTCTGGCGAGTTGGGAGCAAATTGCATACATCACCCCGAGTTGGGAAAACCTCGCCCCGTGGCTGGATCCAAAGACAGGCTTGCTAAAGCCAGACTCCACCAGGGCGGAGCACTTGCGCAAGGTCTTGGCAGCCTCTAGCGCCGAAGAAAGGAGCATCGCATGAATGGTTCACCGGAAGCTTTACGCGCATGGATGCGCCGCGCCGAATCGTTCGTCCGGGGCCTCAATCACCTTCAGGGCGAGTGGGGTATCTCGGTTTCCATCGAACCGCCCATCACCGCAGCGGAGGCGGATCGACTTGCGGCCGAACTCCCCCTGGGGTTGCCAGCGCCACTCCGCATGCTCTATCTCGAGGGAGCCGGGAGGTTCGATTGCAGATTCCACTGGTCCCCGAGAAAGGACGTATTGCCGCAAACCGAGCGCGTCTTTCCGTATCAGCAAACGTTGTTCGGAGGTCCGGCATTTATCGCGTGGAACGAATTGCTGCAGGTGCATGGAATCCACACATGGTGGGATGGCCTGGACGATCCTTCCACGGAGGAACAACAAAAAGGACGGGAGATTTGGCGGCAAACAGTCCCGTTTATTGCCGTCGGCAACGGCGACATAGTGGGCCTGCATGTCACCGGCGAATCGGATGTCTATCCAGTCGTCTATCTTTGCCATGATGACGAGGAATGCCCGGTCACACCCATAAGCCCGAGCTTCGAGCACTTCCTCTCCGAGTGGGAGAAGATTTGCTACGCCGGGCCGGAAATCTGGTTGCTCAGCCGCTTTTTGCAGAAAGGAAAAGCGCTGAGTGGCGACGGCAGCACCGCGCGCGCGTGGCGCGAGATCATGACTCCGGCGTGCGTTTGATTCAGTAAGCCATCGGCGGCCATCAGCCCATAGGGAACCTCGAAAGTGAACCTCGAAAGAGGTCTGTCCGCGTGAACCTCGAAAGAGGTCTGTCTGATTATCCTGCAACCATCCCGCCCCGGTCCCCAAGGTCCCCGCCTCCTCGGGTCCCCTGAGAGAGGTCTGTCCGATGATCCTTATCCCGCACCCACGCCCCCCAAAAAGAGGTCTGTCTAATCATCCCAACCCGCCCGTCACCACATTCCCCCGCCGATTCTCCTTCCCTCGACCTCCCCGCCCCCCGCACCACCGCGATTGCCACACCCCGCCCCCGGTGGCACCATCCCCCCATGCCGCCCCCGCCTCATCCCGCCGCCCCTCCCCCCATCGGCCGGCGCGCCGCCCTCCGCAGTCTCGCGGGCCGCTCCCTCATCCTCCCCGGCCTGCTCTCCGAACTCCTCGCCGCCGACTCCCCGGCCGCCGACCGCGACCCCCTCGCCGGCGCTTCCCCCCACCTCCCCGCCCGCGCCCAGCGCGTCATCTTCATCTTTTCCAACGGCGGCGTCTCCCACATGGACACGTTCGACCACAAACCCGAACTTTACCGCGCCGACGGCAAAAAAACCGGCATCGGCGGCGGCCTCTCCAACCAGCAGCGCGTCCTCCTCAAACCCGGCTGGCAATTCCGTCCCGGCGGCCAGTGCGGCACCATGGTCAGCGACCTCTTCCCCCATCTCCGGGAATGCATGGACGACATCTGCGTCATCCGCTCCATGAAGGGCAACGACAACGAGCACTACAACGCCACCCTCGGCATCCACACCGGCTCATTCTTCTTCTCCCGCCCCGGCATCGGCTCGTGGGTCAGCTACGGCCTCGGCACCCTCAACCGCAACCTCCCATCATTCGTCGTCCTCGCCGCCGCCATGCCCTACGCCGGCACCCAGATCTTCAGCAACGACTTCCTCCCCGCCTACCACCAGGGCGTCCGCGTCATCCCAGGCCCCGAACCCATCGCCAATCTCGACCGCCGTTCCTCCACCACCGGCCTCCAGGAACTCGAAAACGGCCTCACCGAAGCCTTCAACCGCCGCCACCTCGACGCCCGCGGCCACGACTCCCGCCTCGACGCGCGCATTCGCTCCTTCGAAACCGCCTTCCACATGCAGTCAGGTGCCCGCGAAGTCTTCAACACCGACAGCGAAACAGACGAAACCCTAGCCCTCTACGGCATGAAACGCGGCCAGTCCGACGGCTTCGGCTGGCAATGCCTCGTCGCACGCCGCATGGCCGAACGCGGTGTCCGCTTCGTCGAAATCGTCGACGGCAGCTCCAGCCACAACTGGGACCAGCACGGCGACATGGCCGAACACGCCCAGCACGCCCGCAACATCGACCAACCCGTCGCAGGCCTCCTCCGCGACCTCAAACGCCGAGGCATGCTCGACGACACCCTCGTCGTCTGGACCACCGAATTCGGCCGCACCCCCGGCGTCGACGGCACCAAAGGCCGCGGCCACCACAGCGCCTGCTTCTCCTCATGGATGGCCGGCGGCGGCGTCAAAGGCGGCATCTCCCACGGCTCCACCGACGACACCGGAGCCACGGTCGCCTCCAACCTCGTCCACGTCCACGACTTCCACGCCACCATCCTTCACCTCCTCGGCATCGACCACGAACGCCTGACTTTCCGTCACGGCGGTCGCGACTTCCGCCTAACCGACGTCCACGGCCATGTCGTTCATCAGATCCTCGCTTAGTGCCGCCGCATGGCTCGCCGCCATCGCCGCTACCGTCGCCCCCATCACCACTCGCGCCGAAGACGCCCGCTTCATCAAGGCCGTCAACCTCAACGGCCCAGCCCTGATCATCGACGGCCGCCAGTGGCTCGGCAGCAGCAACTCCCCTGACTTCAAAGCCTCCGGCCAGCACTTCGAAAATCAGCAGGTCCCCCTCCACCCACCAACCGACCCCGCACGCGCCCGCATGCTCCGCAGCAGCACATGGGGCCGCGACGCCTCCCTCGAATTCTCCAACCTCCCCGACGACCCTCACCAGATCGTCCTCTGGATCTGGGAAGACAACCAATCGGAGCAATGCCGCTTCGCCATCAACGGCCGCACCGTCCTCGACAAGTTCTCCACCGGCACCGGCGGCTCATGGCACCGCCTCGGCCCGTGGCCCTGCCGCCCCAATCAAGGCCGCATCCGCATCACCGCCGACGGAGGCGCCGCTAACTTCTCAGGCATCGAACTCTGGGCCGGCGACGGCCCCATCCCTCCTCCCGATCCCTCCAGCGGCTTCAACCTCCATCCCTCCACCGAACAACTCGCCTTCTTCGAAAAGCGCATCCGCCCGCTCCTCATCGGAAAATGCTTCGACTGCCACAGCGCCTCAGCCAAAACCCTCCGCGGGGGCCTCCTCCTCGATAGCCGCGCCGGCATTCTCCGCGGCGGCGATCACGGCCCAGTCATCATCCCAGGCCATCCCGACCAAAGCCCACTCATCATCGCCGTCCGCCGTCAGCAGCAGGACTCCGCCATGCCGCCGGACCACCCGCTCGAACCATCAGAAATCGCCGACCTCGCCTCATGGATCACCATGGGTGCCCCCGATCCCCGGACCGACGACACCGTCGCCCTCACTCGCGAACGTTCCGCCGCCTCCCTCCGCGCCGCCGCCGACTGGTGGTCCCTCAAACCCCTAACCGACCCGCCCCCGCCCGCCGTCCGCGACGCCTCATGGCCACGCCATGACCTCGACCGCTTCATCCTCGCACGCCTCGAAGCTACCTCCCTGACACCCGCCCCGGACGCCGACCGCCGCACGCTCATCCGCCGCGCCTCCTACACCCTGACAGGTCTCCCGCCCTCCCCGGACGACGTCGCCGCCTTCCTCGCTGACTCCTCACCCGACGCCTTCGCAAAGGTCGTCGACCGTCTCCTCGCCTCCTCTCAATACGGCGAACGCTGGGGCCGCCACTGGCTCGATGTCGTCCGCTACGCCGATACCGCCGGCGACAATTCCGACTTCCCCGTCCCTCAGGCCTATCGCTACCGCGACTGGGTCATCGCCGCCGTCAGCAGGGACCTTCCCTATCCGGAATTTGTCAGGCTCCAGCTCGCCGGCGACCTTGTCCCCGACCTCCCGGACACCGATCGCGCCGCCGCCATCACCGCCACCGGCTACCTCGCCATCTCCCGACGCTTCGGCTCCCGCGTCGACGACTACCCATGGCACCTAACCATCGAAGACACCATCGACAACCTCGGCCGCGCCTTCCTCGGCACCTCCATCAGCTGCGCCCGCTGCCACGACCACAAATTCGACCCCGTCAGCACTCAGGATTACTACGCCCTCTACGGCATCTTCCAAAGCACCCGCTACCCGTGGCCAGGCATCGAACTGGAACAGAAACAGCGCGACTTCATCCCGCTCGTCTCCGGAAAAATCACCAACCCGCTCCGCGACACCGCCTACGCCGTCACCGACGCCCCGGAACCTCGCAACGCCACCGTCCAGAAAAAGGGCAACCCCGAACAGCCCGGCGAATCCGTCCCGCGCCGCTTCCTGACCGTCCTCGGCGGCCACCCGCTCCCTCCTGACAACCCCACCAGCGGCCGTCTCGCCCTCGCCGACTGGATCTTCCACCCTTCCAATCCCCTCCCAGCCCGCGTCGCCGTCAACCGCATCTGGCTCCACCATTTCGGCACCGGCATCGTCCCCACCCCTAACGACTTCGGCCGCCAGGGCCAGCCTCCCTCCCAACCGGATCTCCTCGACTGGCTCGCCTCACGCTTCAGCAGCGACGGCTGGCAACTCAAGCCGCTCCACCGCCGCATCCTCCTCTCCCGCACATGGCAGCAGGCCTCCACTCGCTCCCCCGCCGCCGCCGAATCAGACCCTCTCAACTCCCTCCTCTCCAGCTTCCCTCGCCAGCGTCTCGACGCCGAATCCCTGCGCGACACGCTCCTCCTCCTCGGCCGATCCCTCAAAACCGGCCCACCCGGCCCTCACCCGTTCCCTCCACCCAAAGACTGGAAATTCACCCAGCACAATCCGTTCAAGGCCATCTACGACTCAGACCACCGCACCGTGTACCTGATGACCCCGCGCATCCAGAAACACCCGTTCCTCTCCGTCTTCGACGGCCCCGACGCCTCCGCCAGCACCGGCCAGCGTCTCACCAGCACCACTCCCCTCCAGGCCCTCTTCCTCCTCAACGACCCACTCGTCCACCGCCAGGCCGACCGCTTCGCCGCCGCTCTCGTCCGCGAATCTCCTGACAATCCTTCCCGCATCGCCAGTCTGTTCTCACAACTCTTCTCCCGTCCTCCCACCACGGACGAATCACGAGACGCCACCGCCTTCCTCGAAAACGCCCGCGCCACCGGCGCCGATCCATGGCCCGCCCTCGTCCGCGCCCTCTTCCGCACCAACGAATTCATCTGGCTCGACTGAGCCCCCGTCCCTCACGGCTTCACCTGCCACGCCTCGTCAAAAAACCCCGCACCCGCCGTCTTGCCAGTCACTTCATCGTTAGGCGCAGTCGCAATATCAATCACCGCCCAGTCCGGCAGCTTCGGATTCTGCAGCGAATTCGTCGACGAATGCGCCTCCCTGAAGGTCAATCCGCTGTTCAGCACCACATAACGCGCAGGATTCAGCGGATTCGGATAAATACACACCGGCACCATCGTCGCCCCGTCAAACGTCCGGCTCCCCACCTTCACCCCGCTCCCGTCCCAGCGCACCGGCAACTGCGGCAGCACCTTCGCCGTCACCGCATTCGCCTCCGCATCACCCCACAGAATCAGATGGTAATCCCGGATGTCCGCCGCCGTCACCTCCGACGCTTTCCGCGTCCTCACATCCCCGCGCATCAGCCACCGCCACCGCCCGCTCCCGTACTTCATCTCCTCCTCCACCCACGCCTGCACCTTCGCATCCGCACACGCCTTGTCTGGCACCACCCAGAGAAACGGAGCCGTGAACGCATCATCCATAGGCCCCTGCAACCCCGGCCGCTTCCTCAAGCTCCCCTCCTGATCCGGCCCGATCCGCCACATCCCCTCGCGCTTCACTAGCAACACCGCCTTCCCGCTCCCGCCGCCATCCAGCTGCTGCCCGTCAATCGTCACCGCCAGCTTCCCGCCGAAATTCTCCCCGCGCTGCGACTCCAGCCGCAGCGACGTCACATTCGCCGTCGTAATCGTCACCGCAGCCGCCGCCGGAATCACCGCATCCATCTTCGCATCCACCCGCGCCTCCTGCCAGTGCTCCCCCAGTCCCGTCACATGCAGCCAGTGCAGCCGCGCATAATCCAGCGTCCTCCCCTGCCACGAAAGCCTCAGCGGATACGGCGTCGCCCGCTCCCGCAGCAGCGATTCCTGCACCAGCTTCTCCACCTCCCCTCGGACCGCCGTCTCATACTTGTGCTCCACCCCCGGCCCGATCAAATGCGTTAGCGCCGCTCCCTGCTTCTGAAACTCCTCCGCCATGATCTCCGCCGACGCCCGCTGCTTGTCCTTCTCCCCGCTGTACGAAATCACCGGCACATTCAGCAGATTCCTCACCGCCACCGGCACATCGTTCTGCCCCCACAACGCCACCTCCCAAGGCGGCAGCTTGGCCACCTCCCCGTCATTCAGATTCCTATAACGCCTCACGTCCACAAACCCCGCCCCCGTGTGCACCACCGCCCAGCGGTCCGTATAATGCGCCCCTAGCAACCACGCCCCGGCCCCGCCCATCGAAAATCCCGCCAGCGCCGTCCGCTCCGGATCAATCCGCTTCTCCCTGACTAGCAACCCGCGCACATCCAGCACATCCTGCTCCCCCGCATTCTTGTAACCCGTGCAGAACCGCCCGAAAGGATGCACAATCACGGTCCCCTTAGGATGAAACTGCCCGGGCTTCAGCATGTGCTCGTGCAGAAAATGCAGGTCCGTCGATGTGTCGCCGCGCCCGTGCAGCCAAATCCACGCCGGAGCCCCCGTCGCCGGCGCATCATCCGGAACCTCCAGCGCAAACGGCTGCGCCGACCCATCGATCGGACTGTAATACCCGCGCACCACCAATCCCCGCGCCGTCAGCCACGGCGCTTCCCCAGCCCGCAGCGCCTTGATCCGCCGCCCCGCCTCACCCAGCAGCAATCGCGCCTTCGCTTCATCCCCCGCCTTGTAGAATTCCCCTAACTCCAGCGCATACCGCACCGCCTTCAGCAGCACCTCTGCATTCGCATTCGCCCCCTTCTTCGGCAGCGACTGAAACTCCGTCACCAGTCCGTCCAGGGTCGCCGTCAGCGCCGCCCGCTCCCCAGCACTCAGCTTCGTCCCAACCGGCGGCGCTATCCGCTTCCCTCCCTCCCCGGCAGCAGCGGCAGCAATCAGGGCAGCTAAAACAATCACAGATCTCATGGCACAGGTTGATGAAGTGGTTCAGTCAGAATTCGGCGCATCGCCTCAAGGCACCGACGGTCTGTATATGATTGATGCCCGCCACGCACGAGCGTTTCCGACTCCGCAGATGCGAGGTGCGCACTCCGCCACGAAACCGCCCCGTCGCTGTTCCAGCGCGCCGGCCACGGAAACCTCAGCGCAATGATCGAATGATGCTCCGTCGTCACCGGACACGCTTGCAGCGCCCGCAGCACCGGTGAATGCGGCGACAAATCCGGGATGCTCGCATGCAGCGGCAGAAACGCCCCGCCCAGCACCTCCGGCTGGATCACCTCCGGATTCAACGTCAGCAACCTCAGCAGCGGCCCAGCCACACTCATCGGAATGTCCTGCAGCTTCGCCAGCGTGCTCCCGATCACACTCGACGCAATCCCGCTCCCCCGATGCGGCACACAAAGAAACATCACCCGCTCCACCCTCGCGTCCGGCCGGAAGAAACACGCCTCCCGCAGCACCTCCCGATCATCCGCATCCACCGGCAATTCCTCCGGCGGCAGCGTGAACATCGCCCGCCACACCGCCTCCCCGCTGTCACTCGTCATCGTCCTCGCCAGCAACCCGCCCATGCTGTGCCCAGCCACCGTCACATGCCGCGCCGCAAACGTCCGCCCTCCCGGATCCGCCGCCGCCAGTGCCGCCTCAAACTCCCGACGCAGCGCCGCCGCAGCCGGCAGCAGCGGCAATCCCGTCGGCCACGCAAACACCCACGGCTGATAGTTCGCCGCAATCTCCGGATCCCGGAACAATCCGTTCACCACCCCGCGCCACATCTGTGGGGTGTCAAAAATCCCATGCACCATCAGCAGGATCCGCTTGTCAGGATCCCACGGAGCCAATCGGTAGATCTTCGGCCCAGCCTCGTTCCCCCCCGGCCGGAACACATCCGGCAGCTTCCTCCGGTCCATCCCACCAGCCAACCCGAACATTCTCGCCCACCCTAACGTGTAATCCGCAGCCATCAGGTGCCCAGCCGCCGTCGGATCCGCAGGATCCACCAGCTCCAGTCGCGCCCCTCCGCCATGCACACTCACAAACGCCGTCCGGTTCACCCACAGCCCACCTGGCATCGCATCCCTCTCCGCCATCGGCCCGCACAGCATCGGCACCCCAGCCCCCCGCGTCCGATAATGCCTCAGCGGCCCACTAACACGCCACGCCGACGCCGGACTCAACACCACCCCAGGCATCGGCGACGCCGCCACCTCCCACCGCCGACCACCCGCCGCCACCTCCACCCGCCGCTCCGGCCACACCGCCGCCGCCAGCCCCGTTGCCTCTTCCCTCCACACTCGTTCCTCCGGCGGCAATGCCTCCATCGCCCTCAGACACCACCCTAACCGCTCCATCGGATCAGCCGCATGCCTCGCCGCCACCACATACCCAGCCCCCTCACGCACCGCCTCCGCCACCATCAACCCAGCCACCCTCGGCACCTTCGCCACCGGCACCGCACTCACCGGCAGAATCCGGCACGACACCAGCATCCCGCCCACCATCACCATCAGCACTCGCCACATCCCGCTCACCACTGCTCACCAGCGCTCGCGCCGCGGTTCATCGGATTCGATCGCCTTCTTCAGCGCCTGCCTGAATCGCTGCGCCACCCGCGGAGCCAGCGCGTCATCCAGCACCAGCCCCAGACAAAACACGCCGTGCGTCGTGTCCGCCCCAATCACACATAGCTTCCGATCGTCCGGCAGATCCAGCACCACCCCTCCCCCACCCTCGTCCGCCGACGCAAAATGCCGCAACGCCTTCCGCGCCGCATCCGCCATCAGCAATGCCGCCGTCACCAGTTCCACCGTCGCCCCCCGATCCGTCACCGGATTGCCCTGCCCGTCAGCAATGAACATGTCATGGCTCGTCACCTGCCGCCGTACCCAATCCATAAACGCCCTCACCCGCGTCGACAAGGTCCCCAGCGGTGCCGCAAACGCCGGCACCACCGCCCCACCCGATTCCTCTCCCGCTTCTACTCCCTCTCCCGCCAACTGCCCCCTAACCACCCCATCCTCAACCACCACTTTCCCGCCAGCCACCCCAGCCTCCGCAACCCTGACAGCTCCCCTCGCCCCAGGCATCAGCCCCGCCCGATCCGCCTTCTCCCTCAAATTGCGCAGCAATTCCCGAATCGGTACCGGCCCGACCACCCCAGCCTCCGCCCCCATTTCCGCCGCGCCCTCAACCTCCGCCTCAGCCAACGCAGGAAACGCCGCCGGCTCGTAATGAGCAGCACTCCGGAAATCCTCCACCGACAGCTTCGTCAGCGGAAGACATCCCTCCGGCAGCAACGGAAGCGGACCCACCGGACCCGACAGGGCCTGACCAAGTCCACTCACCGCCTCCGCATCAATCCATGAGTTTAGTGTGTTCATGCTCATTCGGCCGGACGCGCTCCAGCCGCAGGCGGGGTTCAAGTTCGGCCGCCAGTTGATCAAACGAATGCGCCACCGCCGGAGGCTGCTGATACAACAGCCCCACCGGCACGCCCACCGCCGACGCCTTGATGAACACCGGATCCCGCGGAATCAGCGTGTCCAGCAGCAATCGCGCCGGCAGCAGCGCCCGCAACTCCCGGATCACATCCGTGCTCTCACGCTGCTCATTCTGCACCATCGTCATCAGTATCCCCGCCACCTCCAGCGGCGATCCCGCCGCCCTCAAACTCTGAATCGCATGCAGCACCTGCGGAATCGACCGCATCCCTAACGGCTCTGCCTGCTGCGGAATCAGCACCGCATCCGCCATCCGCAGCACATCCCCAGTGATCCCCTGCAACCCCGCTGGCGTGTCGATCAGCACCACATCAAACTGCTTCCGCTCACGCAACTCATCCACCACCCGCCGCATCGCCGCCACCCCGTCAATCCCCGGCTGCACCGCCTCGAAATACCCGTGCGGCTTCCCGCTCGTCAGAATCTTCAACTCCGGCAACCGCGTCCCGAGAATCATCCCTTCCACTGACGCCCCCGAATTCACCGCATCGTACAGCCCCTTGCACTTCCTCGCCTTCTCGGAAAGCGATAGCCCCACCGACCCCTGAGGGTCAGTGTCCACAAGTAGTGTGTTCCACCCGCGGCGCGCGAGGGAATAGGCAAGGTTGACGGAGACGGTTGTTTTTCCGACGCCGCCCTTCTGGCTGGTAATGGCAAGAACAGTCACGGGATGCGGCCCATAATGCCTCCCCCGCCCGGATGCATGCGGAATTTACACCTCTCAACGCCCCGCCCCGGCCCCCGACCCACCTTTGTGCTCCGCCAGCACCCGATCCTCCAGTTCCCGCCGCAGCCGCTCGGTCTCCTTCTTCGATTCACGACGCTCCTCGTCGTTCAATTCCCCATCGTCATTCCGGTCGTAACGCGTCGTCACTTCCTCCCGGATCCGCGTCATCCCCTCGCTGATCGCCTCCCAAACCTCCCGCGCCTCCCTCCGCTCACCCTCATCCAGCTGCCCGTCCCCATTCTCATCAAAATCCTTCCGCCGCCGGTTCATGAACTCCCGCTCAAACCGCTCCAGTATGTCCCTCCACCTCCCAGGATTCGGCTCCGCCTCGCGCCCGCCCCGATTGTGCGCCTGCCGCGCCAGCACCAGCTCCCGACCCTCCAGCTTCCCGTCACGGTTCGCATCAAACTTCCTCAAGGGCCCCGCCAGTGTCTTCCGGTCCTGCGCCACCGCAGGAACCACCGCCACAAAAAGCAGCCATGCCGTCATCCATTTCATGCCCTTATCCTTCAACAATCACCGCTCCCACGCAAGTCCGCGCGCACGGTACCGCACCCATCTCACGCCTTCGGATCCTTCAACACATACCCGCACTGCCGACTCAGCAGCCACTTCACCCCGAACATGTCCCGCGTCGCCCGGAACGCCCGATTCCCAAACCCGTACTTGCTCACCCCGTGCAGCCTCGGCCGGTGATTCACAGGCACCTCCGTCAGCCGGAACCCAGCCCCCTTGATCAGCGCCGGAATAAACCGGTGCATCCCCCGGAACAACACCAGCGCATCCCGACACTCCACCCGCATCGCCTTCAGCGTGCAACCCGTGTCCCTCACCCCGTCCCCCGTAAACCGGCTCCTCACCCAGTTCGCCACCCGACTCTGCACTCTCCGGAACGCCGTGTCCCTCCGTTGCGCCCGGTACCCGCACACCAGGTCATACCCCTTATCCAGCTCCGCCACCAGCCGCAGAATGTCCGCCGGATCATTCTGCAGATCCCCGTCCAGCAGCGCAATCACCTTCCCACGCGCCGCATGAATCCCCGCATGCATCGCCGCCGACTGCCCGCGGTTCTCCCGAAACTCCAGCACCCGCACAAACGGCTCCCGCGGAATCCGCCCCACCGTCCCATCCGTCGACCCGTCATCCACATACACCAGCTCAAAACTCGTCCCCGCCAATCCCGCCGCCACCTCCGCCGTCAGCGCCGCCACATTGTCCTCCTCGTTGAAAAGAGGAATCACAATGGAAAGGGCCGGTTCACCAGCTTGCAGAGCAGCAGAAGACATACCCCTCATTCAGGGATTCCACTGTACCCGTAGCAAGCGAAAACCCGCACCCTCCTCAGCTTCTGCCCGCGGCTCGTCACATCAAACACCGACAGCACCCGCCACGACCCGAACGCCCGCACAATCCGGTCCGGTGGATCCCGCCGATCATCATCCGTAATGTACAACGCCGTGCACCCCGCAAAGTAACTCCGCCCATCCGACACCGCATCGTAACGGGGCCAGAAATGATACGCCGACTCCGGCACCGGCGACTCCGGCACATGCACGAGCGGATACGCCCCACCAGGCCGCCTCACCGGCAATCCCTCCGGCAACCGGAAATTCAAAATCGACGCCAGTCGCTCGTCCCGCGCGATCAGAAACAACCGTCTCCCGCCCCGCGCATCCAATTCCGCCTGCGGCCCCGCCGCCTCCACCGTCCTCGCCACCTCCGCACTCAGGGTCTCCCACCCGCGCCACGCCCGCGACGCCTCCCGCACCGGCGAAACCCCCATCCCCGCCAGCCTCAACACGTCCGGCTCCATCGCCACCGGCGTCAGAATCAGCGCCGGCAGCACCGTCAGCCACTGCAACCGCTGCTTCCACACAATCCGATCCGCTAACGCATCCTCCCACGCCCACGCAATCAACCCGCACAACGCAGGCAACGCAGGCGCAATCCACGCAGTCTGCCCCCCGCCTCCCACCGACACCACCAATCCCCCCGCAAACGGGGTCAGCGCAAACGCCGTAAAGTACCGCCCGCTGTCACTCGAACCCCACCGCCGCACCCCGCACCCGAACGCCCACACCCCAGCCGCCGCCACCAGAGGCGTCAACCCTAGCACCCACTTCCCAGCCAGCCGCACCACCTGCATCGGCCCTAACTCCCCCACAGGCAGCAGCACCTCCCGCCAGTGATCCACCCCAGCCATCGCATTCTCCACATTCCAATCCCACACCGGCCACACTAACAGCGCCGCATCGGCCATCAGAATCCAGAACCCCGGCCGAATCAGCTGCCGCCGCCACCGCCGTCCCCCAGCCAGCAGCACCACCACCGACACCAATCCCCACACCGCCCCACCCCAGCAGTAAATCGCCGCCCCGAAACACAACCCCGCCAGCGCCCAGTGCCAGTCCCACGCCGAAGCCCGCCGCAACGCCCGCCACAACGCCGCCATCCCGCACAACTGCAGGCACACCGCCACTAACTCCGGCCGGTAAAACACCGCCGCATGATTGAACACCGGCGTCAGATTCAGTAGACACACCGCCCACGCCGCCTGCTTCTCCCCAGTCGCACCCCTCACCAATCGATACAATCCCCACGTCGCCCCAGCCGCCATCAATGGCACCAGACACCTCACCCCAAACGCCGTCTTCCCGAACAGCAGCGTCCCCGGCAGCGTCAGAAACGCCGCGCCCCATCCCCCGTCATAACCCGCCAATCCCGGATGCCGCCCCCATTCCACTAGCAATGCCTCCCCGGGCGTAATGTCCAGCACCCCGCCCATCACCCAGCGCGCCAGCGTCAGCACCACGACGCTCCACACCAGCATCCGCTGCGTGAATGTCAGATCCGGCGCCAACATCTCGGAAGATCTGGAATCCTGCTCGCTCCGCTCCCTCACAACGCCACGTACGCCCGCAACCCGTGCAGCCCCCCCTCGCGACCAAACCCGCTCTCCTTCATCCCGCCAAACGGACTCGCCGGATCAAACTTGTTATACGTGTTCGCCCAGATCACCCCGGCCCGCAGCTTCCGGCTCATCGCAAACACTTTGCTCCCCTTGTCCGTCCAGATCCCCGCACTCAGTCCATAACACGTGTTATTCGCACGCTCCACCGCCTCCTCAGGCGTCCGGAAGGTCATGATACTCAGTACCGGCCCGAAAATCTCCTCCCGCGCAATCCGGTGACTCGCCGTCACTCCAGTAAAATACGCCGGCGCAAACCAGTACCCGCGCTCAGGCACCCGACACGCACTCTGCCACAATCCCGCGCCTTCCTCCACCCCGCTCGCCACCAGCCCCCGAATCTTCTCTAACTGCTCCCGGCTGCTGATCGCCCCGATGTCCGTGTTCTTGTCCAGCGGATCCCCCACCCGCAGGGTCGCCATCCGATCCCTCAACTTCCGGATCACCGTCTCCACCACGCTCTCCTCCACCAGCAATCGACTCCCCGCACAGCACACATGCCCTTGGTTGAAATAGATCCCGTTCACAATCCCCTCCACCGCCTGATCCAGCGCCGCATCCGCAAACAGAATGTTCGCCGCCTTCCCTCCTAACTCCAATGTCAGCGGCACGCCGCGACCCGCCGTCTCCTGCGCTATCCATTTCCCCACCTCCGTCGATCCCGTAAACGCCAGCTTGTCCACCCCCGGATGCCCCACCAGCGCCGCCCCCGTCTCCCGCCCACCCGGCACAATGTTCACCACACCCTCAGGCAACCCCGCCTCCTGACAAATCTGCGCCAGATGCAGCGCCGTCAGCGGCGTGTTCTCCGCCGTCTTCAGCACCACCGTGTTCCCGCACGCCAATGCCGGCGCAATCTTCCACGCCGCCATCAGCAGCGGAAAATTCCACGGCACAATCTGCCCCGCCACCCCCAGCGGCCGCGGATTCGCTCCCGGAAACGCATACGCCAGCTTGTCCGCCCACCCCGCATGATAGAAAAAATGCGCCGCCGCCAGCGGCACATCCACATCCCGACTCTCCCGAATCGGCTTCCCCCCGTTCATCGTCTCCAGCACCGCCAGCTCCCGCGCCCGTTCCTGCACCAGCCTAGCAATCCGGTACAGATACTTCCCCCGCTCCCGACCCGGCATCTTCGACCAAACCTTCTCATACGCCCCACGCGCCGCCTTCACCGCACGATCCACATCCTCCGCCCCACCAGTAGCCACCCGAGTCAGCACGCGCTCCGTCGCCGGATTGATGATCTCCGTCTCCCCACCATTCGCCGCCCGACACCACCGCCCGCCAATGAACATCCCGTACTCCTCCCGCAACCCTGGCTTCACCGTCTCCAGCGCCGGCGCATAATCCCAGCCCGACGCAAAATCCAGCGCATGCCGCTCCATCGCAGCCTTGCGCGGCGTCTTCACAGCATGGGATCGGGGCGCTTTCTTCATCACCCCCTTATCTCACCGTCCGCGCCAGTTTGCAGGAGAAAATTCTGCGCCATCTCGTCATCTCACTTCGCCGCCACCTTCGCAGAAAACACCACCGAAAACGGCGCCACCTCAGCATCCTCAGCCGGCAGCGGCACCAGCACAAAATCATCCGCCACCACCACCCCGCGATCGCCCCCACTCGTCACCTTCACCGTCCCCGCATCAATCCGCTTCGGCAGAAACGCCACCACCGGCCGCCCCCCGCGCTGCGACCCATTCTTATTCACCGCCCGCCACGACGCCTCACCCGCCAGCGGCGTCACCGTCAGCGTGTACACCCCATCCTTCTCCGTCAATTCCTGCCGGAAATTGCACTTCCCCTCCGCCATCCGCGCCTCCCACGCAGGATCCCCGTAAAACGCCACCATGTCCCGGTCAAACAACAACCCGTTGATATCCATCGGCTTCAACCCAGCCGCCTTCCCAGCCGCCGTCAGCGCCAGCTTCTCCTTCGTCTGCCCCATCCCGTCACACTTCTCCACCGCCAGCGCCTCCGGACACGCCATCCCCAACCGATGCAGCAACGCCAGACTGTTCGCCGTAAACGCCTCGCTCAGCGTGTAACGACCCGGCTGCTCCACAAAATAGTCCAGCATCCCCCAACCCATGTACCCATACCACGTCGGCTCCACATACCCAATCATCTGTCTCACCCCGGCACTGTGCATGTACGCCAATGCCATCGCATCAGGCCCGTCAATGTGTCCCATCAGACAGTTCCCAATCGGCAGATACACCTTCGGATTCGGACTCTTCACATCAAACGTCCGACCCTTCGTGTCCTCCCCATAAAGCCTCCCCGCCGCACTCTTCCAGAACCCATTCCGATACCGGAACCCCAGCATCCAGTCCCGCTCCGTCGCATGCCCCGACGTCACCCACATGTCCGGCTTCCCCTCGTTCATCAACCCCACCAGCGCCGCCGTCGTGTCCCCAGGCGCTTTCCCCTCCGCCGCCTCACCCCCCGCTGCCTTGCTCACCATATGCCCCTGCCGCAACTCGCAATACCACGTCCCCGACTCAATCCGGTCCATCGCCAGCTCCGTCCCCGACCCCACCTTCCGGATCACCAACCCCTCACGCTCCGTCACCGACCGCATCGCATCCTCAGCCGTCAATCCCGTCAGAATCCCCCACCGCGTGTCCACCCACGGATCCTTGTCCAGCTTCCGCGTCATCCGATGCACCCCATTCACAAAATCCCGACCCGCCTCCGCAGGCGTCGCCACAAAACACGTGAACCTCGGATGCTCCCCACTCAACCCCGGCAGCACCTCATCCACCGACCCCTTCCACTTCATCACCGTCGCCCCATGCTTCTCCGCCAGCGCCGCCACCACCTTCCCCCACCCAGCCTCCCCAGCCGTCCCCTCAGACACCACCACCGCATAATCCGCCGCCCCAGCCTGCCACGCAGACACCGTGAACACCGTCATCAGCCATGAAATCATTCGCATCCCCCCACCTACCACACCCTCCCCCCAATGACAACGCCCCAGTTCCCATCCACCCCCTCCCCCAAGAGGTCTGTCCAATTGCCGACAGTCATTCCCCTCCACACCCCCAAGAGGTCTGTCAAATTAGCCAAAACCACCCCCATATCCCGTCATTTCCTCCTCCACCGCCGCCTCCTTCGCCCTATTCCCCTGCCACCCATTCCCCTGCCATTCGCCTCTCCCCAAGAGGGCTGTCTAATTGACCAAAACCACCCCCGTTCCCCGCCATTTCCCCCTCCACCGAGATCGGCAGAGCCTCGTGTA
>JAIXVE010000242.1 GCA_027483175.1 Verrucomicrobiaceae bacterium | reverse complement strand
GGGACCAGCGCGATTCTACGGCAAGTCTCAGGATGGAAGCCCGAGCCACGCTGGTCTAGGGGATCGGGTGCGGGGTGGGTTGGTTATTCGCGGGTGAGGGCTTCGTCGAGATTGAAGAGGGCGAGGCAGAGGGCGGTCATGGCGGCGTGTTCGGTTGGGGGGAGGGAGGTGTCGCGGGGGGCGGTGCCGATTTTGAGGAGGGCGTCGGCGGCGGCGGGGTTCTGGTTGTAGAGGGCGAGTTGTTTGAGCCATGTCCGGGAGAGGATGGCGGTGTCGTTAGGGGAGGGGGCGCGGGCGAGGACGCGGCGGAAGGCGAAGTGGATGCAGGTGGCGGGATCGGGGGAGGATTGGAGGGCGAGTTCGGCGAGGACGCGGGCGGCTTCGGACCATGTGGGGTCGTTGAGGGTGGTGAGGGCGTGGAGGGGGGTGGAGGTGACGGAGGGACGGACCTTGCAGGCCTGGCGAGCGGAGACGTCGAACATATTGACTGGGCCGACGGTGCGGCGCCAGAACGTGTAGAGACTGCGGCGGTAGAGGTCGGGGCCGGAGCTGGCGGGGTAGGTGAAGTCGCGTTCTTTGGTGATGGCGAGGGTTTCCCAGACATCCGGGGGTTGATAGGGGTAGACTGGTTTGCCGCCGATCTGGCGGTTGAGGAGGGAGGCGGCGGCGAGGGCGTGGTCGCGGAGGATGAGACTGGGCATGCGGATTCTGGAGGCGCGGGCCATGAGTCGGTTTTCGGGGTCGCGGGTGAGGAGGTCGGGGCGCATGCGGCTGGACTGGCGGTAGGTGCTGCTGGTGACGATGAGTCGGACCATGTGTTTGAGGCTCCAGCCGGACTCGCGGAATTCGACGGCGAGCCAGTCGAGGAGGTCCTTGTGGATGGGCATTTCGCTTTGGACGCCGAGGTCTTCGGAGGTTTTGACGAGGCCGGTGCCGAAGAAGAACTGCCAGAGTCGATTGACCTGGACGCGGGCTGTTAGCGGATGATCCGGCTGGAAGAGCCATTGGGCGAAGCCGAGACGGTTGCGCGGGGCGTCGGGGGCGAGGGGAGGGAGGAAGGCTGGGGTGCCGGGGGTGACGGGGTCGGTGGGAGTGAGGTAGTTGCCGCGGTCGAGGATTCTGGTCTGGCGTGGTTGTTTATCGCTCATGACCATGACGCGGGGGAGATTCTGGCGGAGGTCGTTGAGGGCTTTTTCGGCGGCCTTGGTTTTGCTGCGGGCGCTGGTGAGGGCGGCGGGGGCGAGATTGCGGGAGACGTAGTCGCGGAGTTTGGCGGCTTCTTCTTTGGAGCGACTGGGGTTGCGGACGAGGGCGGCGATGTCGTCGGGGAGGGCGGTGCGGGAGGCTGGTTGGGGGGAGGAAGTGGAGGAGAGGCGGAAGCGGCCGAGGTTGTGTTGTTTGTTAGCGGAGAGGAATTCGAGAGTGACTTCGAGGGAGGCGTCGGCGGGGAGGGTGACTGGGTCGGCGCACTGGAGCGTGACGGAGTAGGGTTTGGAGGTTTCCGGGTAGAAGGCCCATGAGGTGGCCGGGTTGTCGTCGATGATGCCTTCCGGGGAGAAGCCCTGCTGGGAGTAGGTGGCGGTGGCGGCGTTGAAGGGGATGGTGGTGCTGCCTGACTTGAGGATGAGTCTTGTAAGGACGGCGTTGCCGCTGTCGCTGCGGCCGGCGCCTTTGGAGGGGAGACGGCGGTCGGGGATGGTTTCGAGGCGGAGACCGGTTAGGGAAGTGGTGCCTGCGGGAAGTGTCAGGGTGTAGGTGGCGTTGTCCGGGTTGGGGCCTTCGGCGTAGATGGAGGAGTCGTCGAGGACGGAGAGCTGGACGCCGCCGGTGGCGGCGAGGGTGGCGGGTTTGAGGATGGCCCAGTCGACGGGGGTGTTCGCGGCGAGGGCGGCTTCGGTGGATGCGAAGGCGTCTCTGGTGGCTGGTGACTGGGCGATTTCCTGTTCGGATTGGCGGGCGGCGGCGAGGGAGGCTTCGAGGGATTTGAGGGTGGCCTTGTCAGAGTCGGTGCCGACGGCGATCCATGGGTCGGCGATGCGGTACTGGCCGCCGCCTGGGGGGACGCCGGATTCGGGGACGTTATTGAAGAGCGCGAACATGGAGTAGTAGTCGCGCATGGTGATGGGGTCGTATTTGTGGTCGTGGCACTGGGAGCAGGCGACGGTGAGGCCTAGCCATGTGGTGGCGGTGGTGTCGACGCGGTCGAAGAGGATGACGTTGCGTTGTTCTTCGGCGATGGCGCCGCCTTCGCCATTGAGGAGGTGGTTGCGGTTGAAGGCGGTGGCGACGAGCTGGTCTTCTGAGGGGTTGGGGAGCAGGTCTCCGGCGAGTTGTTCGATGGAGAAGCGGTCGAAGGGCATGTTGTTGTTGAGGGCGCGGACGACCCAGTCGCGCCAGATGTACTGGTGGGTATCGCCGTCCTGCTGGAAGCCGTTGCTGTCGGCGTAGCGTGCGGCGTCGAGCCATGGGAGGGCCATGCGTTCGCCGTAGTGTGGCGAGGCGATGATCTGGTCGGTGAGGAGATCGGCGGCGTTGGGAGCGGGGTTGCTGGTGAAGGCGTCGACGGCGGCTGGTTCGGGTGGGAGGCCGGTGAGGTCGGCGTGGAGGCGGCGGATGAGGGTGGTGCGGTCGGTTTCCGGGGATGGGGAGAGATCGGCGGCTTCGAGGGAGGCGAGGACGAAG
>JAIXVE010000064.1 GCA_027483175.1 Verrucomicrobiaceae bacterium | reverse complement strand
AGATCTGGCCAAGCGGCTGCAGCATGGGAGGCACTCCCGCCGGAGACATGCTTCTCGAATCCCAGCGCACCCTGCCTAATCTTTTCTCCAGCATGCGCATCATGTCCACGCTCGGCATCATTAGCAAATCGAGCGGCCGCGGACTCTGCCACTTCGATGAAGCCGGTTACGCCCAGATCGCCGAACTGATGCAGCCAGTGGTCGAGCAGGACAACTACGGCCTCGACCGCACCAGAATCCTCACCGCCCCAAACCTCAGACGCGCCTGGTTCACCTCAGCGAAAAACGACGCAGTCGCGCTCGAGTTCGACCAGCCGATGATCTGGAAAGACGAGTGCAAGGCATGGCTCGAACTCGACCGGACCGCCGCCCCCATCACCTCCGGCACAGCGAGCGGCAATACCATCACCGTCCATCTCAGCACGCCCGTCAGCGCGAAGTCCATCGGGTACATCAACGGAGCACACTGGGACGGCATGCCTGACAAATTGCTCTACGGCACCAACGGCATTGCCGCGCTGGCCTTCTCGGCCGTAAACATTGAATCAGCAAAATAAACCCGCCGAACTCATGCCGCTCGCTCATTTCCACAGACTCCTGTTCCTCCTTGTCTGCCTTGCAGCCACTTCACACGGGCTCGCTGCCGATGAGTCTCCCGCCGATCCATCGCTGAATCTTCTGCCGTGGCCGAACTCCATCCGCCAATCCCCAGGCGAGATGGCTCTCGATGAAAAGACCCGGATCATGTTTTTCGATTCGTCACTTGAGCCACTGGCCCGAGTCATCTCGGAAGAAATCTTTCTGCTCAGCGGCCTCCGATTGCAGGTCGCCGCCGGCACGGCCTCCGCTGGCGACATCGGACTCGTGATCGACCCGCAACTCAAAGGCGAGACATACCAATTGGAGATCACGGATCGCGCCGTCGCGAGGGGCGGCAGATATGACGCTGTCGCGATGGCAAGCGTCACCCTCGAACAGGCTCTGCAATTGCAAGACAACGGCCTGCGCCTGCCTCTCATCAGTGTCCAAGACCAGCCCGACTATCGGATGCGCGCCATTCAGATGTGCATCAAGCATCAGATTCACGCGATTTCGAAGATCAAGCAAGGCGTCGATCTCTGCCGCCAATTCAAACTCAACACGCTCGCTCTGCACGCCAGCAATTACCAGATGCTGTGGATGCTCTGCCCGCCCTTCCGCGAGAACCCGCAACCGAAGGGCAACTCCGACGGCGGAGAAACCTATTCACTGGAAGAGATGAAGGATCTCGTCGAATACGCGCGACAGCGCGGCGTTGTCATCATGCCCGAATGGGGACCCGCTGATTTCGCCATGCCCGGCGAAATGATGCACTGGTTCTACAAGGCGCGACAGTTCGGTGACTACAAGGCTTACGATCCAACCAACGAGACCCTGCTCGACAACCCAAAGTTCTGGGAGGCGATCGACGACATGACCCGCCAGCTCGCTGAGGTGTTCTCCACCACCGAATACCTTCACGTCGGTGCGCTGGACGGGGAGACTGGGCACTGGGACACCGCTCCCGACCACGCGTTCATGAAGGCCCACAACCTGCGCGGCTCCGGCGACGTATGGGCGTGGCTCCTCAAGCGGCTCTACGAAATCAACAAGAAGCACGGAAAGGAGACGATGGCCTTCGAAGGTGTCAGCCGTAGTGCCGCAGCGCACGTGAACCTCCCGAAGGATGTCGCCTTCTTCGCCTATCAGACGTGGTATTACCCATCGGATCAGATGCTCGCCGACGGCTACCGCGTCCTGAACGCAGCATGGCGCCCGCTTTATACCGTCGGCGGCTACCCCGCCCGCGAGATCTACGCATGGAGCCCGAACATCGTCCGGCACAACATCACTGAAGACATCAACATCACCCTGCCAAAGAGCGACCGCTTCCTCGGACCACTCTTGTCCACATGGGAGGGCACCGAAATCGGACATCTGGAACTGCTGAGCGATCGCGGCGCAGCGATGTCGGAACGCTGCTGGAACAAATCAGCCGGGCGGACATGGGATGACTTCAACCGCCGCCTCGCGCCGGTCATGGCCGCGCTTTCTGCGATCCAGTTCCCCATGGGCGTCCAAGTGGATGGAGCAATCAAGGACGTGTCATTCCTGCCGCTGGATCACCGCTGGGCTGCCGGAACCGTGTGCTACGCTGACAAGCTCAGCATCACCATGAAACCGCGCAGGCCGGATGTGAAAGTCTACTACACCATCACGGACCCGTACTTCATTTGGTCGCCAAACCGCCCAGGCCCCACCAGCAAGGGCCCGGACAACAAGCTTTACGAAGGGCCCATCACTAACCCCGAGGGCATCTTCCGCGCCCAATGCTTCGACGCCGCCGGCCGCCCGGTTGGCGGGGAATTCGTCAAAATCTTCCAGCGCACACCGATTCAGATCGCAGTCGAAGGTGCAGACGAGAAATACGACGAACTGGGAAGGAGTCGGGGCCGGTCTTTCCACGGCAAGGCTGTCGTGAAATTCTCCACCATCGGCGACGCGAAGCTGTTCTTCCGGACCACCCCGCCCGATGGCAAGCCTGACATGGAATACACCGGGCCGATCACGATCCACCAGACGACCCGGTTCTGGGTCGGCATCGTCGGCCCCGATGGCTATCCACTCCAGACAACCGTTGGTGACGACGGCTACAAACAGAACCTCCTCACCAATGACCGAGTCAAGATCACCACCGACGCGAAAGATCAGGTCGGCGACCCGAATCTGGTCTGCGATGGGAAGGCTAACGATCCGGACAAGCACTGGAACGGAATCGGCGAGGCGTCCCTCACAATCGAGACGGCAGTTCCGCGCAAAATGAATGAGATCCATGTCTATTGCTGGTGGGGCGATGGTCGTGCGTATCGCTACACGGTCGAAGGTTCCGAGGACGGCAGAACATGGAAGCAACTCGTGGACTGGAGCAAGAACTCCGAGCCCTCCAGCCCGGAAGGCTACAGGCACCGCTTCGACACTCAGAACGTCCGCTTCCTCCGCTTCCATCCGCTCGGAAACACCATCAACAATCACGGCCACCTCACCGAAATCTGCGCCTACGATACCACGAACACTCCGCAGTGAGTGCCCGGCGGTGATAGAAAGATCACGGACATGAAACAAAGAATCCTGCTATTCGCCGCAGTCGCATTGGGCTTCCCGGTCCTTGTTTTCGGGCAGGCTACGGACCCGGATACCAAAGGGGTTCTGCTGCAGCCGATCCCTGACAGGCTCGTGGTACTGACTTTCGATGATGCTCCCGCGAGTCACGCGACGGTGGTGGCACCGATTCTGAAGTCGCATGGGTTTGGCGGTTCGATCTATGTCTGCAACTTCGACTCATTCAAGACGCGCAAGGATTGGTATCTAACGTATCGGCAGATGAACGCGATGCACGCGGATGGTCTGGAGATCGGAAATCACACTCACGGGCACGGCGGGGGACTGGAGAGTTACCTGCGGATGGAGGACGAGGTGATGGCGAATGGCGGGCCGAAGATGACGACCGTTTGCTGGCCGGTTTACCAGGTGGTCTGGCCGATTGTCCCGCGATTGATCCAGCATGGCTATCAGTTTGGGCGCGGCGGGCACGAGCGGCCTTACCGACCGACGGTGGACCATCCATTTGATGTGCCCTCATTCTCGATGACGGATGGCACTTCTAGCGAGAACTTCGTCAAGACAGTGCAGCAGGCGTGCAAGGGCCGGGTGGTGGTGCTCACCTTTCACGGGGTGCCGGATATGGAACACCCGCCGGTGAGTCTGGAACCGGCAACATTCCGGGCCATGATGCAGTACCTGAAGGACAACCACTATCAGTGCATCGCGATGCGCGATCTGGGGAAGTATATCAATGTGGCGAAGGCCGTGGATCTGCCACTCACGGTAGATGAGTTGAAGGACGCGCCGCCGTTTGAACGCCTCAATGACGACATCCCGTACGTCGCACCGCCCTCGGCTGGCATCCGCGAATTCCGTTTTCCCGATCTGGCTCCCCCGAGAATGTCGAACGATCAGATCACCATGACTGTTCCTTTCGCGACGGACGTCACGGCACTCGCGCCGAAAATCACGGTTTCCGCTGAAGCGACAGTCACTCCGGCGTCGGGAACCGTGCGTGATTTCTCCAGACCGCAAATTTACACAGTCACGGCACGCGATGGAACCGTGAAACGCTACGTCGTCTCGGTGAAGAGAACACCGGTGAGTCACGCCGCCGAGATTCTCACGTTCACGATGCCGGGTGCGCGAGCCGTCGCGGTTTCGCAGGACCGCATCGCTGTCTCCGTACCGAAGGGCACGAATGTGAAGGCGCTGGCTCCGGCGTTCACGCTCTCGCCTTTTGCCACCGCAGAACCGGCGTCGGGAACGTCCCGGGATTTCACGAAACCGCAGACCTACAAGCTCACCGCAGAGGACGGATCCTCGCGTGTGATCACGGTAGCGGTTGTGAAAATCGATAGGCCAAACGCCTTCCAGTGGATGAAGCCGGGGGACGGGAACTGGAGCGACGCCTCACGCTGGACTGACGACACTGCCGCACCAGCGAAGGCAGGCTCGCCGGACGGCATTCTCACCTTCGACCAGAACGGCAAAGGCACCGCAAAGAATGATCTGGGTGCCGGGTTTCTGCTGAACCAGATCGTGCTCGGCGAGCGCTCCGGCGGTCTCACCATCAGCGGCGACGCAGTCACCTTCGCAAAGGAACCCGCCCATCAGATCCCACCCGCACTTCGCGCGACCAAATGCGGGATCGTGAACATCAATGTGCCCGTCACGCTTCAGGATGACCTCACCGTCGCCACTGCTCCGGACAAGGATCCCAACTGCTTCATAACCTTCAACGAAGTCATCTCCGGACCGCACGCACTCATACTGCGAAGCTCCGGCGATCCCAACGTCGCGGGCATCAATTTCCATGATGTGCATTTCGGCGTGGTGGAAATTACCAACTCGAACACATACAGCGGCGGCACGCTGATCCACGGCGGAAAGATCAACGTGCGGAAAAGCGATGGTCTCGGCACTGGCCCGGTCACCATTGACAATTTCGGCACGTTATCCAACGAGCAGGAACTCCCGAATCCGGTCGTCATCAACGAAGGCACGCTCTTTCACTGCAACCTGACCGGCCCGATCAAGCTGAACGAAAACGCGGGCTTCATCGGCAACTGTACCATCACCGGCAGCATGAGCGGACCCGGCGGCTTCACCATGTTTGGTACAAACGGCACCTACCTCAGCATGATCCCAGGCGGCACGGTCACGCTTTCCGGCGCGAACTCCTACTCCGGGCCAACCAACATCTTTCCCGGAACGCTCGTCGTGAAAAAGGCGGCCTCACTCTACAACGCGGACGCCGCGAAATGGACCGCCGCCAACCTCACCATCCACAAAGCCGCGACACTCCGACTGAATGTCGGCGGCCCCGACGAATTCACAGGCGAACAAATCGGCACGTTGCTGGGAAACCTCACGCACGCGGTGAACGACAACGGCATGATGGGCGGATCGTTCCTCTGTCTCGACACGGCGAACGCGACTGAACTTGT
>JAIXVE010000134.1 GCA_027483175.1 Verrucomicrobiaceae bacterium | reverse complement strand
CCGAACACGCCTGGGCACGCGAGGCTCTGTACTCGCCTCTCTCCGAACACGCCCATCTCAAATCTCAAATCTCAAATCTCAAATCCGCCTCTCTCCGAACACGCCCATCTCAAATCTCAAATTTCAAATCTCAAATCCGCCCCTCCCCCCTCACTGTTCCTCAAACAACGACGCCCCCTCCTCCTTCACATCCGGCACCTCCTCCTTCCCCACCGGCCCCTCCGCCCGCAGCATCGCCAGCGTCTCCCGAAACCGCCTCAACTCCGCACTCAACGCCCGACCATACTCCGCCGCCGTCGCCTCCAGCCCGCTCCGCAGCGCAAACGCATGCACCAGCTCACTCCTCAGATAATACCCCTCCGAATCCCTCACCCCCGCCAGCACCGAATCCGCTAACGCCACCAGCGTCGCCGCCGGCACCTTCGCCACCGCCACCCTAACCTCCGCTCCGCCCCGCGGCTTCACCACCAGTTGATCCCCCGCCGCCGTCACCGGCCCACGCACCACGCCCCCAGCCGCATCCAGCACTCCCTCCACCGGCTGCGCCGCCAGATCCTCCGCCAGCTGCACCGCAAACCGACCCGCCCGCCGCCACGTCTGAGCATGCGCCGCCGCTATCCGCTGCGCCTCCGCCCCGCGCACCGGCAACCCAGCCATCACCACCGCCGCTTCCTCAAACCGACGCGCCAATCCCAGCTCCGCCACCCGCTCCTTCGCCTTCGCCAGCACCTCGAAATCATCCGCCCCCTTCCCCTCACCCGTCCCATCCCCCGGAAGCCCTAACACAGGCCGCAGCACCGCCTCCAGCTCCGCCAGCGCCACCCCCGCCGCCTTCCGCGCCGCCCCCTCCGTCGTCAACCCAGCCACCGCCGCCCTAGCCGACGCCAGCACCGCCGCCGCCTGATCCGCAGGCAACGCCGCCGTGTCCGCTCCCGGCAACCCCGCGATCACCGACGCCTCCCGACGCTCCACCTCCACCAGCTTCCCGCACATCCCCACCCACGCCGCACTCGCCGGCACCCGCGCCCCCTCAAACATCCCGAAATACCGCGCCGCTCCCGCCGCATCACCCCGATGCCAGTTCTTCAACGCCGCCGCCAGCAACCCGATCGCACGCACCGACTCCACCGGACATTCCCCCTGCTTCCCGTCCGGCACCACCGCATCCGCCGCCAGCCACTCCGCCGTCGACGCAAAAAACCCCGCCAACTCCGCCTCCGCAGGATGCTCCGAATACCGTCCCTCCGCCGCCAGCGCCCCGTACATCCGCCGCGCCCCAGCCTCATCCCCCATCAGCAGCGCACTCAATCCCGCATTCCACCGCGCCCAGTTCCGCGTCGGCTGCCGCACCTTCTCCTCTCTGCCTAACTCCTCAAAAAGCTGCCGCGCCTTCCCGTAATCCCCCGCCAGCATCGCATCCCGCGCCGGCAGAAATCGCGCCGATATCGAACTATCCGATCCCGCCACCGGATCCGCATCCGTCACCAGCGCCCCCGTCCTCGCAACCTCCCCACCCCCGTCCCCCGGCCGCATCGCCATCCACACGCCCGTTCCCCCCACCGCCGCCAGCGCCGCCGCCGCTCCCACCCACCGCCCCTTCGCCCCACCTTTCTTCACCACCGGCTTCCCTAACCCCCGCCTCGCATCCTCCAGTTGCCCCAGCAGCAGATCATAACTCTGCGGCCGCCCCGACGGCTTCACACTCAGCATCCGCTCCACCACCTCAATCGTCGCCGCCGACAGCGTCACCCCACTCCCTCTGAACTTCACCGGTGCCGCCTTGATCTCCTTCAATTCCTCCAGCGACGCCGTGTCCCGATCACATGGCGGCACACCCGTCAGCGCATGAAACAAGGTCGCCCCAAGGCTGTAAATATCACTCCGGAAATCCTCCGGCTCATGCGCCAGCGTCTCCGGCGGCACATAAAACGGCGTCGCCCAGATCTCCCCGCTCCCGTCCGCATCCCGCGCAAACACCGCCAGCCCGAAATCCACAATCTTCGCCGTCCCATCCTGCGTCAGCAGAATGTTCCCAGGCTTCAGGTCCCGGTGCACCAGTCCAGCCGCATGCGCCGCCCGCAACCCCCTCACAATCTGCCCCGCCATCGCCAGCACTTCCCCCTCCGGCAACCGCTTCCGTACCCGGATCAGATCATCAAGGCTCCCCCCCGTCACCAGCTCCATCGCAATATAGAAACATCCCTGGTCCCGCCCCGCCGTAAACACCCGCACCACGTTAGGATGCGATATCCTCGCCGTGATCTCCGCCTCCCGCTCGAACTGCGCCAGCCTCTCCGGATCCCGACTGCAGCTCCGGTTCAGAATCTTCAGCGCCACATCCCGATCCAGCGCCGTGTCCCGCGCCCGGAATACCCGGCTCATCCCCCCATGCCCGATCTCCCCGCGAATCTCAAAATGATGAAACGCATTCCGCACCCGCATCGCACTCCCGCAAGCCGGACACCCGATCTTCGCATACGGCTCCTCTGCCGTCACATCCACCACCTCCTGACACTGCGGACAGGTGTTGAAGTATCGCTTCGTCGCTCCGGTTTGCATTGCAGCTGCTCCTTCTTCACCCACCGTACGGAAAGCGCCCGCCTCCGCAACCCCACGCTTCCCCGTTTCATGCCCGACCCCAGCCTCCCCCTCGGCTCCATCCTCTTCCTCGCAGGCCCCACCGCCTCAGGCAAAAGCGCCGCCGCCGCCCGTCTCGCCGCCGCCATCAATGGCGAAGTCGTTTGCGCCGACGCCTTCCAACTCCTCTCCGGGCTCCCCATCCTCACCGCCCAACCCGACGCCACCGACCTCGCCACCGCCCCGCACCACCTGTACGGCACCATCCCCCTCGGCACCCCCATGGACGCCGGCCGCTTCGCCGTCGTCGCCTCCCCAGTCATCACCGACATCCTCGCCCGCGGCCACACCCCCATCGTCACCGGCGGCAGCGGTCTCTACCTCAAGGCCCTCTCCCACTCGCTCGCCCAGCTCCCACCCGCCAATCCCTCCCTCCGCGCCGAAATCGACGCCCTCCCACCCGAATCCGCCGTCTCCCAACTCCTCGCCCTCGACCCCGCCGCCGCCACCTCCGTCAATCTCCGCAACCCACGCCACGTCCAGCGCGCCCTCGAAATCTCCCTCCTCACCGGCCAACCCGCCTCCTCCCTCCGCAACTCCTTCCAATCCGGCCCGCTCCCCGGCTCCCGCGGAGTCATCCTCACACGCGACCGATCCGACCTCCACCACCGCATCGCCATCCGCACCCAATCCATGCCAGCCCTCGGCGTCCTCGACGAGGTCTCCGCCGCCGCCACCGCCACCAACCCAGCCCCCACCTGCGCCATCGGCTTCTCCGATTTCCTCGCCGCCGCCCGCGGCACGCTCCCCCTCACAGACGCCATCGCAGCCGTCACCATCGCCACCCGCCAGTACGCCAAACGTCAGGACTCATGGTTCCGCCGCGAATCATGGATGACCACGATCACCGCCGCCCCGGACGAATCTCCCGATCTCATCGCCCAACGCATCGCCGACGCCTTCAACGCGCCGCCACCCGCAGTCTGACAAATCCGCGCGCCGCTCCCGTCAGCACACCCGGCCTCGCCTCCACCGTCACCTCCACCCGACCATCCGGCCGCACCGTCTCCGCCACCACCCGCAGCACCGCAGGCCCCTCCAGCCACGGCCCCGCCGGATCATCACCAATCTGCGGAACCAGCACCGCATCGTCCGCCGCCGCCGCCCTCACATAACGGAACCGCACCGGCCCGCCACTCTCCACCGTCACCGGTTCGCCCGTCGCCACCCCATCCGAACTCCCCAGCGCATACTCCATCAACGCACTCAACCCGTCCCCGTCCCCATCCGTCCCGCCATCCCCCACAAACGCCGCACCCGCATCCGCTCCCCCAGGCACACCGCCCGCCGCCGTCGACGCCCGCCAGTTCGTCGCCACTGACAAATCCATGCCCGCCCTCGGCCGCACCAGCACAAGGCTGTGTCCACCCCCATCCGCCAGCGGCGACCACGCCCCATCCCACGTCATCTGCATCACCGTCGCCCCCTCCGCCGTCTGCAGCACCAGCGCCTCACCCCCGTTGCTCAGATTGTCCCGAAACTTCCCCTCAATCCTCCGGTCCCAGCCATACACCCGCCGCAACCCCAGATCACTCCCCGCCAGCACCAGCCGCTGACCCGGCCCTAACACCACATCCCGCCACGGCGAAAACTGATAGCCCACCCCGCCCGCAAACCGGCACCCTCGCAGATTCAACGACTCCACCGACGACGCATTCATCAGCTCGATGAACTCGCTCGCATCGTCCCCCGCAGGATTGAAATGCAGCTCGCTCACCACCAGCGACCCCGCAGGCACCGCCGTCGCCCCCGCAGGCTGGAAAAACGCCGCCGTCAATCCCGACCACACCGCCCCGTTCCGGCACCGCGCCCGCACCCATGTGTTCCCGCTCAGATTCAACGGCCCGCTGTACGTCCGCGCCGTCGCCGCCAGCGCCCCTCCCGCCACCCGAGGATCACTGCCGTCCGTCGTGTAGAAAATCGTCGCCCCCGCCGGCCCCGTCACCGTCAGCGTAAACCCAGGATTGTAATTCCCACCCTGCTGACCAAACACCGGCGCATTCACCGTCGGCAGCAACCCCGCACTCCGGAACTGATTCAGCACGGTCGTCGTCCGACCCGGCATCCACGAATTCCGACACACATTCCACGCCCCCGCCCAGTTGTCAGGAAGCCGGTAATTCCATCGCGCCGACTCCGCAATCATCGCCCGCTGCACCGCCCCGCACATCGCATTCAACCGCGCCGTGTTCCTCGCCGACGACAACGCCCCGCCCGCCCCCAGATGCTGATTGATCCGATCCGCCAGCAGAATCCGATACTCAGGGTCCGCCGACAGCAGCAATCCCGCAAAAATCGCCCCAGGCCCGTCCCCCGGCGACCGCCCCGCCGTGAACACCCCATTTGTCAGGGTCGACGCCCGCGCCGTGTTGTTGTCGCTCCCGTCCCACGCTGCAATCCCATTCGACCCGTTCACCGACAGCCATCCGTCCGCGTCATTCATCAGAAACTTCAACCCGCTCCCCGGCCCCGGAAATCCCGCACACCGATACTCATCCTCCGAATTCCCGAACATCCATGTGATCATGTAATCAATGTAGTTCGTCACATCCACCAGCGGCCGGATCCCCGCATAACTCGTCCGCTGCCCCTTCGCACGCTCCCACCCCGCCCCCGTCCCGTCATACGCCTGACCCGGCGTCGGCCACCCGCCCACGTTGTAGTTCCCGTTGATCGCCTCGTATTCCTCCTTCGCCCCACCCAGATAATCCGCCATCATCGCCGCATTCCACCGTTCCCGCAGGTGGTACATCCCCCAGTACGTCCCATTCAGAAACAAATGCACCATCCGCCCGTGCGGCGACACATGCCCCATCTCCATCATCGCCTGGTCAGTGAACAGATTGCTCATGTAAAACCCGCGGTCCACCATGTCGTGACTCCCGCTCCGCAGCTCAATGCTGTCAAATGACGTCACCGCATCCGTCCCGTGATCCGCCCCCGTAAACAACGGCGCTTCGAACCGCGGTGCTCCATAGTTGTCCCGGAAATACAGCCGGAAACTCTTCTTCGCAAAATTCGTGAACGCCCCGCCAAAATACGTCAGGCCCATCCCCGCACTCGCACTCACCCCATTCGCCTGATCCAGCCACTCAATGTTCCCCGCCACCTCCGCATCATTATTGATCGCCGCCGTCGATGGCGTCGCCACCGACACCACCGGCAAATCCCGCAACGCCGCCGGAATCTGCGGCCCCCACACCGCATTCCCAGTCACCGCCGCCACCATCCCCGCCTGCGACGCCACCGTCTCCGGCAGAATATAACTGTGCGTGTCCACATTCGTCGGTGCCAACCCAGCCGCAAACGCCGCCGCCCGAATCACCGTGCTCACATTCACCGCCACCGGCCCGCTGTACACCGTCCCCGTCGTCGCCGTCGGCACCGTCCCGTTCACCGTATAACGAATCACCGCCCCCGGCGTCTCACACGTGATCGTCACCATCTGCGGCCCGCTGAACACGCCCCTTCGCGGCAGAAACTTCGTGTCCGCCACCACTCCCGTAAAACCTTCCCCAGCATTCACCGCCCCAGGCGTCGCCGGCCGGAAATAACGCCACGCCCCCGACGCATTCCGCCCATAACCCGTATCCGGCGACTGCTCCGGATACAAAGCCACCACCGGCCATCCCTCCGGCACCCGATCCACCACCACACCACCTGCCTTACTCAATGTCAGGGTCTCCCCAGCCCGGCTCAGCTGAAAATTCGTGTGCAGCACCGCCGCCCCATCCGCCCGATTCTTCCCCGACGCATACACCACCAGATAACCACCCGGCCCCACCGCCACCGCCGGAAACACCCACTTCCGCAACACCTCCGGATTGTCCGACAACCCCATCCCCGCCAGATTCACCGTAAAATCATTCGGATTGTATAGCTCTATCCAATCCGACGCATCCCCGTCCTCATCACGCACCACCCCGCCATTGTCCGCCACAAATTCATTGATCCTCACCGGTTGCTCCACCGCATCCACCGCCACCGTCACCACCGCCGTCACCGACCCCACCGCATTCGCCGCCGTCAGCGTATAAACCGTCCGCTCACTCGGTCGCACCGTCACCGTCCCGCTCGCCGCCACCACTCCCACTCCACGGTCAATCGTCACACTGTCCGCGCCCTCCACCCGCCACGAAAGCACCGCCTCCGTCTTCATCGCCGGATTCCCCGTCGCCGTAATGTTCCCCGTGTCCGGCGCAAAATACCCCACCCGCGGCGGCGGCGCACGGTACACCTCCACCTCCGCAACCTGCGGACTCAACGCATCACCACCCAGATTCGTTATCCTCACATACCGCCCGCTGAACACCCCCGACCCCATCGCCGCCGTCACCGTGTCCGCCTCCCCAGGCCCCGCAAACGTCAGATCCGTCCGCACATCCCCAGTCCACACCGCCGGCCCAGCCACCCCGCCACTCTCCCCGTGAATCGTCACCCGGTAATTCCTCAATCGCTCCGGGCAACAGTCCGCCCGCTGATAAATCACCACCCGGTCCAGCGCCTGCACCCTCAGCAGATCAACCTGCCAGAAAAACCCCGTCGTCACCCCGCTCGCAGGATGCGCCGCCGTCAGCGGATTCCCATCCGTCAGATTCGAAGGCGTCATCCCCGCATTCACCGCCCCACTCGCCGTCACCGGCTTGTTCAACGCCAGATTCGGCACCGCAATG
>JAIXVE010000352.1 GCA_027483175.1 Verrucomicrobiaceae bacterium | reverse complement strand
TGAAGGTAAAAGTGGTGGGGCGAGAGGGGGCGGGAAATTGGAAATGGAGAATTCGGAATGGTGAGGGGTGGGCGTATGTGGAGAGGGGCTGGTGGGAGCGGGCGAGTTGCGGAGCCTCCTCGCGTTCGCAGGAGAGAGTTGCGACTGGAGCAGAAGTCCGTAGTCGTCGGGTCTGGGGGTGGAGGGTGCGCAATCGGACAGGCCGCTTCGTCAGCGTCGTGGCGGGCTGGAAGCTGCCGGGGGGTGTGATTTCCGAGACTCCAGCGTCAAGGTCTGCTCGACAAAGTCCGGTGCAGCATGCACGATGCTGTCGATCAGGAAGCAACCAGTGCCTGCCGTCGTTTGGGAGGTGCGGGCGGGCGGTGTGACTAACTGAAAAACAATAGAGAAAGCCAGCATGTATTTACACATTCATTCCCGGCGTTCGCTTGCGGCAGCGTTGATGGCGTTGATTGCGATCACTGGATATTGCGGCGGCGGTGAGAATCTGCCTGCGGAGCCGGGTGTTTCGAGTGAGTCTGGTGCTTCACGGGTATTTGGCGACCTTCTGATCAAGACGTGCAAGAGCGATGCACTGGAGTGGATTCCTGAGCAGAAGCGCCTGCTGATTCCCGCGAAGGTGAATGGCAAGGACGCGAAGTTCAAGATCGATACGGGGGCATTGGGAACGCTACTGACGTTGAAGTCGGCCAAAGCGAGAGAGCTGCCGGTGATCGATTTCAATGCGACCTTCAGCGGAGTGGGTGGCACCGGGAAAGTCTACGGATCTCGGGTACAGCGATTGCAGTTGGGGGGTTCAGTGGATCTAGAGGGACAAAGGGTCGCGGTCGTTGATTTGCCGGTCCTTGAGGGGATTGATGGGTTGATTGGCGGCGAAACGCTTTCCGGCACGAAGGCGATCATCGACTATCGGCAGCACAGGATGCATGTTCCCATGAAGGGTGCCGGTTTCGATCTTGAGAAGGCGGCTGTCGAGGCGGGCATGCTTGTGACCAAGCTGGAACGTGAAGGCAGCTATGTATTTCTGACGATGACGTGCGGGAAGGAGGCGATTCGATTGCTAGTTGATTCTGGAGCAACGAGGACGGTGATTGGAACCAAAGCGGCCGATCGGCTTAAGCTTGAGGTGAAGGAAAGCGCGGAGCGGGCGGTTGGTGCCGGCGGCAAAGCGATGGCGATTCAGTTTGCGAAAATTGACGTGCTAGCGGCTGGTAAGGCGGAGTTCCGGGACATTGCGTGTGCTGTGATGCCGCTGGATTACCTTGCTGGTTATTCGAAGGCTGGGATCGATGGGATTCTGGGTGCTGACTGTCTTGCTGCATCTGGTGCGGTGCTTTCTGTTGCGGATTCGATGATGGTTCTGCCGGTGCAAGGTGTGGTGGTGTCGGCAGGTGATAAGGATAGCGGAGGTCGGGGAGGAGCCCGGAGTAAGGATTGACGGGTTGGGGATTGGGGGTGCCGAGCGCTCCCGGGGTTGGCGACTGAGGTTGTGTATGGGTGGGGTGGTTGGCGCACGGGAGGCGCTGGGATTTGGTTTCGGCGGTGATTGCGGAGGCTCGTGGGCGAAGGTTTGCTCGACAAGGTGGCCTCGAGGTGCATGATGCAGAGCGCCATGAAACAATCAGAGGCTGTCGTCGTTCGATGTGAGCGTTACTTTTGGGAGTCCGGTGCGGGAGTTCTGCACGCTGGGATCTGTGAGGGTGAGCTGTGGCGGGCCTGTTTGGGCGGGCCAACAACTGAATGCCATTTGCCATGCCGCTGAGCACAGACGTCCGATTGCCCAAGTCCGTGAAGCCGGTGTTTCCGCCCCGATGTGTTTACAGTGGTGAGGCTGATCCTGACGCGGAGGTTGTCGTTCTGGCGAACTCGCAGAGTGCGATTCTTTCTTTTCTGGCTCCGATTCTTCTGGTCTTCGGCTGGCGACGTGTTCGAGCGCCCATTTCGCGGAAGTATCGTGGCCGCTTTTATCTTCAGAGCTTCGGTCGGGACATGCTCATGATGGCATTCGCTGTTGTGGGCGTGTTTGTCTTCATGCCGATGGTTGGGGGAGGCACGCCATTCAGGAAGCTCAAGGTTGCTGGCCTTGTGTTGGCGGCGTTGAGTCCGTGGATTCTGTTCGAGGTTTTCTTTCCACGTCGTTTTGATGTCACGGCGCGGGGAGAGTGGATTGATTACGAGTTTGCGTCGGCAGAGTATGCGGGTGAGTTCGCGGCTCTCAACGAGTCACACGTGATCAGGATTCAGTGAGTGGGGGGCCGTGAATTCATCCATTGTGTCGATGCTTCCTCCGAATGCTGTTCATCCTCTGTCCCGTGCTGAGTGGCGTGAGTGGCTGATGGAGAACCATGGTCGGTCCACGGGGGTGTGGCTGGTGAGCTTCAAGAAGGGCACGGGGAAGGCTCGATTTGATTACAATGATTCGGTGGAGGAGGCGCTTTGCTTTGGCTGGGTGGATAGCAAGCCGAACAGGCTTGATGAGGAGCGGTCGATGCTGTGGTTTGCGCCGCGGAAGCGGAAGACCGGGTGGTCGAGGCTCAACAAGGAGCGGGTGGAACGATTGGTAGGGGCTGGCTTGATGCAGCGTGCGGGTTTTGCGAAGGTTGAGGAGGCGAAGGCGGATGGCTCGTGGTGCTTACTGGATGAGGTTGAAGAGCTGGTGGTGCCGCAAGACTTATGTGAGGCTCTGGCTGGGTTGCCACCTGCGGAGCAGAACTTCCGGGACTTTCCGAGGTCAGCGAAGCGGGGCATTCTTGAATGGGTGCTTCAGGCGAAGCGGCCGGAGACTCGTGCGGCACGAGTGCAGGAGACGGCGCGTCTGGCGCAGCTGAATGAGCGGGCGAATCAGTGGCGCGGGAAGGGGAAGGGCTAATGGCGGGTTGGTGGGTGGCCGGCCCTCGGCGGGGTGGTGGTGGGTTGGCGAGTTCAATTGGACAGGCCTCTTCGACATGTTCACGCACAGCGTTGACTCATTTTCCAATCCGCATCATGATGCGGATGTGAGGACGACGATCAACATCAGTGATGCTATTTTGAGTGAATTGCATGAACGGGCTCGGCAGCGGAGGAGGCCTTTCCGGGAGATTCTTGAGGAAACGATTCAGCTGGGGTTGAGCGCGACGCCGCCATCGTGCGAGCAGCCGGTGAGGATTGAAACGCATCGCGTGGGGATCAAGTCGGCGTACCGAGGGTTGAGTATGAATCAGTTGTATGACCAGATCGAAGCGGAGGATGCTGGAAAGCGATGATCATTCCTGACGCGAATGTCCTGATTTTCGCCCACGACGAAGCCTCTCCATGGCACGCCAAGGCGCGACTATGGTGGGAGGCGGTGCTTTCCGGAGCCGAGCCGGTTGGGATCGCATGGGTCGTGGTGCTGGCGGTCACCCGCCTGCTCATGCATCCGAATGTGTGTGAGAATCCGCTCTCGCCCGCGTGTGTCCGGCGTCTCGTCGAGCATTGGTTGAGTTTCCCGCATGTTCGGATCGTCCATCTGTCCGAGAATGCTCTTGGACGATTTTTCGATCTGCTGGAGGAAGCGGGCACGGGCGGCAATCTTTCCACGGATGCCTTGATCGCGCTGCACGCGCTGGAACATTCTGCCACCATCGCAAGCAACGACCGCGATTTCGATCGGTTTGCTGGCGTGAAACGGATCAATCCGGTCGGATGAAGCCGGTTACCGTGAGATGAGGCGGTAGCTGATGGGCGACGGCGAGGACGAGTGAAGGGGTTTTCCCGGCGGTGGATTTCTGGCAAGCCTTTGGCTTGGGGAGGGGTGGGCGTGGGCGATTGGACAGGGCTCTTCGTCACGGGGCGGTGCCCCGGGAAAAGATGGGGCGCCCTTTCAGGGCTCGGTGTGTTGGGTGGGGTAGACCCGGGGCGTTGCCCCGGGCTGCGTTA
>JAIXVE010000199.1 GCA_027483175.1 Verrucomicrobiaceae bacterium | reverse complement strand
GACTGAGCCTTCGCCGGCGAGGACTTCCGGGCGGACGGAGGCGAGGAGATTGCGAGCGGCGTCGGTGCTGGAGATTGAGGCGAAGGTGAGGTCGCGGAGGAGCGGTTCCGAGTGGCCGACGTCGAGGGCGTTTTCGATGGCGTCGGAGAGGTCCGCGGAGGGGCCTGAGGCTTTCCAGCGGAAGGTGGCGTGACCGGCCTTGACGAAGCGGACGGGGATGGACGCGGCGCGGGTGGCACCGGCTGGGATGGAGACGGGGACGTGGAGCGTGGAGGGTTGCGGGGAACCGCCGAGGTGGTTGAGGATGAGGACGTGGTTGTCGGTGATGAGTTCGAGATCGACGGACGTGTCGTTAGGCGTGGTGTTGTGGAGGATGGCCTTGAGGACGACCTCGTCGCCTGAGTTGGCGAAGCGCGGGAGGGCGGGTTCGAGCATCAGGGGTTTATTGATGCGGAAGGAAGAGGAGGCGGAACCGAAGCGGGTAGCTCCTTCGTTGGCGACGGCGAGGACGCGGAATTCGGTGAGGTTGTCCGGGGCGGGGAAGGAGACGGTGATGGAGCCGTCGGCGGCGGTGCGGAGATTGCCGTGCCAGAAGGCGACTGGTTTGAAGTCCTTGCGGAGAGGGATCGCTGGGGCGGATTCGTCGCCGCCGCCGCCGATGGTGAAGCCCTTGTTGGCGAAGTCGAGGGCTTTGGGGTCCTCGTTGAGGAGACGAGTGAGGGAGAGGCCGGTGGTGACGGAGAGAGAGGCTGGGCGGTGGAAGAATGCGGTGGGGTCCGGGGCTTGCCATGGCATGAGACTGAGGATGCCTTCGTCGACGGCCCAGAGGGCGAGTTCGGTGTTAGGAAGCGGCTGGCCTGCGGCGTCGGTGGCCGTGGCGGTGATGGAGACCGGGGTGCCGGGTCGGAATTCCGGCTGGGAAGGTTTGAGGGCGATGGCGAGGTGGTGGGTGCCGCCGGAGATGTTGAGGTTAGCGAAGCCGGTGCGGAATTCCGGGGATTTGATTTCGCGCGGGTCGTCGAGGCCGCCGCGGAGGTGGGTGACGGAGACGAAGACATTGGGGGCCCAGCCTTTCTGGATGGGGATCTCGACGATGCCGCCTGGGGCGAGTTGGACGACCTGCTGGTGGAGGACCTTGTGGCGTTCGACGGTGACGAGGGCGGTGCCGTTGAGTGGGGATTTGACGAGGATGCGAGCGGAGTCGCCTTCGGCGTAGGAGTCGCGGTCCGGGGTGAGTTCGATCTGGATGCCGTCTTTGGATTGCCAGAGAGAGCCTTGTTTATAGACGTCGAAGGAGATGACGGATTTGACGGCGGCTCCGGCGGCGTCTTTGGCGGTGAGGACGAGGTGGTGGGAGCCTGGGGCGGCTGGGCGGAAGGAGAACGGAGTGCCGCCGGTGGTGGAGGGGGCGACGGAAAGGTGGTGTTCGCTGACGGTGGCGAAGACGGGGTCATTGCGGACGGAGGTGCCTCCGCCGGCGGCTTCGACGCGGACGGCGTTCCATGTGAGGCGTTCGAGGGTGATGGTGACGTCGACGGGCTGGGTGACGGGATCGCCGTTGGATTGGACGGCGGCGATTTCCATGGTGATTTCCTCACCGACTTCGGAGGCGCGGTTGGGGCGTTTGGCTCCGAGGTAGAAGGCGGAGGAGTGTTCGGTGTGGAGGAAGGAACCGGCGATGGTCTGCTGATTGATGTCGGTGACTTCGGCTTCGATGGAGAGGGATTTGGGGCCGGGGACGCCGAAGGAGGATGGGATGGGGGCGTCGATGGTGGCGGTGCCCTTGTCGGAGAGAGTTAGAGAGCCCTGGCCGGTGAGGAGCGGGGCGGACCATGAGGATTGTTCGAGTTCGAAGTAGCGTTCACCGTCGCTGACCCATGTCTGGGGTTGGATGCCGAAGGAGAAGTCGGGCCATTTTGCGGGGTTGAAGGAAGCCTGGGCGAGCCGTGCGGTCCATGAGACGGAGGCTTTGCTGAGGGCCTTGCCCATGAAGTAGGCGGCGGAGATGGGGACGTGGAGGGCTTCGGCGTCGCGGGAGGCGGTGGTGCCGTCGAAGGAAAGGCGGAAGGAATTCGGCTGGTACTCCTGGACGAAGATGGGGGTGGAGAAGGTGGCGCGGTGGCGGCGGGTGAAGCGGTCGTCGTCTTCGTCGACTGGAGGTGTGGTGTTAGCGGGTGGCGGGAAGTCGATTTCTGCGCGGAACCAGCCGATGGAGCCGACGGGGAGTTGCCATGAAGTGGAGTAGGTGCCGGAGTCGGAGAAGGCGATGGTGTTTTCGCTGATGAGGCGGCCGCGTGGGTCGAAGAAGCGGAGGCGGGCTGGTTCGGCGGGTGGTGGGAGGGCGAGACCGGCGGGGGAGCGCAGGCGGTTGATGGATTTCAGATAGACGGTTTCGCCGGGTTGGTAGACGGGGCGTTCGGTGAAGAAGAGGAGTTCTCGAATGGGTTCGCTGGAGGAGGTGGATTCCCATGGGATGTTGAACGACCACATGTTGAGGGCTGGGGCGGCGGAACCTGCGGGGAGACAGTGGTAGTCGTTGCCGGACTGGAGGACGAGCCAGCGAGCGGCGGGGTCGGAGAACGTGACGAGACCGTTGGCGTCGGTGGTGGCGCGGCTGGTGGGTTCGCAGTCCTCGTTATAGACGGTGAGGGAGGCTGCGGCGATGGGGCGGGCGGTGGAATGGGAGAAGGCGAAGAGCGTGGTTTCGAGCGGGCCGCGTTTCCATGCGACGCCGATGTCGGTGAGTTGGACGATGGATTGAGCGCCGAGTGGGGAGGGTTGGTTTCGGGGGTTTAGGCCGTCGGGTTTGGCCGGGCCGGAGGCGTCGATGAAGTAGAGACCTGGCTGGCGTTTGCCGTTGGAGACCTTGTCCCATGAGAAGCGGAAGCGTTCGCTCTGGTCGATGGCGACGGCGGAGGGGAAGGAAGTGTTGAAGACGACCTTGCCGGGGACGGTGAGGGGAGGGATGCGGGTGTTTTCGCCGGAGTCGGCGCGGTCTTGCTGGTAGGCGCTGTAGCCACGGAGGGCGAGAGGGGCCATTTCCGGGGCGATGCGTTTGATGGAGACAGCGGCGGAGTGGAGGTTAGCGGTGGCGAATTCGAAGGTGCCGCGGCCGTCGAGCCATTGGGCGGCGTCGTAGGCTGGGAGGGAGAGGTGAGGCGGGTGTGCGGAGAAGGTGAGATTGTCCTTGAAGGCGGCGGGCAGGGTGGTGCCGTCGGCGGCGGGGAGGCCGGCGAAGAGGGAGACGTTGTATGTGGTGGAGAGGAGGAAGTCTGCGGAGGCGATGAGTTGTGAGCCGGAGGCCTTCCATGTTAGATTGGGAGGGGTGGGCTGGATGACGATGTATCTGCTGAAGCGGGAGTCGGGGAGGGATTCGGAGGCGACGGATTTATTGAAGGAGAGGATGAGGCGGCGTTGACCGTCGAGGACTGGTTCGGCGGTGTGGTCGATGAGTTTCAGTTCCGGGATGTCGCCGATTTCGATGGCGTAGGGTTCCTGGAAGAAGGCATTGCGGTCGAGATTGGGGAGGCCGGTTGGCAGGGTGAGTTGCCATTTGGAGCCGATGGGGAGAGGGCTTTTGGGTTCGACGGTGATGACGGAGCCGGCGAGGTCCGGGGAGTCAGGGGGGAGGGGCTTCTGGCGGGAGTTGGAGGATTCGGGGTCGGCGGCCTGTTGTTCTTTCCATGAGCCGACGGGGACGCGATAGCGGTTGAGAGTGGCGAGACGCGGGGTGGTGGCGGAGGCGGGGACGCGTGCGCCTTCCTTGCTGGTGAAGACGAGGAGTCTTGAGAGGGCGACGGGGTCGACGAGGTCGTTGAAGTAGAGAGTGAGGCGCGGGTTGCGAGCGGTGGCGGTGCCCTGCTGGAACCATGAGGGGGTGCGGGAGGTGAGACGGAACGGTTCGCCGGGGACGAGGATTGGTTCGGGCGGGACGAGTTGTTTGCCGGTGGCGTCTTTGAGGTCTTTTTTGAGGGCGACGGTCATGGACTGACCGAGGGGGATGAGCCCGTTGATGCTGAGGGCTGCGGAGGAGCGGGTGCGCCATGCGAGGGTGGCGTCAGGGCGGGCGGGTTTGAGGTCGAGGAACTGGGAGGCTGGGCTGGGGGCCTGCATCATGGCGTCGGAGGCGACGGCGCTGGGGAATTCGATTTCGACGTCGCTGCGTGCGCCCTGTTGGGAGAGGCGGACGTTGGGGGTGGGAGGTGATGGCGGGGCCTGCTGGGCGAAGGCGGCGGCGGGAGCGGCGGCGAGGAGGAGGGCGGTGAGGAGACGGCGGCGGAGGAGGGAGTACATGGGTTTGGAGAGATGAGTGGGGTGGAGACAGGAGGGGTGGGGGGAGTGCGAGGCGCCGGTCGGGACAGCGGTGGCGAGATCCATTTGCCCATTTCTCAGTTCGCGCCGCGGCCACGAGGCCGGATGCGATGATAAACGCTATGCGGGAGGGTGACCGTTCACAAATTCCGGAATATTTTCTAGCTGATAGACTGGGCGGGGACGGGAGGGGGTACGGGGGGTGCGGCGGGGAGTGGGAATTGACTTGTGCGGGTGCGCGGGCGGGGTGAGTGGGAGGGCGACGACATGAATCTCCCGAACCAGCTGACCGTTGCCCGCCTCGGCCTCACCGTGGTTTTTGTGGTGTTGGCGTATTCCGGGCTGCCGTGGGCATTTTCTGCGGCGGCGGTGGTGTTCGGGGTGGCGTCCTACACGGATTATCTGGATGGGAGGATTGCGCGGGAGCGGAATCTGATCACGGCGTTCGGGCAGCTGATGGATCCTCTGGCGGACAAAGTGCTGATGGCGGCGGCGTTTGTGGTGCTGATGGACGACCGGTGCGGGACCTTGCCGGGGTGGCTGGTGATTGCGATTCTGGCGCGGGAGTTTCTGGTGACTGGGTTGAGGCTGGTGGCGTCGGCGCACGGGGCGGTGCTGGCGGCGGACCGTTTGGGGAAGCAGAAGACGGTGTGGCAGATGGTGGCGGCGAGTTATCTGCTGCTGCTGCAGGCGTCTGGGGAAGCGCCGTTCCGGTGGTGTGCGCCGTTGTTTCGGGCTCCGCTGCTGGATGCGCGGTGGGCGGTGCCGGTGCTGCTGGCGGTGACTGGGGTGACGACGATCTGGTCCGGGATGGCGTATTTCTGGAAGAATCGGGCGCTGGTGGTGCGGGATTGGTAAAATGGGGCTGAAGAGGAGTGACGATGCAAAACTGGTTGCGCGGTGCTGGTTCCGTGTTTAGGGGACCAACCCGGCGCGGCGATGCGAAGCATAGCCGCGGGGAGAATCGTACGGGCAGTTAGCTCAGTCGGTAGAGCAGCGGACTTTTAATCCGTTGGTCCTGGGTTCGAGTCCCAGACTGCCTACTCCTTTTAACTAGTTGGAAATGAGGGGTTTGAGGGGCGGGTGAGGTTTGGGGGGACTGATGTTCGAAAAGGCAGGAGGGCCCGTGGGCAGGGCCGGGACGGCGTTGAAAACGGGCTGTGGATGGTGGCATTCTGGAATTCCTGAGGGGGCTCGGTCGCGAATGCCTGGGGGCGTGGCGCAGGAGGGTGACTGTCTTAAGGTGAGGATGAGGGCAGATCGGACTGATGGGACGGATCGGACGGATCGGGTGTGGGGGCTTGTCGGGAGAGGTGGAGGGAAGTGAGAAGTGAGAAGTGAGAAGTGAGATTGGCTTGTTGGGAGAGGGGGCTTGTTCGGTGGCGCGAGTACGGAGCCTCGCGATCCCGGGCTTGTTTGGAGGGGCTGGCAGGCGCACTTCGTGCGAGAGAGAGCTGTAATTCTGACAGCAGTCCAGAGCCTTCGGCTGCTTGTTCGGAGGGGGCAACCCCGTACGGGGTTGGGGCGATTTTGGATGGTGACCCGGGGTATCGCTTCGCGCCATCACGGGCTACTAGGCGGTCGGCACTACGGGAAGTGGGCGGGAAGGAGGTGGCTGGTTGGGCGAGGGGGCGTGTTG
>JAIXVE010000072.1 GCA_027483175.1 Verrucomicrobiaceae bacterium | reverse complement strand
TCGATGCGGCTGTACATGGGGAAGGGGGAGAAAGGGTACTGGTCACCGATGCCGACGAGGATGAAGGCGATGATGATGCAGAGGATGACCGGATGGAGGAGCATCCCGATGAGCCCTTTGGAGCGAGGGGCGGGAGGGTGGGAGGGCGCGGACATGAGGAGGCGTACGTCCGCGGGTGCGGGCAACTTGCAAGCGGCGGGCGGGCATCAGTCGACGTATGCGCTCGACGCGTGGCGGGTGCTGTGCATGGGTTTGGGACTATGGAGATTATCAGTTCTGAACATGCACCGGCGGCGGTCGGTCCTTATTCGCAGGCGATCCGGAGCGGGCATCTGTTGTTTTGTGCGGGGATGCTGCCGTTGAATCCGGACACGATGAAGATCGAGGCTGTGGAGATTCGCGGGCAGACCGAGCAGGTGCTGGCGAATGTGAGTGCGGTGCTGGCGGCGGCTGGGGCGACGTTTGCGAATGTGGTGAAGGCGACCGTGTTTCTGAAGGATCTGGGGGATTTTGCGGCGATGAACGAGCTGTATGCGGCGGCGTTCGGCGGGCACAAGCCGGCTCGGAGCACGGTGCAGGTGGCGAAGCTGCCGCTGGATGCCTTGGTGGAGATCGAAGTGATCGCCGAGTTGAGCTGAGCCTGCGGGTTGAGGCGGGTCAGGGCTGGGAGCGGGACTGTTCGGTTCCGAGGCGTGCGCGGGTGGCGTCCGGGAGCGTGTTCCAGTTCTGCTGGAGCCAATCCTGGGCGGCGGCGTCGTCGGAGCGGCGCCATGCGCGGAACCAGCGGCCGGCGGTGTCTGCCTGGGAGGTTGGGTTCATGCCGAGGGCGAGGTCCATGGCGGCGGCGGGGTCGGATTCGATGGTGACCTCGCCGAGACTGCGGCGTGCGGTGTCGGCCTGGGGGCTGGGAGGGAGTTGGGAGATCCAGTCGGCTAGACCGTCGGGGTCGGTGCCGGCCCATGAATTGTAGGCACCGAGGTAGCCGCGGTCGCGGAGGTTATCCGGCTGAGTGCCGAGCCATGCGATGGCGTTGTCGGGGTCGATGGCACCCCATGTGGCGGCGATGTGTTCGACGGCGGCGGCGCGGACGGAGGGGTCTGGGAGGTTGGCGGACCATGCGGCGGCGGCGTTGATGTCGCTGGCGGCCCAGACGGTGGCGAGGGTGGCGGCGGCTTCTTCGCGGCTGGGGCCGCTAGGGAGTTGATTGACCCAATGGGCGGCGTCGGCGGGATTGGAGGAACCCCAGATGTCGGCGAGGACGGCGGCGAGTTCCGGTGGGGGGTTAGGGTAGGCGGCGGCGGCTTCGGAGGGGTTCTGGGCGGCCCATTCGCGGGCGGCGACGACGCGACCGGTGTCGCGGTTGACGGCGTCGGGGAGGGTTTCGACCCAGCGGGCGGCGTCGGCGGGGGATTTAGCGGCCCATGAACCGACGAGTGCGGTGAGGAGCGGCTGGGAAGTGCTGCCGGTTTCGGTGAACCATTTGGCGGCCTGGTCGGGGGCGTTGGCGGCCCAGTGGGAGACGACGGCGTTGATGGCCTCGTCTTTGACGGGACCGCTGAGGTTAGAGTTGGCCCATGCGTAGGCGTCGCGGGGGTTGGCGGCACCCCATTTGCCGAGGGTGATGCGGAGGGCGTCGGCCTGGAGGGCACCTGGGGAGAACTGCTGGAGGGCGAATTGAGCGGCGGCGAGCGGGTCGCGGTCGGCCATGGCGGCGACGACCCCGCGGAGGAAGTCGGAGCGGTCGGCCTGACTGGCGATGCCGCCGGCCATGCGGAGGGCGAGGGCCTGGTCGGTTGAGGCGACTTCCGAGCCGAGGCGCTGGAGATCAACGCTCTTGTGTTCCAGATCGTCTGCGTTGATGATTTGCGCGAGTTTGACCCCATGGTCGCCGGTCCGGGCGGTGAGCGCCGGTTTCCGGACCGGCGACGCTTGGGTCCCCGGAACGGAAACGGCCGTCCCGGAAATTGTTGGGTTCTGCCAGTGCTGGATGGCGAGAGTGCCGAGTGAACCCGCGATGGCTCCTGCGCTGGCGGCGGCCATGAGCAGCGCGTTGGAGCGGTGGCGGGTGGGCGGGTTCATGAATGGGGTGATGATGGCGCAGGAAGTGGATTTGGAAACTGTTGAAGCGTAACGCTGCGGTTACGTAGTGCGGGTGGCCGAGCGGGGCGGGCGTGGTTACTAATGGGGGAATCATGAAGCGACACCTGACGATCGGACTTTCAGTTATGGCGTGCACGGCGGTGCCGGCCGCGGCGGGGTATGAGTTGCTGGCGTCGTTTGAGAGGCCTGCGGTGCAGCCGATGGCGCCGTTGAGTGCGGGGGGTGATGGGCGGTGGTACGCGACGGCGTCGGCGGGTGGGGCGAATGGACTGGGGGCAGTGGTTAGGGTGGGTGGTGACGGCGTGGTGAGAATGGTGCATTCGTTTGGCGGGAGTGATGGGGCGGGGCCGGTGAGCGGGTTGACGGCTGGGCTGGGCGGGGAGTTTTTCGGGACGACAAGTGAGGGTGGTGCGGGCGGGTACGGGACGGTGTTCCGGGTGACGGAGGCCGGGGTATTTGCGACGGTGCTGTCGTTTACGGGGACGGGTGGGGCGGTGCGGGGGGCGGTGCCGCAGCAACTGGTGAGGCACAGCGATGGGAATTTTTACGGGACGACGGCGGCTGGTGGTGCGGGTGGGTTCGGGACGGTGTTCCGGCTGACGTCTGGCGGGGTGCTGACGACGCTGGTGGAGTTCACGGGTGCTGGTGGAGCGGCGAAGGGGTCCGGGCCGGTGGGGGCGATGGTGTTCAACGGGAATACGTTATACGGCGTGACGCGCGAGGGCGGGAGTGGAGGCTTTGGGACGGTGTTCAGTGTGACGACGAGCGGGGCATATGGATTGTTAGCGGAGTTCAGCGGGACGGGAGGGGGGCGGCCGGGGGCGAATCCTGCGGGTGGGTTGCTGCTGAACAGTGACGGGAATCTATACGGGACGACGGAGTTCGGGGGGGCTAACGATTTCGGGACGGCGTGGCGGCTGACGACGGCGGGGGCGTTCACGAGTCTGCGGGCGTTTGCGGATGCGACGGGATCGCAGCCGACGGGGTCGCTGGCGCGGGCGGCGAATGGGTTGCTGTACGGGACGACGGCTAGCGGGGGCGCGGGTGGGTTCGGGACCGTGTTCAGCCTGACGACTGGCGGAGTGCATGCGGTGGTGGCATCGCTGACGGGGAAGGCGGGGGTGGCGGCGGGATCGGTGCCGCGGGGCGGGTTGACGCTGGGAGGCGATGGCTGGCTGTACGGGACGGTCAGTGCGGGGATGGCGGGGGAGAATGGCGGGATTTTCCGGGTGTCGACGGCTGGGTTGTATGGGGTGGTGGCGGCGTTTGGAACGACGATGGGATGGATGCCGTCGGGAGCGCCGGTGGCGAGTGGGGTGGAGTGGTTGTTTCCGATGCGGATGGGTGGGTTGAATGGTGGCGGGACTCTGGTGCGGATGGGGACGGGCGGGGCGTTGACGGCGGATGGGGTGTTAGGCGGGTTGACGGGGAGTGCGCCGGAGGGTGGGTTGGTGCGGGTGGGAGCGGAGTATTATGGGGTGGCGTCGGGAGGCGGGGCGAGCGGGCGGGGAACGGTGTATCGGTTTGGCGGGGAGGGGCTTGCGTTAGTGTCGGCGGCGACGTTGAGTGGCGGGAGCCTGCCGGAGGGACCGCTGGTATTGGGGAGTGACGGGGGATTGTACGGGACGGCGCGGGAAGGCGGGGCGACGGGGCGGGGAACGATTTACAAAGTGACGGCGGCGGGTGTGCGGACGCGGGTGGTGAGCTTCACGGGTACGGCGGGGACTGCGAAGGGGTCGCGCCCGCGGGGAGGAGTGGTGTTAGCGCCGAATGCGAGCTACTACGGGCTGACGGAAGCGGGTGGTGCGGCGGATGCGGGGACGATTTTCCGAGTGTCGGCGAGCGGGGTGCTGACAACGATCGGGGAGTTTGCGGCGAATGGGCCGCGGGTGCCGCTGGGTGGATTGGTGTTAGGGGCTGACGGGGCTTTGTACGGGACGGTGAGTCGTGGTGGGGCGGCGGATGGCGGGGCGCTGATTCGGGTGCGGCCTGCGAGCAATGACTGGGCGGTGGTGGCGGAGTTTGGCGGGGCGACGGGGGTGGTGCCTGCGGGGTCGGTGGCGGTGGGAGCGGATGGCGCGCTTTACGGGATGACTACTGAGGGCGGGGCGGGAGGGTACGGGGCGGTTTGGAAGTATCGTGCGGGGGTGGGACTGGAGGGATTGTTTTCGTTCACGGGGAATGGAGGGGAGGCACCGGGGAGGGGTGGTTTTGTGGATGGAGGATTGCTGGTGACGGGCGGGTTGGTGGTTGGGGTGGACGGGGTGGTGACGGGGACGACGCCTGCGGGTGGGGCGAGTGGTGGTGGGACCGCGTTTCGGTTTTCGGCTTTGGGACCGCTGCAGCAGTGGAAGCTGGAGTGGCTGGGGGATGCGGAAGCGGCGGATCTGGGGGATCCGGATTTCGACGGCGTGCCGAATCTTGCGGAATACGGA
>JAIXVE010000234.1 GCA_027483175.1 Verrucomicrobiaceae bacterium | reverse complement strand
ATGGGGGAGGAAGCGGTGCTGCGGTTTGATGTGAGGGCGGCGGCGGGTGGGGCGGTGCTGACGGAGGCGGAGCTGGAGCGGATCATGAGCAGTGAGGCTCCGTTGGTTTCGCTGAAGGGGCAGTGGGTGGAAGTGGACCGGAGGAAGCTGCGTGAGGCGATGGAGCGGTGGCAGATGGCGGCGGCGGCGAATGCGCGGGGGATTCCGTTTCATGTGGGGATGCGGATGCTGTCGGGGCTTGGTGGTGGATTGCCTAGCTTGCCGGCGGAAGAGGAAGGCGGGTGGAGCGAGACGGTGGCGGGAGGTGAGCTGGAGGCGCGGCTGGAGGGATTGCGGGGGTTGAGGGAGGCGGGGAAAGTGGAGTTGCCGCCAGTGCCTGGTTTGCTGGCGGAGTTGCGGAGTTATCAGCGAGCGGGTACGGCGTGGGTGCGGCAATTGACGGGTGCGGGGATGGGGGCGTGTCTGGCGGACGACATGGGATTAGGGAAGACCCTGCAGGTGATTGCGTGGCTTCTGCTGAGGCGTGCGGAGTGGCCGGAGGGGACGGCGCGGCGTCCGTCGCTGCTGGTGGTGCCGGCTTCTCTGTTAGGGAACTGGACGCGGGAGATCCGGAAGTTTGCGCCGGGGCTGGGGTATGTGGTGGCGCACCGGTCGGCGATGGAGGGTGCGGAGTGGCGGCGGTTCAATGCGGGGACGCACGAAGTGTTCAGGAGCGGGGAACTGGTGATCACGACGTACACGGTCCTGACAAGGATTGAGGCGCTGGCCGGGGTGGAATGGGATGCGGTGATTCTGGATGAGGCGCAGGCGGTGAAGAATCCGGGGACGGCGCAGGCGCGGGCGGTGAAATCGATGCTGGCGGGTTGCCGGGTGGCGCTGACGGGGACGCCGGTGGAGAACCGCCTGACGGATTTGTGGAGCCTGTTTGACTTTCTGAATCCCGGGCTGCTGGGGAGTGCGGCGGATTTTGGAGCGCTGACGAAGCGGTTGGAGAAGCATCCGGAGGGCATGGCACCGTTGCGGCGGCTGGTGCAGCCGTTCATTCTGAGGCGGATGAAGACGGACCCTGGGATTGCGCCGGAGCTTCCGGCGAAGACGGAAATGCCGTCGTGGTGTCTGCTGAGCCGGAGGCAGGTGGTGCTGTATCAGCGGGCGGTGAATGCGATGGCGAAGGAACTGGCGGCGGCGGAGGATCCGGTGCAGCGGCAGGGCGTGGTGCTAGGGTCGCTGCTGAGGCTGAAGCAGATCTGCAATCACCCTAGCTTGTTCAGCGGGGATGCGGTTTATGATGCGGCGGACAGCGGGAAGTTCGGGCGGCTGGCGGAGATTTGTCAGGAAATTGCGTCGCGCGGGGAGAGAGTGCTGGTATTCACGCAGTTCCGGGAGATGACGGGGCCACTGGCGGCGCATCTGGAGGCTGTGTGGGGGATGCCTGGTCTGGTGCTGCATGGGGGGACGCCGGTGGTGCAGCGGCAGCAGCTGGTGGAGCGGTTTCAGGCGGCTGGGGGGCCGCCGTTTTTTGTGATCAGTGTGAAGGCCGGGGGGACTGGTCTGACGCTGACGGCGGCGTCGCATGTGATTCATTTTGACCGCTGGTGGAATCCTGCGGTGGAGGATCAGGCGACGGACCGGGCGTACCGGATTGGCCAGACGAGGCCGGTGATGGTGCACAAGTTCATCTGTGAAGGGACGCTGGAGGAGCGGATTGACTATCTGATTCGGGACAAGAAGCGGCTGGCGACGGAGGTGCTGGAGGATCGGGATGGGTCGGCGGGGATGCTACTGGCGATGAGTGATGAGGAGTTGCTGGGGATGGTGCAGTTGCAGCGGCGGCCTGACTGAGTGCGGTAAAAAAGCAAATGCGGTGTTGCGGAATTCTGCGAGGGCAGGGATTGGTGAGGCATGAGCCCCGGTTCGGGAGTGCCCGGTCATGACGATCTGATCAAGAAACTGCTGCAGCAGCCGCGGCTGTTTCGGGAGTTCTGTCGGGCGTTTCTTCCTGGGCTGGAGGGATTTGCGAGCCTTGAGGAGATCGAGTATCTGGACAAGGAGCATCCGGGATCGAAGCATCGGCCGCGCCGGTCCGGGGATCTGCTGATCCGGTTGCGGCAGCGGGATGGCGACGTGGGTTTTCTGGTGCACATTGAGAGTCAGAGTCGGGCGGAGGGGGCGATGATTGAGCGGGCGGTGGAGTATGCGATGCGGGACTGCATTCGATATGGAATGAAGGTGCTGCCGGTGGTGCTGCTGACGTATGCGAAGCCGGCGGTGGCGGTGCGGAATGAACTGAACTGGGATTTTGGGGAGCTTGCGAGTGTCCGGTTCCGGTGTCCGGTGGTGCAGTTCAGCGGCATGGATCCTGAGCCCTTTCTGCGGAGCCGGAATGTGGCGGCGCTGGCGATGACGTCGCTGATGAAGCTGACGCAGGACGAGCAGGTGCGTGCGATTGTGGAGACCCTTGCGGAGTCGGTGCGGCAGCGGCTTTCGGTGGAAGACACCGAGGCGGTGATGGAGTTTATTCAGCACTATGTTCCGCTGGAGGAATCGCAGGCCTTGCAGATTGAGGCAACCATGGATAGGATGATCAGCAACGAACCCGAACTTGCCGCTATGCCGAAACTCGTCAATCCATTCATCCAGATCGGACGCATTCATGGTCGGCAGGAGGGTCGGCAGGAGGGTCGGCAGGAGGGGTTGGTGCAGATTGCGTCGCGGCAGGTGGGGCGGAAGTTTCCGGGGGAGGCGGGGGAGTTGGTGCCGCTGTTGGGCGGGCTTGATGAGGAGCGGTTGCTGGCGTTTGGCGAAGCGTTGCTGGGGATGGAGACGGCGGAGGAGTGCCGGGGGTGGCTGGAGCGGGCGGGGGTGTTGGGGGGTTAGGGTTCTGTTGGTTTGGCGGGGGTGGGCGGTTCAGGCGTCGAGGGCGTCGACGATGGTTTTGGCGTGGAGGAGGAGGATGCCGGTGATGTCGTCGGCGGATTGTTCGCGTTCGAGTTCACCCTGCATGATGTCGTGGATGAGCGCGCTGAAGAGGGGCCACTGGCGGTAGTCGCGGGTGAAGTGGCGAGCGGAGTCGAGGAGGGATTTGTCGGAGGAGTTCTGGAGCCATGCGGCGTCGAGTTGATTGCGGGCGAGGGCGGCGGCGACGGCGGAGGCAGGGATGGGGTGGTTGCTGCGGCCGGCGCGGCGGAAGGCGAGCCATGCCCATGTGCCGTAGAGGAGGAGGAAGCCGCGGTCGTCGACGGTGCTGATGGAGGATTCGGCGCGGGCGAGGAGGTCGGCGAGATGAGGTTGTTCGTGGATGAAAGCGTCGACGAGGGATTCGGCGTGATCGTCGGAGGAATTGTAGAGATCGTGCCATGCGTCCTGGACGGCGGCGGCGGAGACGGCCTGCATGAGGGTGACGATTGGAGGGGTGGGGGGTGCGGGCAAGGGGATGGGTGAGGTGGTTCAGGGGGATCTGGTGGGCATGGGGGAGTTGGCGGGAGGGTTGCGGAAGAGAAGGGCGGCCTTGCCGGAGAGCCAGAGGTAGTGATCGCCGGGGACATCTGGTTCTGCGACGAACTGAGTGGGGGTTGCGGGAGGGTCCTGGCGGATTTTCATGATGGCGGTGCCTTCGTCGAGTTCGTCGAACATGGCGACGTAGACGGAGTCGGCTCCGGCGTTTCGGTAGGAGCGGAATTGTTCCCAGAGGAAGCGGCCGCCAAGTCTGGGGATGGCGTTGAGGGGTTCGGATCGGTTTCTGGAGGCGGAGAGATTGTGCCAACTGAAGCCTGGGAAGGCAACGGGGAGGAAGGAGATGTTGCGTGCGCGGCACCATGCGATGTCGGCTTTCGTGGTGGTGGCGGCGTGGCGAGCGGCGGCTTCCGGGGAGTTGAAGCGGCCGACATTCCATGGGCTGATGACGTCTGCGGAGGCGGCCAGGGTGAGGAAGTCAGGGTCGGCTGTGGCGTCGCGGTCGAGGGAGCGCCAGAAGGCGGGTACGCCGAGCATGAGGGAGCAGCGGGCGTGGTTTTTGAAGAAGTCGATGAGTTGGCGCCATTGATCGAGCATGGGGGGGCGGTCATTGAAGCCGCAGCCCCAGAGGGCGACGAGTGGTTTATCGAGGTGGCGGAGGAGAGCAGGGTTTCTGGAGGCGTCGGTTAGGTGGAATTGCTTTTCGAGGTGTTTCCAGTCGCTGATGACGGTGGCGGCGGCGTCTTTGGAGATGCCGGAGAGGTCGTACATGAGCGTCCATGAGCGGCCGGTGGAGGCGGCGGCGGAGCGGACCTCGCTGAGGATGGCGTCCTGGGGATTGCGGAGGTGTTCGGAGCGGGTGGTGCTGGCGAAGCGCTGGAGGAAGATGCCGTCGATGCCGTAGTCGCGCATCCATTGGAAGTGGAGTTGGATGACGGTAGGGTTGGTGGAGGAGAAGACCTCTGCTGGGGAGCCGTCCGGGTGGCGGAATGGTGTGGTGACGCGAGCTGCGGGTGGCAGTTCGCGGACATCTGGCCAGAGGTCGATGTGGCAGTGGTTTGGGGTGAAGGTGGCGGATGGGGAGTAGTGCTGCCAGCCGGAGTTGGTGCCATCTGAGGGCGTGCGGAACCAACCCTGATAGCCTACGAGGACCTTGCCGGAGAGCCCGGGGGCTGCGGCGGCGTGGAGAGTGAGGATGGAGGCGAGGAGGAGGCGGGCGATCATGGGCGCAGCTGAACCGAGAGCCGGAAGAGCCGTGGAGAGGGAGCGTTAGGGAGAAGGAGGGTGGATTCGATGGTGCCGTTGCCGAGATCCGAGCGAGTGGTGGGCGTGCCGGGAACGGGAGCCCATGAGGAGAGGTCGCTGGAAGATTGGACGGAGTAGATGAGATCGGTGGCGGAGGCGAGCTGGCGGAAGATGAACTGGAGAGAAGCGGCCTCGGTGATGATGGATGGCGAGGCGGGAGAGGCGGCGTCCGATGGGGTGAGACCTGAGGCGTAGCGGAGGAGATTGGGGATTCCTTCGCCGGAGGCGTCTGCGGAGGGTCCGCTGATGGCTGGGTCGGCGAGGGCTTCAGGGGAGAAGTGGGAGTTACGCCAGAGGTTGAATTCGGTGAGGGGCGGGCCGCCGGGGCTGCCGGGGCTGCCGTTGATGCCGCCGAGGGCCCATGCGGCGGCGGTTGGCGCGGTTGGGTTGGCTGGGTTGCGGAGGACGAGCGAGTGGCCGGCGCCGTCGGAGGCGGGGGCCCATGAGTCGTCGTAGGTGATGGACTGGATGACTGTGCCGGCGGCGTCGACGAGCGTGACGGTTTCTCCGGCGTTGCTGAGGTTGTCGGGGGCGTAGGGGCCGACGGGAGTGGTGGCTGGGCCGTAGCGAGCGGAGAAGGCTGCGGGGTTGCGGGCGATGGCGATGCGGGCGCCTGCGGGGAGGATGGTGTTAGGGGTGAAGGCGAAGCGGATACCGTCGGTGAACTGGACGCCTGTGAGGTCGAGGGATTCGGAGCCGGTGTTGAGGAGTTCGATGAATTCGAATTCGTCGTTGTCGGTGGCGGCGGCGAGTTCTGTGGGGGAGGCTGGTTGGGCTGGGTTGTAGTTGATTTCTGCGATGCGGAGGAAGTCTCTGGCGAGCGGGGCGGGGAGGGAGTCGGTGATGGTGAGGCTGACGGAGCCGAGGAGCGTGCCGTCGCGATTGAAGGCGTCGAGCGTGATGATGTTAGGGCCGGAGACGAGCGGGAGGTCGGCGGACCATGTGGTGGTGCCGGTCCAGCGGAAGGCGAGTGGGACGGCGCTGTTGCGGCGGCGGATGGAGGCGATGTCTAGCCAGCCGGTGCCTGCGAGGGTGGTGGAGTGGGCGGCGACGGAGAAGTCAGTGCCGCCGTTGGTGGTGATGGCGAAGGGGACCGAGGCCGGGAGCTGGGAGAGGGCGAACGTGCGGCGTGCGGCGAGCCAGTCGACGGAGGCGGAGTAGTTATGGCTGGTGACGCTGCCGTAGTGGGCGAGCCATGACTGGACGTAGGCGGGGTCGAGGGCGGTGAGGCAGAGGTCGCGGATGTGGGCGAGGTAGGCGCGGTTGTTGGCCGGGAGGAGAGTGAGTTTGCGGAGATTGTTATTGGTGAGGTTGAGGGCGGCGGTGGTGCCCTTATTCAGGAGGAAGTCCATGTCCCATGGGAGGAGGATGGCTTTGCCGGTGGTGGGGACGAAGAAGCGGGCGTTGTGGGGGAAGCCGCCGGTGAACCATGAGTCGTCGACGCCGAGGAGATTGGCGAGGGCGGTGGTGCGCATCCATTGATCCGGGTCGATGCGGCGATTGGTTTCTGTTTCGAAGGCGGCACCGGTGAGGGACATGGACTGGCAGATGCCGATGAGCTGGGAGTAGTCGTCGCGTTCCTTGCCGACGCGGATGTCGTAGAAGCCGCGGTAGTGTTCTTTATCGGGGCCGAGGTCGGTGAGATCGGTCTGGTGGTGGGTGAAGGGCGTGGGGTTTTTGAAGCTTTCCGGGTTTCCGTCGGTGGTGGTGGTGGGTTCGTAGGTACCGTCGAAGTTGAAGACGGAGCCTTCGGTGTCGAACTGGTCGCGTGCGAAGGCGGCGTTGTAGCCGTTGAGTTGGAGGATGCAGGTACCGGAGTAGGTGGCGGTGGGGCCGACGAGGTGGGCGAGGTCGTCGCGGGTGCAGGGGAGACCGGCGCGGTGGAAGAGGTGTTTGGCGTAGATTTCGTCAGGGCGGCGGTTGGCTGGGGCGCGGCCGGAGCGGTCGAAGCCGATGCTTTCGTAGATGCCAAGGTAGGGTTGGTCGGGGTTGAGGTCGATGTTGAAGCCCTGGTAGTCGGTGCCGTCGCGGGAGCGGCCTGCGGCGCTGCCCTGGAGACGGATGCCGACGTTATAGAAGACATCGGTGCCCCCGACGATGAGGGTGGCTCCGGTGGTGGCGTTGCTGAGGAGATTGAGGGGAGAGAGCATGGCGGTGGAGTCGGCCGCCTGCATGAGGACGCGGAATTCGCGGGCGTTGGTGGTGGCGCGCTGACCGTCGTCAGTTAGGAAGAGGGCGCGTGAGGCTGGGCCTGCGGCGGGGAGGAAGGACGTGCCGTTTGCGAGATTGCGAGCGGAGACGTGGAACTGGACGATGGTGCCTGCGGGTTGGGGAGGGATGGAGGCGGACCATGAGGAGCCGGAAGCGGTCATGGGGACCTCGGTGAAGTCGGCGTTGGTGCGGTAGTGGAGCGTCAGGCTGGCGATGCCGCGAGGGTCGGCGGCGTCGACGCGGATGGTGGCGGACTGGCCGGGGGCTGGGAGGACAGGTTCGTGGCGGAGATTGGAGAGGGCTGGGCCTGCGATGGAGGTTCTGGGGTTGGCAGCGCCTGGGGAGCCGAGTTGTGAGGGGATGGGGAGGTCGATGATGCTGGCGATGCGGGAGTAGTAGCTGCGGATGCTGACTTTGGGGCAGCCGCTGATCCAGCGGGCGCGGAAGGAGACCTGATAGGTCTGAGCGTTGACGAGTGCGGTGTTGGCGATGTAGGTGGATTCGGCGTGGTTGTGATTGGTTTCTGCGGGTCCGGTGGCGGCGAGGCGGAGGACATTGCCGTTGGGGCCGTCGGAGATGATGGAGCTGCCGGCGTGGTTGCCGAGGAGACGCCATGAGGCGGTGGAGTCGAAGGAGCTGTTGCGGGCGAGTTCCTGGGCGGCTCCGTCGGGGTCGCGGGTGACGCGGAGGTCATCGATGAGACAGACACCGGCGTCGAGGAGGCCGAGGCGGATTTCGTTCCAGAAAGAGGGGCCGACTGGCTGGAGGGAGGCCATCCGGTAGGAGAACGACTGCATGGAGCTGCGGGAGGATTCGTCGCTGGCGGTCCATGCGGAGGGGTGGTTGTTATCGGCGTCGGGGTCGATGAGTTCGAGGGAGGCACCGCCGCCGTCGGCGAGGGCGGGCCATTGGCCGCCGGTGGCGTAGGAGACCTCGTCGGCGGGGTTTCCGGCGGCGTCTTCGAGGACGATGCGTTCGCCGCTGTTGCTGAGGTTACCGGAGAAGTTGCCGAGGATGGTGATGCCGGGCCATTTGGCGGTGAGGGCGGCGGCGTCGCGGGCGACGACGAGGCGAGCGCCGGGCTGGAGGATGGTGGCTGGGGGGAAGGTGAAGGAGACGGCGTTGTCGAGCTGCCAGCCGGAGAGGTCGACGGGAGCGGCGGAGCGGTTGAGGAGTTCGATCCATTCCTCGCTGGAGCCCGGGAAGTTGTACATGATCTCGCTGATGACGATGGCGTCGGAGAGTGAGAACGTGTTAGGCGCGCCGAAGGAAGGGGTGGCGGGGGCGAGCATGCGGCCGAGCGGGTCGCGGGCTCTGGTGGAGGAGCGGATGGTGACGGCGTCGGCGAGACCGGAGCGGTCTGGGGGGAAGAGGAAGAGGTGGTCGCCGAGGGCTGGGCGGAAGCCGAGTTGGGCCTGGTCGAGAACGAGGGATTCGCCAGGGGCGAGGGAGAGGGCGGGGAGGGAGAAGCCTGTTAGTGGGGAGTTGCTGTCGGCGAGGATCCAGCCGGAGGTATCGATGGGAGAGGCTCCGGTGTTGGTGAGTTCGGATTTCCAGGTGGAGTCGGAAGCGCCGGAGATTTCGGAGATGCGGAGGGCGGAGGCGGCGGGTGGCTGGATGATGAAGCGGGAGTCGAGGGAAGCGCCCCAGACGACGTCCGGGGGTTGTGGGCCGTAGATTTCGAGTTCGTCGATGCAGGCACCGGAGCCGGCCCCGCTGCCGGGGGTGATGATGCGGATGCCGGAGGCGGAGACGGTGGGGAATTCGATGAGGTGGCGGAGGGCTGGGGAGCCTAGCGAGGCGTCGACGACGAGCGTGCCGATGGTGGTCCATGCGGCGTCCGGGGTAGCGGCGGTTGGGTTGAGGGTGGTGGTGAACTGGATGGTGTAGAGGCCTTCGGCGCGGTCGGCGAAGCTGCCGGTGTTGTCGCGGCCGAAGGCGATGCGGGCGATGGGGCGGAGGGAAGGGAAGGAGATGCCGGCGAAGGAATTGGCGGAGTTGCCGATCCATGAGTTAGGGTTGCCGTAGAGCCCGTCGTTGAGGCCGCGGATGGTGTGGGTGGGGGCGAACGAGCCGTTGCCGATGAGGTCTTTGGCGAAGGCGGTGGCGGTGAGCGCCATGTTAGCGGGTGAGGCCATGGTGCCGCCGGTGTTCATGAGTTTGAAGACGGGCGGGGGCGGGGCGATGGTCGGGCCGGCTTCGAGTTCGTCGACGCAGGCACCGTCTGTGAAGCTATTGCCTGGGCAGCGGAGACGGATGCCGGTGGCTTCGACTGGGGTGAAGGTATAGACGCGGCGGATGGAGAAGGCGGAGCCGTTGGAGGGGTAGGTGACCGAGCCGATGGTGGTCCATGCGGTGGTGGCGGCATTGGGATTGGCGACGGTGGTGTATTCGAGCGTGTAGGTACCGGCGCAGCGGTCGGTGAACTGGCCGGTGTTGTCGCGGCCCCATGCGACGCTGCCGAGGGTGACTGGGGTGGCGCCGAAGCTGATGCCGCAGAAGGAGTTGAGGGAATTGCCGATCCATGAGGAGGCATTGCCGTAGGTGCCGTTGTTGAGACCGGCGATGGAGTGGGTGGGGGCGGCGGGGATGACGTCTCTGGCGAAGGCGGTGGCTCCGGCTCGGCGCGAGAAATTGGTGGCCATGATGGTGCCACCGGTCTGGACGAGCGTGAGGCCGGTGGTGGAGGCGGAGGGGACGATGAGACGGCCTGCCTGATGGACTTCCGCGCTGATGGTGTTAGGGCCGGTGCGGAGGACGGAGGAAGGGATGGTGAGGGAGCGGGGTTCGGCGTTGGCGGTTTCCGAGGTGGCGGCGGTGGTGGCTGAGATGGCGGTGGCGGGCATGCCGGGGCGGCCGATTTCGGTGCCATTGACGTAGATGATGGCGCCGTCGTCGGCGAGCAGTTGGAGGGAGAACTGGGAAGCGGCGGGGTCGCCGGTGATGGTGAAGGATTTCTGGAAATAGTAGGTGCCGGTGGGGTGGGAGCCAGGGCTGGAGAGAGGGGTGGCGATGGGAGTGGTGAAGGAGGCGTCGGAGAAACCGAGGAGGCCTGGGCCTTCGAGCCAGCCGTCGGTGCCTGGGGAGGATTCGGAGGATTGCCAGCCTTGGGGGAGACCGGGGCTGTTGTCGAGGTAGCGCCATGGGGAGGCGAGGGGGAAGAGATTGACGGGTGGGGCGAAGCGCGGGGCGTCGTTGGCTGAGCCTGGGGTGCCGCCGGACTGGCGGGAGACGGACCATGCGGCGGGCTGATTGCCTGGGAGGTGCCCGTCGCGGCGGGAGAGAGTGCTGCCGGAGCCATCGGGGCCGACTGGCCATGAACCTGAGTCGTTGTAGGAGACCTCGTCCATGAGGCGGCCGGAGAGATCGCGGAGGCGGAGGGATTCGCCGCCGTTGCTGAGGCTGCCGGACCACGGGCCGAGGACCCCGGTTATGCCTGAGGCGGACTGGAGGGCGGCTGGGTTGCTGGAGAGGACGAGGAAGCCGCCGGCTTTGAGGACGGTGCCTGCCGGGAAGGTGAAGTTAGCGCCGCCGGTGAGACGCCAGCCGGTGAGATCGACGTCGATGCTGAGGCGGTTGCGGAGTTCGATCCACTCCGGGTCGGTGGGAGCGGCTGGGTGGTATTGGATTTCGTTGATGACGGCGGCGGCCTCGAGGGCGACGGCGCGGTGGGTGACGAGGGGGGACGCAAAAGAGGTCGCGAGCACGACCAGGAGGAAAGGGGAGGGGGATTTCATGGCGGACTTGGGGCCATGGTGGGAGAAGTGGGGGGGCGATGTAAATCTCCAACTGCGGTGGGTGGGGAGAGGAGAAAGGTTGTCCGGCGGCTGGGGAGGCGGCCGCGCGGGGAGGGCGAGGGGGGGGATGAGAAGCGTTGGGCTTGCGCTTGCGCGGGGGTGGCGAGTCCGGCATGGATCCTTGCAAAACACGCAATCATGAAGGCACTTCTGTTTCTCGTTTTTGGCGCGCTCGCGTTCTGGGGCGGCTGGACCTATTATCCGAGCCTGAAGGAGGCGGCGGAGAAGGCGAAGGCTGAGCATGCGGCGCAACTGGCGCGGATTGCGGGGAAAGAGCGGAGCAAACTGCTGATGGAGGGGAAGATTGATCCGGTGACGGGGCGGGGGCGGGCGGCGGAGATGTTTGCGGCGCTGGGGAAGAAGCCGGAGGATGGCGGGGTGAAGGAGGGCGGGCCGTTGCCGCCGCCGCCGTTGCCGGGGACAGGAGCCGGGCCGGGGGCGGCTGGGAGCGGGGTGGCGACGGCTCCGGCGGTGCCTGCGGCGAAGGACGAGATGGAGACGCGTTATCCGATGCCGCAGTTCAAGGCGATCGAGGAGATCACGAAGGAGTGGACGAGTGTGCCGTCGCGGGCTTTTCCGCGGAAGGTGAAGACGAAAGTGCCGGTGATGTTTGATGTGGCGGCTGGGAAGGTGGAATTGCCTGCGGGTTCTGATGCGCGGGCGGTGGCGATGACGCAGGGGATGCTGATTCTGATGAAGGAGGGGGATGACACGGCGAGGACGATGGTGCCGCTGGCGAACACGGACCTGAAGGAAACCCTGACAAGTCTTTACGAGAAGTTCAAAGAGTATAAGCGGAACACGGTGATCAAGCAGCGCGAGCATGCGCGGACGGTGAAGGCGAATGCGAACGGGGCGAGTGAGGATCAGATGAAGCTGGCGGGGCCGAAGCCGAAGCAGGATGGTGGTGGGGTGGTGGGGCTGATGCTGGACAGCCTGCGGGCGTCGAAGTTCACGGAGTTGAAGGAATCGGCGATCACGTCGTGGGGCGAGGTGAATTTCGAGATGATTGATGGGAAGCCGTACTGGACTGGGACGGTGCAGTGCATGGTGGAGAATGCGATTTTCGGGCCGCAACCGACGGAGGTGATGGCGCTGATCCGGAATGACAAAGTGGAGAAGTGGATTTATTCCGGGTCGCGGGAGGATGTGCAGTGAGCGCGGGTGGATTTCTGCGCTTTCGGAATGGCGGTGGTCGTGCAGTTGAGAAGGTATGCTGACGATACCGGAGGGCCCGTTTGAGGCTTATATATTTGATTGTGACGGAACGCTAGTCGACTCGATGCCGCTGCATCTTGAGGCGTGGCGTGCGGCGCTGGAGAAGCACGGGTTTGATCCGGCGGCGTTCACGTATGAGATGCATCACCGGTATGCGGGGATGCCCGGGGTGGCGATTGTGAGGGATTTGAATGAACGATTCGGGAGTGAGTTGGATGCGGCGGCGGTGGAGGCGGATAAAGTGGTGTGGTATCTGGCGCATCATGGGGAGGTGCGGGGGATTGAGCCGGTGGTGGCGGTGGCGCGGGCTGGGCGCGGGGTATTGCCGATGGCGGTGGCGTCGGGGAGTGATGCGGGGATTGTGAGGGATTCGCTGAAGGCGATCGGGATTCTTGAGTGGTTTGAGACGGTGATTACGCCGGTGGATGTGGCGCGAGGGAAGCCGGCGCCTGACATGTTTCTCCTGGCGGCGGAGCGGATGGGTGTGAATCCGGAGAAGTGTCTGGTGTTTGAGGACGGGCAACTGGGGATTGAGGCGGCTAAGGCGGCTGGGATGGCGTGGGTGTATGTGCCGACTGATTTATCTGCGGGTTGAGAGGGTGCATGAAGCTGACGTATCCTGCTGATTTGCCGATCACGTCGCGCCGCGGTGAGATTGTGGAGGCGCTGCGGCGTCATCAGGTGATCGTGGTGGCGGGGGAGACGGGGAGCGGGAAGACGACGCAGTTGCCGAAGATGTGTCTGGAGGCGGGGTTGGCGGAGCGCGGGAAGATTGGGTGCACGCAGCCCCGACGGGTGGCGGCGATGAGTATTTCGCGGCGGGTGGCGGCGGAACTGGATGTGGTGTGGGGGAGGGAGGTGGGGTGCAGGATGCGGTTCAGCGATGACACGTCGCGGGAGACGGTGCTGAAGTTCATGACGGACGGGATTCTGCTGGCGGAGATCCAGGGGGACCGGGAGTTGCGGGCGTACAGTGCGATCATCATTGACGAGGCGCACGAGCGGTCGCTGAACATTGATTTTCTGCTAGGTCATCTGAAGAATCTGCTGGTGAGGCGGCCGGAGCTGAAGCTGATCATCACGTCGGCGACGATCGACACGGGAGCGTTTTCTGCGGCGTTCGGGGATGCGCCGGTGATAGAGGTATCGGGGCGGACGTGGCCTGTGGAGATTCGTTATGAACCGCCGATGGATGATGATGGGGATGGCGGGTGGCTGCATGGGGCGATTCGTGCGGTGGAGGATGCGGTGACGGAGCCTGAGAGTGGTGATGTGCTGGTGTTTCTGCCGACGGAGCGGGACATCCGGGATGCGCTGGACGTGCTGACGGGGAGACTGGGGCCTGGGTTTGAGGTGCTGCCGCTGTATGGGCGGATGGCGGGGGCGGATCAGCAGCGGGTGTTCAATCCGGGAGTGAGACGGCGGGTGATTCTGGCGACGAACATTGCGGAGACCTCGCTGACGCTGCCGAGGATTCGGAGGGTGATTGATGCCGGGCTGGCGAGGATCAGCCGGTACCAGCCGAGGACGAGGACGCGGCGGCT
>JAIXVE010000165.1 GCA_027483175.1 Verrucomicrobiaceae bacterium | reverse complement strand
GATCCCCCGTGCGTGTGCTCCCCCATCGTGATCACCGCATAACACAACACCCCGAAATCAGGCCGCGAACTCACCCGCTCCACCGGATCCTCCGCATCCGCCTTCCCCGCATCAAAATGCGTCAGCAAAGTCGACGCCAGATGCCCGCCCGCACTCGACCCCATGATCCCGATCTTCTTCGGATCAATCTTCAGTTCCGCAGCCTTCGCCCGAACCGTCCGCACCGCCCGCGCCGCATCATTCAGCATCACAGGATGCCGGTAACCCGCACTCCCCAACCGATAATTCAACACCACCGCCGCTACCCCCTGCTCAGCCAGCCACTCCGCATACCCAGCCCCCTCGTGCCCCGCCAGACCACCATAACCTCCCCCCGGACACACCACAATCACCGTCCCCGTCGCCTTCTCCGCCACCGCAGGATAATATGTCAGGGTCGGCACATGCGCCCCACCCTCCCCCAGCGCCCCAGGCACCTTCCCAGGCCACAACGGCTCAGGCTCAGCACCAGCCACCAACGCCACAAGGCCCAGCGAAACAGCAAGAATAGTCCGAATCATCACCCACCCTAATGTCCCTTCCCTCCCCCGGTCAATCCCCCACCCATACGCCCTCCCGCATCCCGGCACCCCAATTTCAAATCTCAAATCTCAACTTCCCCCCTCCACCCCCCGCCAATCTCAAATCTCAAATCTCAAATCTCAAATCCCTTCCCCTCAGCCAACCCCAGATCTCAAATCTCAAATCTCAAATCTCAAATTCCAATCTCCCAGCTTCCGCCGCAGCGCCCGCAAACTCCGGAACATCGCCAGCGCACTCCCCGGCTGCAGCCGACTCCCCGGACTCTCCTCCCAGTCAATCGGCACACTCCGCACCCGCACCCCGCGCCGGAACAAATGCCACAGCAACTCCACATCAAACGTAAACCGCCTCTCCGTCAGGTCCGGTAGAATCTCCGCAAACACCGCACCCGGCACCGCCTTGCACCCGCATTGCGTGTCCGGCACCGGAAACCCGAAATGCCATCGCACAATCCACCGGAACACCTGCCCAGCCACCTTCCGCTTCATCTCCCGCACCACCCGCGTCCCCAATTCCCCCGTCCGCACCGCAATCACCGCCCCCTCCGGATCCTCCACCGCCATCCGCAGCAACCGCACCACTTCCTCCGGCGGCACCGCCCCGTCCGCATCCACAAACGCCAGCACCGCCGCACCCTCCGCCCGCTCCCAACCCGAATACACCGCCCCGCCCTTCCCCGTATTCCTCTCATTCAACTGCGCCGGATCGAGGCACCCATGCTCCCCCGCCAGACCCGCCACATAATCCCGCAACCATTCCTGCTCCGCCTCTCCAGACCCATCATCCACCGCCCGAATCCGCACGTCCAACCCGCTCGCCTCCACCGCACGCACCAGCGCCGGCAGAAACCGCGGCAGTCTCTCGCTCTCGCGGAAACATGGAATCACTAGAAGGCAGCGCACCATCACATTCGTCAGGGGATAAATTGCAGTCGATCACATACGCCGCCCATCAGCCCATGCTGACACGAAATCGCACCCCGCGCCCCACCCTCACATCTTCTCCGTCACCCGGATCCCCATCAGCTCAAGGCCCTTCCGCAGCACGCGCGATGTCAGCTCGCACAACGCCAGCCGCGTCGCCCGCTGCTCACCCTCCGCCCGCAGCACCGGACACGCCTCGAAGAACGAATGAAACGCCCGCGCCAGATCATACACATAACCCGCCAGCACATTCGGCCGGAAATCCTCCAGCACCGCAGGCACCGCCTCTGCAAACCGGCACAGGGTCAGCGCCAGTTCCTTCTCCTCCTTCTCCGTAATCACATACGGCCCGGCCAACGTCACCTCGCCCTCCAGCTTCCGGAAAATCGACCGCGTCCGCACATAACTGTACTGCAGATACGGCGCCGTATTCCCCTGAAACGCCAGCATCTTGTCCCACACAAACTTGTAATCCGTCAGTCGTCCCTGACTCAACTCCTGGTACTTCACCGCCCCGATCCCCACCGCCGACGCAATCTCCAACTTCTCTTCCTCTGTCAGGTCCGGATTCTTCTCCTCCACCGTCGCCCGCGCCCGCTCCTCCGCTTCCTCCAGCACCTCCAGCAACCCCACACTCTCCCCGCTCCGCGTCTTCATCATCTTCCCATCCGCCCCCAGAATGCTCCCGAACGCAATGTGCTTCAGCTCCGGCTGCAACCCCATCCGCCCCACCGTCGCAAACAACTGCTCGAAATGCAGCGCCTGCGGAGCCCCCACCACATACCAGATCGCATCCGCTCCCCACGTCTCCACCCGGTGCTTCACCGTCGCCACGTCCGTCGTCGCATAACCAAATCCACCGTCCGACTTCCTCACAATAAACGGTGCCTTGTCCGCCATCGCCGGAATGTCCTCGAAGAACACACACACCGCCCCCTCGCTTTCCCGCGCAATCCCCTTCTCCTCCAGCTCCTTCACCACCCCGCTCAGCATCCCGTTGTAATAACTCTCCCCTAACCAGTGATCAAACCCCACATCCAGCTTCTCATAAACCGTCTCCAGCCCGGCCTTCGAAACCGCCACACACTGCTCCCAGATCGCCAGATTCTCCGCATCCCCAGCCTGCAGCTTCACCAGTTCCGCCTTGCAAGCATCCCGCGTCGGCGTGTCCGCACGCTCCCCCGCTTCCTTCGCCACTTCCTCACCCTTCGACTGCGCATTCACCGCCTTGTACAACCGCAGCAACTCCCGGATCGGATCCGCCGCCAGCGCCGCCGCATCAAGCTCCCGCTTCCACCCGTACAACACCATTCCGAACTGCGTCCCCCAGTCCCCAATGTGATTGTCCGTAATCACCCGGTGCCCCACAAACCGCGCCGTCCGCGCCAGACAATCCCCGATGATCGTGCTCCGGATATGCCCCACATGCATCTGCTTCGCCACATTCGGCGCAGAAAAATCAATCACCACCGTCCGCTTCTCCTCCACCTCACCAACCCCCAACCGATCATCCCCCAGCAACGCCTCCAGCTTCCCAGCCAGCGCCTCCGGCAGCACCGAAAAATTGATGAACCCAGCCCCCGCCACCGTCGGCGTCCCGCACAACCCACCAGTCTCCACCACCCCAGCAATCTGCTCCGCCAGCGCACGCGGATTCATCTTCATCACCTTCGCCAGCACCATCGCCGCATTCGTCTGATAATCCCCGAACCGCGTGTCCGCAGCAGGCGTCACCACCGCAGCAAACCCTTCCGGAAGCTCAAGCCCGGCTGTCGCCAGCGCCCGGTTCACCTGCTGCCCGAGATAGAATGGAATCGTCATGAACCGGCCACCCTGCCGGGCTCCACTCACAACGCAAGCGCGCTCACGGCTTCCGCAACTCCAAGGTCGTCTCGCTGATCACTTTCTTGCTCCCAGGCTGATGCCTCAGAATCTCCATGCTCTTCAATACCGTCGCCCCACTCTTCAATTTCATCCCCGACGTCACCGTGCACGTCTTCACCAGCTTCCCCTCCCGATCAAATCCCATCATCCGCAGCATCCCCCCCGAATCCCGATCCGCAAACACCCGCACCATGTAATACTCCCCCAGCGCATCAGGATTGAACAAATCCACCACATCACACTTCCGCGTCTGCACCGTGTCCGTCCCCACCTTCGCCTTCTTCGGCCAGTACAGAAACCGCTGCGACAAATCATCATACGTCAGATCCGTCCCCCTCACCCCCTCCGTATACCGCGCCGTCGCAATCGGCTGCTCCTTCCCTCCCGCCGCCGTCTCCGTCAGCCGCGCCCCCTTCTCCGTGATGTTCAGGCTCACCACCTGCTTCGGCTTATCAAACCCGAAACTGATCTGATCCTTCAGCAGCGTGATCGTAAACGGCACCGACGTCCGCCCCTTCGTGAAGCTCCCCTTCAACTCCTCCTTGTTCTGCATCGCCCGGCTCATCAGCACACGGTCAATGATCTGCTCCGCCGTCATTGCCTCAGGCGTCACTTCATCCTGCCCGCTCACCCTCGCGGCCATCACCGCCATCACTGCCAGAAATCTCATTCGGTTCATGCTATCGTCAGGTTCAGGTCCTCAAAGCTCTATCTGGATACCAAACTCCACCACCCGCCCAGGCGGAATGTTGTAGTAAGCCACCGCACTCTGCGCGTTCCGCGACAGCAACGCAAACAGCTTCGCACGCCACGTCGCAAAATACCTGTTCCCGGGAATCACCGTCTCCCGCCCAAGGAAAAAGCTCGTCTGCATCGGCTCCATCCGCAATCCCTTCGCCGCACACAACTCCATCATCTCCTGAATGTCCGGCTGCTCCATGAACCCATAGTGCCCCACCACCCGCCACACACTCTGCCCAGTCTCCGCACAGTTCGCAATGCACTCCACCATCACCCGCTCCCCTCCAGGCACATGCGGCACTTTCTCCGTCTCAATCGTCAGAAAGATGATCCGCTCATGCAACACTTTGTTATGCTTCAGATTGTGCAGCAGCGCCGTCGGCGTCAGTCCCGACGACCCCGACATGAACACCGCCGTCCCCGGCACCCGCGCCACTTTCGTCCCTCGCTCAATACTCGTCAGAAAATCCTTCAATGGCAGCGCCTGCTCAGCCAGCCGCGCCCCCAGATGCCGCCTCCCGGTCTTCCACGTCACCATCACCGTGAACAGCAGAATCCCGATCGTCACCGGCACCCACCCGCCATGGAAAAACTTCAGCGAATTCGCCACGACAAACACCCCATCAATAACCGCCAGCGCCGCAATCACACCCACCGTCTTCGGCACCGACCACTCCCACTGCCGCCGCGCCGCAAAATACAGCAGAATCGTCGTCACCAGCATCGTCAGCGCCACCGCAATCCCATACGCCGCCGCCAATCGCTGCGACGACCCATAAGCCGCCACCAGCGCAATACACCCAGCCATCAGCGCCCAGTTCACCCGGCTGATGTAAATCTGCCCCTTTTCCTGAGAAGACGTATGCTGAATCCTCGTCCTCGGCAGATACCCCAGCTGCACCGCCTGCATCGTCAGCGAAAACACCCCGGAAATCAGCGCCTGCGACGCGATCACCGTCGCCAATGTCGCCAGCACCGTCAGCGGAATCTGCCCCCAATCCGGCGTCATGTGCTTCAGCGGATTATCGATCATCTCCGGATGGTGCAGCAGAAACGCTCCCTGCCCGAGATAATTGAGCAACAGCGCAGGCTTCACCAGCCACACCCACGCCAGCGAAATCGGCCGCTTCCCAAAGTGCCCCATGTCCGCATACAGCGCCTCACCACCAGTCACCGTCAGCAGCACCCCGGACAAGACCTTGATCGACGTATGACTGTCAATCATCAGTAGCTTCAACCCCAGCAGCGGATTGAAGGCCTCAAACACCGACGGCGCTCCCTCCGGCCGCGGCTCCAGGATCCACCTCATCCCAATCAGCGCCAGTGTCACAAACCACGCCAGCGTGATCGGCCCGAACGCCGCTCCCATCTTCCCCGTCCCCAATCGCTGCACCGAAAACAACGCCACCAGGATCGCAATCGTGATCGGCACCACATACGCCTTCAATGGCGTGTCATTCAAGGTCTCCACCGCCGACAGCACCGAAATCGCCGGCGTAATGATCCCGTCCCCATAAAGCAGCGCCGCCCCGAAAATCCCCAGCGACACCATCGCCAGCGCCGTCCCCGACCGATACTTCCCTCGACGCTCCGGAAACGCCACACACAACAACGCCAGAATCCCGCCCTCCCCCTGCTTGTCCGCCCGCATCACCAGCACCACGTACTTCAGCGTGATGATCAGCGTGATCGTCCAGATGATCAGTGACAGCACCCCCAGCACATGCTGCCGCACATCAAGGACCACCTTCAGTTCCTCATGCCCTCCCGTCCCGTGCAACTCCGTGAAACACTCCCGCATCGCATACAGCGGACTGGTCCCGATATCGCCGAACACGACGCCAAGTGCGCCAAGTACAAGTAGCCAAAGCCGGGAGGATGACGTGGAAGAATGCGGAGCGCTCATGGGGGGGATGACAGCCGGCTCACGGCAGCAGCCGCAGCCACAGGTGCCTCACCGGAGGCACCGCCCGGATCTCAACATGGGCTGCGGTCCGTGCGCTGAATCGCGCCGGGAGCCGCAGAATGCAAAATCACAGAAGGTCTGTCGAACATGCGGGGCATGTGGTTATCCCCAAACCCAAGCACACCCGCCGCACTTGTCCACAGGATCAATTGCCGCCGCCACGGAACGCTTTCCGCTCAATTCATTGACTCCTCAGGTTGCACCAGGCACTCTTCCCTCGCCGGTCGTATCCCCTTCCGGCATCCCCCCTTTTCCCCCTCCCATGAATCTGCTCCGCCTCCTCTCGGCGGTCGCTCTCCTGTCCCTTGCAGGCCGCGCCACCGCCTACGACTCCGTCGTCACCTTCAACGAGGTCCATTACCACCCGACCGGCCCCACCGAAGACGGCGAATGGCTCGAACTCCACAACCTCAATGGGGTCAATGTCGACCTCTCAGGCTGGCGCATCAGCGGCGGCATCGACTTCACCTTCCCCTCCGGCACCGTCATCCCCGGCAAAGGCCACCTCGTCATCGCTCGCAACCCCACCGCGGCCGCCATCCCCAACGCCCTCGGCCCATGGTCCGGTGCCCTCTCCAATCGCGGCGAAACGCTCCGCCTCCGCGACAATAACGACCGCATCATGGACGAGTTGTCCTACGCCGACTCCGGCTCGTGGCCAGTCGCCCCGGACGGCTCAGGAGCCACCCTAGCCAAGCAATCCAGCGACTCGGGCTCCAGCAGCGCTTCCTCATGGACTTCCTCCAGAAGTGCCGGCGGCTCCCCCGGCGCCGTCAACTTCCCGCCCCCTCCCGGCCCGGTCACCGCCTCCCCAGCCGCCTACGACAGCCCATGGCGCTTCTGGAACTCCTCCACCCCACCAGCCGCCTCATGGTTCCTCCCCTCCTTCAACGACGCCGCATGGCCCGAAGGCCGCGCCGCCTTCACCTTCGGCAGCAACTCGCTCTACATGGACGGCCCCAGAATCTCCGCCGGCGGGGTCTGGTCCACGCTCCGCTGGACTTCCAACGCCGACAGCACGCTCTCATCTAACCGATCCTACACTCACAAAATCTGCCTCAACCGCTCCGCCGCCATCAACGCCATCAACGGGGTCGTCTTCGACCTCCCCGGCCCCGGCGTCACCAGCGGCACCAACTGGTCCCTCCTCGGTGCCACCATCGGCTTCAATAACAACGGCAACGGCGCAGGTCTCAACAACCTCCCCGCCAACTCCGGCAGCCGCCAGCTCACCGAGGACTTCCTCTACGGCGCTTCCCTCCCCAACGGCACCTCCAGACTCGAACTCACAGGCCTCACCGCCGGTCAATCCTACACACTCACGCTCTTCTCCACTGGCTTCGGCGGTCTCGAAGCCCGTCGCGTCAGAATCACTCCCTCCGACTCCAACTCCCCCGTCCAGATCGACCAGAACGCCAGCAACAACGGCAACGGCTTCCTCCTCAAGTATCTCTACAAGTGCCCGCCCTCCGGCACCATCGCCTTCGACTTCCTCCCCGTCACCGCCGGAAACACATGGCACCATTACGCGTTCTCTAACGAATCCACCGCCGCACTCCCCGACGAACGCCCGACCTCCGCCTCGGTCTCCATCGCCGACTTCTCCTCACAACTCACCGGCTCGTTCACCCGCGGCGCAGTCAACACCATCAACGGCTCAGGCCTCACCGCCGCCACCGGCATCCACGGCACTACCCCGGATGGCACCATGTGGCTCTCCAACGGCACCTTCAGCGGCGGCACCGACCCGCTCCCTGCCTTCATCACCTTCGACCTCGGCGCACCCACCGACCTGACTTCCTTCCGGGTCTGGAATTACAACGAACTCAACCTCACCTCCCGCGGTGCCAATCAGGTCGAAATCCAGACCGCCACCCAGCCCGGCGGTCCCTTCACCACCGCCGCCACCGTCAACTTCTCCCGCGCCTTCGGCATCACCAGCGAAATCGGTCAGCGCATCCCCCTCGTCGCCTCAGGCATCCGCCAAGTCCGCCTCAACATCCTCTCCAGCCACGGCGGCGACAACCAGTTCGCCGGCCTCAGCGAAATCCGCTTCTTCTCCCCAGGCCGCCCCGAAGACCAACCCCCACCCAAACTCCGCGTCCCCATCGCCTCGCTCTTCAACTCCGGAGTCGGCGACGACGCCCGCCCGCTCCCTCCAGGCATCGCCGACCCGCATTTCACTAACACCGCCGACAATTCCCCGGCCGTCGCCATGGCCCCCAACCCCGCATGGCTCGCCGACGACGGTCTCTCCCGCTTCATCGGCTTCTCCGGCGCAGGCACCGACAACGCCCCCGCTGGCTCGTTCACGTTCCGCACGTCCTTCAGTCTCGCCGACTACGTCCCCGGCTCCGCCCAGATCAGTCTCTACGCCTCCGCAGATAACTCGCTCGACTCCGTCCGCCTCAACGGCAGCGCTCCCCTCGCCGGCATTTCCGCCCCGGCCTTCAACACCTACTACGGCCCATTCGTCATCCCCGGTCCCTTCAACCCCGGCAGCAACTCCATCGACTTCACATGGACCAACGCCGGCACCGGCCCTAACCCGGGCGGTCTCCGTCTCCGCTGGGACTCCTCCGCCGAACCTCTCTGGGGCCGCACCACTCTCCCCACCAACCCCACCACCACATGGTTCCGCCGCGCCTTCACCCTCGAAGGCACCCCCGCCACGAACTACACCGCCGTCCTCCGCTTCGCCGCCGACGACGGCGCGGTCTTCTACCTCAACGGCATCGAGGTCCACCGCTTCAATCTCCCCGCAGGCCCGCTCTCCCCAGCCACCCCGGCCTCCAATGACGTCCTCTACCCCATGATCAGCGCCCGCATCGCTCTTGATGGCTCCATGCTCCGCGCCGGCCCTAACGTCCTCGCCGTCGAACTCCACCAGGCTTCCACCGGCACCGCCGACGCATGGTTCATGGCCTCACTCGATGTCACCGGCACCACCCCACCCACCTCATCCTCATCCCTCCGCCTCGACAAGGTCGCCTCCGCCCTCTCCCCTTCCTTCTCCCTCGATCTCTTCAACCCAACCACCGCCCCTCTCAATCTCTCGGGCTTCCTCGTCCGCTCGTCCACCGGCCCCGAATTCCCCCTCTCCGGTTCCCTCGCCCAGGGCGCAACGCTCTCGCTCTCCGCCGCCCAACTCGGCTTCCAACCCGCCGACGGCGACAAGCTCTTCCTCCTCTCCGACTCCGGCACCACCATCCTCGACGCCGTCATCGTCGCAAACCGCGACAAGGCCCGCACGCCAACCGACTCATGGGCCGTCCCCTCCGCCCTCAACCCCGGCGGCACCGCCCTCTTCTCCATCCCGGACAGCATCGTCATCAACGAAATCATGTACCACCACCAGCCGGTCACTCTCCCCACCGGCACCACCAGCGACCCCGAAGAATGGATCGAACTCCTCAACCGCTCCACCTCACCAGTCGATCTCTCCGGCTGGCAGATCCGCGGCGGCATCGACTTCAACTTCGCCCCGGGCACCATCCTCGCTCCCGGCGCATTCCTCGTCGTCTCTAACAACCCCACCGCTCTCGCCACCCGCTTCCCGGGCCTCGCCGCCATCGGCCCGTTCTCAGGCTCGCTCTCCAATTCCTCCGACTCCATCCGCCTCGAAGACGCCGTCGGCAATACCGCCGACGAGGTCGCCTACCACTCCGGCGGCCGCTGGGACTCCCGCGCCGACGGCAGCGGCGCCAGTCTCGAACTCCGCGACCCCGACGCCGATAACAATTCCCCCGAATCATGGGCCGCCAGCGACGAAACCTCCCGCAGCGCATGGCAATCCGTCTCCTTCTCCGGCACCGGCGCTCCCTTCACCGGCACCAACGACCCCACTCTCTACAACGAACTCGTCCTCGGGCTCCTCAACTCCGGCGAATGCCTCATCGACGATGTCAGCGTCCGCGAGGTCACCTCAGGAAACCGCGAACTCATCCAGAACGGCAACTTCTCCTCCGGCACCACCTCATGGCGGCTCCTCGGCAATCACGGCAGCCACGGCCGCTCCATCTCCCAGCCCGACCCCTCCAACTCCGGCAACCCCGTCCTCCGCATCACCGCCACCGGCGGCACGGAACACATGCACAACCACGTCGAAACCACGCTGAAATCCGGCAGCACGTTCGTCCCCCTCAGCCCCACCGCCACCTACGCGGTCAGCTTCCGCGCCCGCTGGCTCAGCGGCTCCCCGCGTCTCCTCTCCCGGCTCTACTTCAACCGGCTCGCCCGTCAGATCATCCTCGCCGTTCCCATGAACAACGGCACCCCCGGCGCCCCCAACTCCCGCGCCACCCCTAACATCGGACCCTCCCTCTCCGCCCTCGCCCACCTCCCCGCCGTCCCTCTCCCCGACCAGTCAGTCTCCGTCTCCGTCCGCGCCTCCGACCCCGACGGCATCGCCTCAGTCGTCCTCCGCTGGCGCCCCGACGGCGCCGGCACGTTCTCCTCAATCCCCATGTCGGGCACCTCGGCCTTCTCCGCCGCCCTCCCACCCCAACCCGCCGGCTCACTCCTCGAATTCTTCATCGAAGCCACCGACAACGCCGGAGCCGTCTCCCGCTACCCAGCCAACAGCGCCCTCGTCCGCTGGAACGACGGCACCGCTCCCCCAGGCCCAGGCCACGGGCTCCGCGTCCTCATGACCACCGCCAACGCAGACTTCATGCACCTGCCTACCAATGTCATGAGCAACGACACGCTCCCCTGCACCGTCATCTACAAGGAATCCGAAATCTTCTACAACGCCCGCTGCCGCCTCAAAAGCAGTCAGCGCGGCCGTCTCGCCGATGTCCGTCTCGGCTTCGCCATCGAGTTCGATCCCGCCCAACCCTTCCGCGGGGTCATGACCACCGTCAATCTCGACCGCTCCAGCTACGGCCGCGGCTCGCCAGGCAGCGGCTACGGCCACGGCGAAATCATCAACTGGCACTTCTTCAGCCGCGCCTCGGGCATCCCCTCCATGTACAATGACATGGTCTATCTCATCGCCCCGCGCCCAGCCCATACCGGCAGCTCCACCCTAACCATGGCCGAGTTCAATGACCAGTACCTCGACGGTCAATGGGACAACGGCGCAGACACCCCCACGTTCAAGTACGAACTCATCTACTACCCGCTCACCACCGAAGGCGGCACGCCGGAAGGTCTCAAACTCCCCCAGCCCGACGAGGTCAACGCCGTCGCCATCGGCCAGATCTCCAGCCCTGACAAGGAAGCCTACCGCTGGAACTTCCTCATCGGCAACGCCCGCAACGACGACGACTTCTCCCGCATCGTCAATCTCAACGCCACCTTCCGCCTCACCGGCACCCCCTACGCCCAGGCCCTCCCCTCCACCATCGACGTCGATCAGTGGCTCCGCTGCTTCGCCGCCTGCGCCCTCGCCGGCCCTGGCGACCACTACACCACCTCCGGCGGCGGCTGGCACAATCTCAAACTCTACCACCGCCGCGACGGACGCATCCTCTTCCTCCCATGGGACGGCGACTTCCTCACCCAACCGCCGGACGCCGCACTCGTCATCGCCCCGGACCTCGCCAAAATGATCGCCGCCAGCCCGGCCTACCACCGCGCCTACTACGGCCACCTCAACGACATCATCAATCGTTCCTTCAACGAGGCCTACATCGCCCCGTGGGCCTCCCACTATCAAACCTTCAGCACCACCGGCGGCAATTGGTCCGAAATCACCACCTACGTCGCCCAGCGGGTCGCCTTCGTCCGCTCCCAGATCGCCCCGCTCTACCCAGCCACCCCATTCGCCATCACCACGAACAACGGGGCCGACTTCTCCGTCACCACGCCTCAGGTCACCATCTCAGGCACCGCACCCCTCGATGTCCGCTCGCTCCGCATCAACGGTGCCGACGAATCCGCCACCACCACATGGACGTCCCGCTCCGCATGGTCAGTCTCCCTCCCCGCCGCCCCCGGACCTAACGTTTACCTCATCGAAGCCATCGCCTTCGACGGCACCGTCGCCGCCTCAGACAACATCACCATCACCGGCACCGGCTCCATCATCCCAGCCGCCGCAGGCAATCTCGTCATCTCCGAATTCAACTACCACCCCGCTCCCCCCTCCGGCCCCGAACTCGCCTTCCCTGACAACGACGACTTCGAATTCATCGAACTCCTCAACATCAGCCAAAGCACCCTCTCCCTCAACGGGGTCCGCTTCTCCTCAGGCATCACATGGAACGCCCCAGCTAACATCACCATGGCCCCAGGCACCCGCCGCATCATCCCACGCCGCACCGCCGCCTTCAATCTCCGCTACCCCGGCATCGCTACGCTCCCCGAATACTTCCTCCCGAACGCCAACCTGCTCTCCAACACCGGCGAGGAACTCTCCCTCATCGACGCCGCAGGCCAGGACATCGTCCGCTTCTCCTACAGCGACCGTTCCCCATGGCCCGACGCCGACGGCACAGGCCCTTCCCTCGTCCTCGTCGCCCCATCCCTCAACCCAGACCCCTCCGACCCGCTCAACTGGCGCGCCAGTCGCTCCCCCAACGGCTCACCCACCACCTCCGACGCCGCCCCTCTCCCCGCCAACCCCAACGGCGACGACAACAACGACGGCCTCTCCAATCTCATGGCCTACGCCACCGGCGGCACCCGCCCCATCCTCTCCGCCTCCGGCCCAGGCGGTACCTTCGAAGCCGTCTTCGTCCGCGCCCCAGGCGCAGATGTCCTCACCTCCGTCGATTCCTCCCAAAACCTCGCCGCATGGGCCCCCACCCCCGCCACCCTCGTCTCACGCTCCACCCGCCCCGACGGCTCCGAAATCCTCACCCTCCGCTCCGACCTCCCCCCAGGCGAATCCCGCCGCTTCCTCCGCCTGTCCTTCAAATCCCCCTAGCCGCACCACGTCTCCGGCCTCACTCCGCCGCACCACGCCGTACCCGCCACGCCCGCCAGCACAGACACAAATACACCGCTAGAAGGGTCGGAGCCGCAAAGGTCGCCAAAAACCCCAGCACCATCACCACAAAATACGCTCCATCATTCGCCGATCGCTGGTCCGGACCCATCCCGGCCATCAACTGGAACACCACGTGCTCCAGATTCAGCCACGTCAGCGCCATCACAGTCATGCTTAACGGTAAACCGGTCGCCACCATCAGTGCCATCCCCGATATCCTCGCCACCCGCTGCACAAACCACACCAGCAATGCCACCCGCCACGCCGCCACCCCCGCCAGAAACCACGCGTTCATCGTCTGCGCATCCCCAAGGGTCATAAAGCGCTCCACCGGAATCGCATACAGCAGCGCCGGCGGCGACGTCAGTGTCACAAAAACCAGTACACTCCGGTACGACCACCGCTCCGGCCTCAGCGGAATCACAATCAACCAGATCACCAGCGCCAGCACAAACACATACGCCAGCGACCCAAGTCCCCATTGCTGCCAGAGCAACGCCCGCGGGCTGTCCCAGTACCTCCCGACTCCCGCCAGCCACGTGAACCCCAGCCCCACCGCAAGATAACCGCGCCACGACTCCGCAATCGCCGCCGACGGCTCCCGAAACGTCAGCAACCGCCAGACATCCTCCATAATCCTGCCGACTGAATTCATACCCCACCCTCCCTCACATCCCGCCCCACCGCTACCGCAATCACTCGCCCCTCCCCCCCCAACCGCTCGCCAAATCCATGCAGTCGGTCGGCTCCAACTGCCTGCCACCCTCTCCTCCCAGCATTCCCCTGCTAATTCCCTCCCCCATGACGCTCTCCGACACCCGCGACTTCTGCCTCGCCCTCCCCCACACCACCGAATCCACCCCTTTCGGCCCCGATGTCCTCGTCTTCAAAGTCGCCGACAAACTCTTCGCCCTCGCCTCCCTCACCGACGTCCCGCCTCGCCTCAATCTCAAGTGCGACCCCGACCGCGCCCTCGACCTCCGCGACCAGTACGACGCCATCCAGCCCGGCTACCACATGAACAAACGCCACTGGAACACCATCCACATCGAAGGCATCCCCACCGCGCTCCTCCGCGAACTCATCCTCCATTCCTATCACCTCGTCACCGCCTCCCTGCCCCGCCGCACCCGCGACGCCCTCGGCATCGACTGATCCCCCGATTTCCCATCGCGCCCTTGATTTCAACCGTGCCGGTCCCCATGCGTGGACGTAACTGCCAGCAACGCCCGCCAATATGAACGATAAAATCGCCGCCTACGCCCACCCGGATGTGCTCGTCAGCACCGACTGGCTCGCCAGCCACCTCGACGACCCTTCCCTCCGCATCATCGAAAGCAACGAAGACGTCCTCCTCTACGACACCGGCCACGTCCCCGGTGCCGTCCACATCGACTGGCGCCGCGATCTCAACGACCAGACCGTCCGCGACTACATCGGGCCCGAACAATTCGCACACCTCTGCAGCGCTCACGGCATCACGCCGGATACCAAGGTCGTCTTCTACGGCGACAAATCCAACTGGTGGGCCACCTACGCCTTCTGGGTCTTCCAACTCTTCGGCCACCGCAACGCCGCGGTCGTCGACGGCGGTCGCGCCAAATGGGTCGCCGAAAACCGCACCCTCACCCGCGAAATCCCCAAGCCCTCCACCGCCGTCTACCCGCAGCCCGCAGCCCGCAACGACGCCGCCATCCGCGCCTTCTACCACGAAACCCTCGCCCACATGCAGGCCGCCAAACCCATGGTCGATGTCCGCTCCCCAGGCGAATTCCGCGGCGAGGTCACCCACATGCCGGAATACCCTCAGGAAGGGGTCCTCCGCGGCGGCCACATCCCCGGTGCCCAAAGCTGCCCATGGGCCACCGCCGCCAACCCCGACGGCACCTTCAAATCGGTCGACGAACTCCGCGCCATCTACCAAGCCGGGCTCGGGCTCAACCCAACCGACGACATCATCGCCTACTGCCGCATCGGGGAACGCTCCAGCCACACATGGTTCGTCCTAACCTACCTGCTCGGCTTCTCCTCCGTCCGCAACTACGACGGCAGTTGGACCGAATGGGGCAATATGGTCCGCTCCCCCATCGAACGTAGCACCACCTAACCAACCATGGCCGAGCACCCGCAAGCCCTCAGGGACATCATCGACCTCTGCGCCGGTCTCGCAGAATCCGAACGCCGCGAAATGCTCATCAGCTTCGCCGACGGAGCCGCTCGCCAGGCACCCCAGCCCGGCGAATCCTTCGACCTCGAAGACACCCGCAAAGACGAGGAATGCACCGACACCGTCGGGGTCTTCCTCCGCATCGATGACGCTCGTCTCTGCCACTTCCGCATCACCCTCGGCCCGCAGGTCCAGACCCTGACCCGCGCCATGACCACCATCCTCTGCCAGGGCTTCAACGGCTCGTCCCCCGAAACCGTCCTCGAGGCCCCCGCCGACTTCGTCCCCCAGATCGTCGGCGCAGAACTCGTCCGTCTCCGCTCCCAGACGGTCTATTACGTCCTCGGCCGCATGAAAAGCGCCGTCAAGGTCTGGCTCAATCGCGAGCGCGCCGCCTCCGCCTGACCCACCCGCTTTTCTCCGCACATGCGCGGATGACCAAGCCTCCTCCCACCCCCACGCTCGTCCCTCAATCTCCTCCCACCCGCCATGCGCCGTCTCGCCCTCTCCTTCCTCCTCCTCGCCTCGCCTTTCCTCCGCGCCGCCGATCCCGCCCCCGGCGTCGGCCTCAAACCCGAAACCGGTGCCGATATCCTCATCGACGGCTCCCGCGCCCTCCTCGACGACAAATGGACCTACTGGCAGGGCCCCGGCTTCGCCTCCGCTCTCCCCATCAAATGGAAAATCATGCCCGACCCCGTCGAGGCCGGTGCTTCCACCGTCATGACCGACGACCCAGCCGCCGCCGGCGGCAAATTCGGAGCCGCTGACATCGTCACCAAAAAAGCCTACCGCGACTTCCGCCTCCACGTCGAATTCCTCATCTCCAAACCCGGCGGCAATAGCGGGGTCTACCTCCAGAACCGCTACGAAATCCAGGTCCTCGACGGCGACAAAACCAAACACGGCATGGGTGCCGTCATCAACGAAACCGATTCCCCCTACGACGCCTACCTCGGCACCGGCAAATGGAACGCCTACGACATCGTCTTCCGCGCCGCCCGCTTCAAAGACGGCAAGCTCATCGAAAAGCCGCTCGTCACCATGTACTTCAACGGCAAAAAGGTGCACCACAATGTCACCATCAATCAGGTCTGGGGCGGCCCTAACAGCGGGGTCGATGGCGGCAACGACGGCGGCAAAGGCATCACCGATTCCCCTCAGGGCCTCAAACTCCAGTGCGAAGGCCATGACGTCCGCTACCGCAACACATGGATCAGGGAACTCGACCTCAAAGAGGCCAAAACCGATTTCTGATCCCCGCCTCACCCCATTTTGCCCCTTGGCAGCGCGCGCTTAACCGCCCAGCGTGATCCCGTCATGCTCCTCGTCATCGACAACTACGACTCGTTCACCTACAATCTCGTCCAGTACTTCGGCGAACTCGGCGCGTCCCTCCTTGTGAAACGCAACGACGAAATCTCCCTCGACGAAATCGAACGCCTCAACCCGGAACGGATCTGCATCTCCCCGGGCCCCTGCACCCCGCGCGAAGCCGGCATCAGCAACGATGTCCTCCGCCGCTTCGCACCCTCACGCCCCATCTTCGGTGTCTGCCTCGGCCACCAGTGCATGGGCGATGTCTTCGGCGGCGAGGTCATCCGCGCCCCGCGCCTCATGCACGGCAAAACCTCCATGATCCACCACGACGGTAAAGGGGTCTTCAAAGGTCTCTCCAATCCCTTCGAAGCCACTCGCTACCACTCGCTCATCGTCCGCGAGGAATCCCTCCCAGCCTGCCTCGAAATCACCGCGCGCACCCCCGAACAGGAAATCATGGGGCTCCGTCACCGCGAATTCCCCACCCACGGGGTCCAGTTCCACCCGGAATCCATCCTCACCACCGAAGGCAAGCAGCTCCTCAAAAACTTCCTCGAACTCTGACCGCCGCGGGAAAGGACTCGACGGGCCGTCCGCCCGACTCCATGTTCCCGCCCATGCCTCCGTTCCTGCCGTCCTCCGCCGTCTTCCTCGCCCTCGCCGCGGCCGTCTCCGCCGCCCTCCCGGACGCCGCCCAGATCGACCGCATCCTCGCCGTCGAACCCAATGGCAAAGGCAACGCCGAAGCCTCCGCCGCCGTCAAGGCCATCACCGCCGCAGGCGCCGCCGACACCGTCCCAGCCCTCCTCGCCGCCATGAACCGCGCGAACCCGCTCGCCGCCAACTGGCTCCGCGGCACAGTCTCCGCCATCGTCCAGAAATCCGGCGGCAAACTCCCGCCCGAACCCCTCGCCGCCTTCGCCAGAGACGCCACCAACCGCCCGCCCGGCCGCATCCTCGCCATGGACCTCCTCCGCGCCAGCGACGAAGCCGCATGGAACGCCCTCATCCCTTCTTTCCTTGAGGACCCCGCCTCCGAACTCCGCCGCGAACCCGTCCAGCGGCTCATCACCGCCGCCAAGGCCTCCAGCAGCATCCCCGATCTCCGCAAAGCCCTCAACGCCGCCCGCGACGAGGACCAGATCCGCGAAGCCGCCGACGCCCTCCGCGAAAAAGGCGAATCCGTCGATCTCCCGAAACACTTCGGCTTCCTCATGAACTGGCAGGTCGCCGCCCCCTTCGACAACTCCAGCCGCAAGGGCTTCAACACTCCCTTCCCGCCGGAATCCAAGATCGATCTCTCCGCTTCCTACCCTGGCAAGGAACTCAAAGCCGGTGACCCTAACCCAGTCACATGGAAACCCGCCGCCTCTTCCGACCAGTTCGGTGTCCTCGACTTCAATAAGGCCACCGGCATGATCAAAGACGCCACCGCCTACGCCTACACCACCTTCGAAAGCACCTCCGAACGCGACGCCGAAATCCGTCTCGGCTGCAAAAACGCATGGAAAATCTGGCTCAATGGCGACCTCGTCTTCGGTCGCGACGAATACCACCGCGGCAAGGAAATCGACCAGTACCGGCTCCCCGTCAAACTCCGCAAGGGCCCTAACACCATCCTCGTCAAGTGCTGCCAGAACGAGCAGACGGAAACATGGACCGTCGAATGGGAATTCCAGCTCCGTATCTGCGACAGTACAGGCACCGCCATCCTCGACCCTAACCGGCCCGCAACTCCCCCAGCCGCCCTCGGCACGCCCGAAAAAGGCACCAAGGACTGACGGCCCACACCGCCCGCACGCTCAACGCGCAAACACGCGCTGCACTTCGGCCTCGCTCGCCCGATGCGCCGCGGTCCCGTCCATCGTGTGCGGGGTCCCTCCCTCCGCACACTGCTCCAGCACCAGCAGCGGATCCCTCCCCAGCTCCCGCAACCGCTTCGCCAGGCGCACATAGTCAATGTCACCTTCCCCCGTGAAGGTCTCACTCCACTTCCCGCCGCGCGACTGCCTCAAATGCAGCGACACCACCCGCTCACCATACCGCTCCACCACATCAAACAACGCGGTCTCGGAATCCCCACACCCGCGGTAAACCCAGTGCGCATCAAGGCAGAACTTCACGTTCTCCGCCTTCGTCACACTCAGCAGATGGTGAAACTCCCGCCCGCCCTGCCGCAACTCCGCATCGTGATTGTGCACCGCCAGCACCACGCCCGTCTCCCGCAGCGCCGCCCCTAACCGATCCAATCCCTCTCCCTGCGCTTCAATCCGCGCATCCGCCTCCTTGCCCCGCAGTTCCCCTGGCACCGGCACCGGATTCGTCACCACAATCTTCGTCCCCAGCCCCGCCGCCGCCTTCGCAATCGCCACAATCCTCCCAATGCTCACGTCCGCCAGGCGCTTCTCATGCAGCTGCGACCCCACGTAAATCGACCGCATCTCCAACCCCGCCCGCTGCAACTTCGGCCCCAGGCCCTCCAGCTCCCCCGCACTCCCCACGCTCGGCTCGAATCCCCCCAGCCCCGACGCCGCCATCATCGCCAGCGCCTCATCGCTGTACTGCTGAAATCCTTTCGCCTCCCGCCCCGCATACGTGCCCCACGCATACGTGTTCGCCGACACATGCAGCTTCCCGCCCCCAGCCGCCGCTCGCAACACCACAGGACTCAGCATCACACTGCCAGCAAGAAAAGCGCGTCTCGGGATCATCCTCCCTCAACGTCCCCCATCCCCTCAGGCTTTCCTCTTTCCTCAATCCCCTCACTCCACCGGCGTACACGTCAGCTCCAGAAACGTCTGCCCAAACGCCATCCGCACCGGCACCCGAATCGGCACCCCCGCCACCGCCGCCGCCAGAAACGGTACCTCCGCCACCACAAACTGCGGCTGCAGGACCTTGTTCTCCGTCAGCACAATCGAACTCCCATCCGCCACCGGCTCCCGCACCTCCCCAAACACTTCCCCAGGCATCCGCCCGAACCCCTCAAACGCCCGGTGCTTCAGCATCCCACCCAACACCAGCGCACCCGGCGCAGGCGTCACATCCACCTCCACTTCAATCCCCGTATTCGCGAACTCAAAATCCCCAGGCACCGTCGGCGTCACCGGAAAACTCGTCCCCTCCACCTTCCCAGCCACCGGCTTCATCGACGCCAGCCCGATACTCGTCGGATAGGGAAATTCCTTCAGCTTCTCAAACTTCATGTGGCTCCCGGCCTCAATCTCCGACGTCCCCAACTCCACCCGCCGATCCCCCGGCAGCAACAACACCGCCTCCAATCGGAACTTCGGAGCCACCGACGGCTCTTCCTTCGCCAACTCCACCATCCTCGCCCGCGTCGTCGCCTTCACCTCCCCTCGATGCTCCTTCACCGACCCTGGCGTCACCCCGAATAACAATTCCTCCTCGCTCCGCGATGCCAGCGCCGCATCCGCATCAGTATCCCGCACCTCACTCCCGGCCACCTCCGCCTTCTCTCCTCCCCCGCCGCCCGCCTTCGCCCCACCAACCTTCACATCCGGCTTCGCCTCTTCCACCACCACCACCTTACGCCACACCCGCACCCCCGACCCATCAGCCAATTCCCCAATCCTGCCCCACTGCCAAAAATTCACCGCCACACTGCCCCCAAGCAGCATCGTCAGAACACGGGTTCGATTCATCACCACACCGTACTATCCTCACATGAACCACCCATGAATCACTCACCGACCGCCCCCGCCCGGCTCTTCTCCAGCAACGCCCGCAACTCCGCCGCCTTCCCCATCTCTTCCTCCACCCGATTCACCGTCTCCCCAGGATCCCGACTCAAATCATAAAGCTGCGCCGTCTTCCCGTCCTTCCCACCCTTGCTCCACCCGCCACTCCCCTCGCCCTCGATATACTTCCAGCTCCCCTGACGCACCGCAAACATCCCGCTGATCGAATGATGAATCAGATAGGGATGACTCGCCCCTTTCGGCTTCTCTCCCCGCAGATGCCCCGCAATGCTGTAACTGTCAGGAGCCGCCCCCTCCGGCACCTTCGCGCCGCACAATTCCGCCACCGTCGCAAACAGCGCATTCAGACAGATCGGATCCTCACAAACCGTCCCCGCCGGGGTCTTCCCAGGCCACCGCGCCACAAACGGCACCCTGTGCCCGCCCTCCCAGATGTCCGCCTTCGTCCCACGCCACGGCCCGTGCGACCGATGCCCCGCTCGATCCGTCCGCTGCCCGGGATTATCCGGCGTCGCCCCGTTGTCACTCGTGAAAATCACTAGCGTATTCTCCGCCAGCTTCAACCGCTCCAGCGCATCCAGCACCGACCCGCACACCGCATCCGTCTGCATCGCAAAATCCCCGTACGCCCCGATCCCGCTCTTCCCCTCCCACGCCTTCGACGGCACCACCGGCGTGTGCGGCGACGCTAGCGGCAGATACAGAAAGAACGGCTTCGCATCCGCCGCCCGCTTCTCCAGCCACGCCACCGCCTCCCGCTCCAACGCCGGCAGCACATCCACCGCCTCAAACTCCGGAGTCGCCGGCCCTTTCCGAATCCACTGCTTCTCCACACTCAGCTCGCCCTCAATCCGCCCGTTCCGGATGAACGCATACGGCGGCATGTCCAATGACGCACTGATCCCGAACCAATGCCCAAACCCCTGCTCGTCCGGCCCCCGCCGCGCCCGTTCCTTGAAGTCAATCTTCCTCGGATCTCCCTTCGGATCAATCCCATCACCCAATCCTCCCGCCACCGCCCAATCCATCCCCAGATGCCACTTCCCAATGCACGCGGTCTCATAACCCTGCGCCCGCAAAAACGTCGCCACCGTCTCCCGTCCCGACTCAATCAACGCCGGCGACCACCCGCCCAGCACTCCCTTCTTCAACCGCGTCCGCCAGCAGTACCGTCCCGTCATCACCCCATACCTCGTCGGCGTGCACACCGCCGACGCACTGTGCGCATCCGTAAACCGCATCCCCTCCGCAGCCATCCGATCCAACCTCGGCGTCGCAATCTTCCCCTCCGCATAATTCGCCCGCAAATCCCCCCACCCCATGTCGTCCGCTAGCACAAACACCACGTTCGGCCCCGCCGCCGCCGCACCCGACACCGCCAAACCCATCATCAGAATCAGTAACGCTCGCATCCCCCCATCATGCCTGCTCCCGCCATCCTGAATCCTCCGCATCCACGGCATCCGCTCCACCGCTTTCCTCCGTTACCCTGCCACCCATGCCACCGCTGCCCCAGCGCGTCTCCCTCACCTCCCAGATCTGCGCCATCCTCCGCTCGGAAATCGCCGACGGCACCTACCAAGGCACCCTCCCCGGCGAACTCGTCCTCGCCCGCCGTCTCCACGTCGGCCGCGCCTCTCTCCGCGCCGCCCTCGATGTCCTCCAATCCGAAGGGCTCCTCCGCGTCTCCCAGGGCAAACCCCGCGAAATCGTCTCCATCCCGCCCGCCCGATCCAACCCACCCCTCTCCCGCGTCGTCATCCTCTCCAAAGACCGCTACTTCCACCTAACCGCAGGCACACTCCTCTGGATCGACGCCCTCCGCTCTCTCCTCGGCAACTCAGGGCTCTCCCTCGAGTTCACCACCAGCACCGCCAGCTCCATGTCCAGACCCGCCCGGCGTCTCGAAGCCCTCGTCGCCCTCTTCCCTGGCTCGGTCTGGCTCCTCCTCCGCTGCGGCCCGGAAACCCAGCGCTGGTTCGCCGCCCGTGGCCTCCCCGCCGTCATCGCAGGCTCCATGCACGCCTCCATCAATCTCCCCGGCGTCGACTGGGACTACTTCGCCGCCTGCCGCCACGCCGCCACGCGTCTCCTCGCCCGCGGTACCCACCGCCCAGCCATCGTCATCCCCCGCACCATGCTCGCCGGCGATCGCGAAAGCGCAGCCGGCTTCCGCGACGGCTGCGGCCCCCACACCCCCGCCTCCATCCAGCACGACGGCTCCCCAGACGGGCTCCTCCGCGCCCTCAACGCCGCCATGGATCGCCCCGACGCACCCGACGGTCTCCTCGTCTGCCACAGCACCCACACCATCACCGTCATCAGTCGTCTCCTCCAACTCGGCCGCCGCATCCCCCACGACATCCGCATCATCTCCCGCGACGACGACCCCGTCCTATCCCACCTCCTCCCCCAACCCGCCCGCTACGCCGTCCCGCCCGACCCCTTCGCCGCCCGGCTCGCCCGTCTCGTCCTCTCATGGATCCACGGCAAATCCCCGCCACCATCCTCGGACCTCGTCCTCCCCGAATTCATCGACGGCACGTCCCTGTAAACGTCTCACCTGTCCGGTCTCAGAACAAGTGCTCAATGGTGGCACCACGACCCACCCGACCGCATGCTGCACCCAAACTCATGAAGCGCCTTTCCCTTCTCGCCACCCTCGCCGCCGCCTCCTCCGCTCCGGCCGCCACCGTCCTCATCGACAACACCGCCGCCGCCACCATCGCCTCCGGCGACCGCGCCAACATCCGCGGCTTCGCCTTCAAACCCCAGGCCGGCGGCAGCGGCCCCGCCAGCACCCTCACACAATCGATCGCCCTCAACGCCATCACGCTCCACCGCCCGGGCTTCAACGACGCCACCACGCCCCAGTTCGGTGCCACCGCCGGCCTGATCACTTCCTCCACCACTCCCGTCTTCCTCAAGGTCTATGACGCCTTCACCGGCGGCACCAACCCCGCAGACGTCGGCAATCTCCTCGGCGTCTCCTCCAACGGCATCTCATGGGCCGACGTCGACGCCATCAACGGCGCAGGCACCTCCGCCGCCGTCGCCGCTCCCTTCGAAGGCTTCACGTTCTCGTTCCCAGCCATCACGCTGGACAAGGACACCACCTACTGGTTCGTCTTCTCGGAAACTTCCGACTCCTCCGTCGATGTCGCCCAGTTCCGCGTCATCGTCGAAGCCGGTGCCGGTGCCGCAGGCTCAGGCTACCTGGCTGAAACCACCCAGGTCCGCACCACCGCCGGTGCCGCCGCCGACTGGGGGGTCTACTTCGTCGCCTCCACCGAAACCATCCCGGAGCCAACCTCCACCCTCACCCTATCCCTCGCCGCTCTCGGCATGGCCCTCCGCCGCCGCCGCTGACCGCCGCGGCCGCACCCGGCCCGCCGTCTCCATGAAACGTCCGCTCGCCGCCCTCCTCCTCGCCGCCGTCTCCGCCCACGCCGCTGATCTCGCCGCCGATTATCAGGCCGGGGTCGCCGGCAACGCCGTCCCCTCTCCCGCCGCCTCCGGCTGGACACCCGGAACGCCCACCTCCGACGTCGCGAACTTCCTCAGCGCCGCCGTCCCCTCCGACGGTTCCTCCGGTCTCAACGCATGGCGCATGCTCGACAACAGCGCCGCCGCTTCCCAGTTCCTCACATGGAACCGCTCGTTCTCCGCCGCCCAGCACGCCGCCGCCGCCGCCAACGGCTGGCGCATGGCCACCAGAATGCGCATGCTCGACCCCGTCGCTGGAAACGCCAGCGGCACCTCCGTCGTCCTCCTCTACGGCAATAACGCCGCCAAACGCTGGATCCTCTTCTTCGACATCAACGCCTTCGGCGACCTCGTCGTCACGCTCACCGGCGGTCCCTCCATCACCCTAACCGGCGTCGATCCCTCCCTCTACCACGAACACCAGCTCGTCTACGACCCCATCTCCGCCACCGCCGACTACTTCGTCGACGGTGTCCTCAAAGCCTCAGGCTACTCCGGCACCACCGGAGCCTTCAATGGCGTCCAATGGGGCACCGGTTCCTCCGGCAATCGCGGCGACGGCTACTGGAACTCTGTCTCGTTCCTCATCAGTGACCCGCCGCCTCCCCCGCGCCCGCTCGTCACCACCCACCCAATCTCCCGCAGCACCCCCATCGGCTCCGAAGTCACCCTAACCGCCGCCTTCTCCGGCCAGGTCTCCTCATGGCAATGGTTCCATAACACCATCGCCCTCCCGGACTCCAACGCCCCCTCCCTCACACTTCCCGCGGTCTCCGCCGCGAACACCGGCGACTACTGGTGCCAGGCCACCAACGTCTCCGGCACCACCAGCACCAACTCCGCCGCCCTCGAAATCCTCGACCCCGCCGCCTCTCTCCGGATCACCGAATTCCTCGCCGAAAACGACAGCGGTCTCCGCGACGAAGACGGTCAGCAGAGCGATTGGATCGAACTCCACAACCCTTCCCCCAACCCGCTCTCCACCTCCGGTTGGTCGCTCACCGACAACCCCGCTCTCCCGCGCAAATGGCCGCTCCCGGACGCCACCATCGCCCCCGGCGGCTTCATCCACATCTGGGCCTCCGGCAAAAACCGCACGCCCGCCAGCGGCCCCTACCACGCGTCCTTCGCTCTCAGCAACGCCGCCAATAGCTACCTCGCCCTCGTCAATCCCGACGGCCAACCGGTCTCCGCCTTCACCTATCCGGAACAGTTCGCCAACCAAAGCGGCGGGCTCGCCACCGGCTCTGCCTCCGGCTTCCGCTACTTCGCCATCCCTTCCCCCGGCGCTCTCAACACCGACGCCCAGTCCTCCGTCAAAGACGGCATCTCCCTCGTCTTCCCCGCCGTCTTCTCCTCCTCGCTCTCCATCCCTCCCCCAGCCGCCATCCCCGGAGCCACCGCCCGCTATTCGCTCGATGGCTCGCTCCCGGACTTCGCTTCGCCTCCTTTCACCTCGCCCCTATCAATTTCCACCAGCACCAACCTCCGGGTCGCCTATCTCTTCCCCTCCGAACGCTTCGGTGCCACCGCCTCCCGCTCCGCCCTCAAACTCGCCCCGGACACGCAATCCTTCTCCTCCCCGCTCCCGGTCGTCATCCTCAGCAATCACGGCGCAGGTGCCGTCCCCGGCGTCAGCGCCCGCGGCCCTAACGGCGACGGTTCCTCCGTCACCGCCGTCCCTCTCCAGCCACACTCGCTCGCCATCCTCGACGACCCGCTCGCCGCCACCACCATGGCCTCGCCAGCCACCGCCCGCTCCCGCGCCGGTCTCAAGGTCCGCGGCTCCAGTTCCTTCACCTTCGCAGAAAAAAGCTACTCGCTCGAAACATGGGGCGAACGCGACAACTCCGAACGCGATCTCCCCCTCGCCGATCTCCCCGCCGACGCCGACTGGGTCCTCTACGGCCCAGACCCCGCCCAGTTCGACAACACGCTCATCCACAACTCGGTCACCTACGAACTCGCCCGCCTCAGCGGCTTCCCAGCCCCGCGCTTCCGCTTCGTCGAACTCTTCCTCGACTCCGGCGGCGACCTCACCATGGCCGACCACCGCGGGCTCGCCATCCTCACCGAAAAACCGTCCCGCGGCAAAGACCGCATCGACTTCAACTACCTCAACGCCTCCGGCACCTCCGGCGGCTGGCTCCTCAGCGTCGACCGAATGGACGCCATCACCGCCTCCGTCCCCATCCCCCGCCACTTCCACACCGCCGGTCCCGACCGTCTCCTCCAGACGCCCGACGACAACCCCAGGGGCTTCCAGGCCATCCAATCCCCCGGCGGCACGGGCTCCGGCTCGGGCATCACTCCCGCCAACGACGACCAGCCTAACTTCTACCACTCGTTCTTCAATTTCATCTCGCCCGCCCCCGCCGATCTCTCCACCACCCAGCGCTCCGTCATTCAGGACGATCTCCGCCGCTTCGACGCCGCCCTCTACAGCCCTTCCTTCACCGACCCCGTCACCGGCTACGCCCCGCTCATCGATGTCCCTAACTGGGCCCGCCACCTCATCATCCACACGTTCACCAAAAACCAGGACGCCGTCGTCCTCAGCAGTTTCCTCTCCCGCGAAAAATCCGGCGCCCCGCTCCGCTGGGCCTCCGTCTGGGACTTCGACCGCGCCTTCGACCGCAATACCACCAGCGGCTCCACCGGCAACGCCGCCCTCACATGGGCCCACGACCGGCTCTTCTACCGGCGTCTCGTCACCGACCCCGAATTCATGCAGGCCTACACCGACGAATGGCAACGGCTCCGCTTGACCGCGTGGACCGACGCCGCCCTCGCCGATGTCGTCGACTCCCAGGCCGCCGCCATCACTCCCGTCGTCGCCGCCCGCAGCGGGCTCACCGCCTCCACATGGTCCGCCAACCTCGCCACCATGAAATCATGGATGCTCGCCCGCGCCGCCGCCATGGACGCCCAGTTCGTCGCCCCGCCCGCCTTCAGCCATCCCGGCGGCCCCGTCCCCGCTGGCTTCTCCCTCTCGCTCTCCGCTCCCACAGGAACCATCTTCTTCACCACCGACGGCTCCGACCCGCGTCTCCGCGGCGGCTCTCCCTCACCAACCGCCTCCTCCCCCTCCGGCCCGATCGCCATCTCCTCACCCACCACCATCATCGCCCGCTCCCGCAACGGCACCGCATGGAGCGGCCCAGTCTCCGCCTCGTTCTTCCCCCCTCAGGACGTCTCCGCCCTCCGCCTCACCGAAATCCACTACCACCCGGAAGACCAACTCGACCCCTTCCTCGACAGCGCCGAATTCGAATTCCTCGAACTCAAAAACACCGGCACCTCCCCCATCGACGCCACCGGTCTCTCCTTCTCCTCCGGCATCACCTTCGCCTTCCCACCAGCCACCATCATCCCACCAGGCGCTTTCTTCCTCATCGCTCGCAACCCCATCGCCTTCTCCCAACGATTCCCCACCATCACCCCTAACGGCGACTTCACTGACAAACTCGCCAACAGCGGCGAGTCCCTCACGCTTTCGCTCGCCGGGAGCCCCGTCTGGTCGGTCTCATACAGCGACTCCCCGCCATGGCGACCCGAAGCCGATGGCCGCGGTCTCTCGCTCCAACGACCCATCCCGACAGCTCCCGGCAGCGATCCCCTCACATGGACCGCCGCCACCCCATCCCCCGGCCGCGATCTCGACACCACCGACTCCGACGCCGACGGGCTCCCCGATTACTGGGAATCCCTCAACGGCTTCTCCACCACCTCACCAGACGGCCCAGACGACCGCGACGGCGACGGTGCCTCCAATCTCTCCGAATTCCTCTCAGGAACCGACCCCTCAGACCCGCTCGATTCCTTCACCCTCCAACCCGCCCCCACCGGCAACAGCTTCTCCTTCCGCGCCCTCGCCGGTCGTACCTACCAACTCCAGGAATCGTCCGACCTCCAGTCATGGTCCGTCACCCGACGCTTCCCCGCCACCCCCGACTCCCGCACCGAATCCATCCCCCTCCCCACATCCCCCACCCCCCGCTACTGGCGCATCGCCACCCCCTAACCCCTCCACCTCACCCCTCCCGCCAGAAGCCCTCGCCGGAATAGCGCTAGGATAAGGCGGGTGATCGCTGGATTTGAACGAGGGCTGACCGCCATCTCCCCCGAAGACCTGTCTCATCTTTGCGCCATTCACCTCCGACCCGTGTCCCAACGGGACACCGTATACCAGCCCAGAGCAACGCTCTGGGTATGACACCGCCCCGACCCCAGCGTTCTGTAGGAACGCCGCATACCCTCGCATCCCTAACCACCGCACCTTAGCGCCTTTCAGCCCTCGCCTTCTTGTACTCGGAATACGTCGGCCCCAGCGACACTAAAGACCAAAGCACGAAGAGCAATCCGACACAGCCGCCGCAGAAAACCGCAAACACCAGCCTGTCGGTGATGTAGCCTCCGGCAACCGCCTGGCCTGGAATCCCAACCAGAATCGCCAGGAACGTCAAATAGGCGGCCGGCAAGGCCACCACGATGCATGGCACCGTTCGTTTGCGCCGCGGGAGTTGAACGATGTGTCTCACCATGAATGCCAGCGCCATGAAGTGCAGTATCGCCGCACCACCCATCACCAACTCGGCAATCCGTCGAATCGCATGAACATCACGATGAGGATTAGTCTCATGGGCCCGCCGCATCGCATCATTTGCCCACTTCGAAACCAGCAAAGCAGACCCACAGGACGCCCCAGCGCAAATCAGCGAACACTTCAATGGACTGAACAGCCGACGCATAACACCAGAACTTACGTCAGCCAAACCGCCCGCCCGGCCTTCTCTGAGCAACTCATCCGCCGAACGCTGATCAAAGCTCGCTGATTCATGGTGAGCCCCAGAATGCACCCATCAGGGCCCTTTGTCTAGGAGACCTTCGCACCGCCATTCCCCCACTCTCCGACAAAACCATCGCGCCCCCCTCCGACCAAGCCCATCTCAAATCTCAAATCCCCTCAGCCAGCCGCAGGCTCTGGACTGCTGGGAGCATCACAGCTCTCTCTGGCGCACGGAGTGCGCCTACCCGCTCTCCCAACGCGCCCCTCTCCGTACCAGCCAGCCGCAGGCTCTGTACTGCTGTGAGCCATCACAGCTCTCCCTGCGTGCGGAGCACGCCTACCCGCCGTCCCCACAAGCCCCTCTCCCAACGAGCCAATCTCACTTCCCACCGCCTCCCCTTTTAACCAACAAGCACTCCCACTACTCCCCCCGGATCTCATGCAGCTTCCTCCTCGTCTCCTTATCAAATCGCCCGGATTGCGCCAACTGGTGCAACTCCCGCGCCTGCCGCTCCCGCGCACACTTCAGCTCAAAACGCCGCCACTTAACGTGAGGCGGCACCATGAACTCCGGCGAATCCAACGGAAGCCGACAACGCCGCATCACATCCAGCAAACGCGCCCTGTCCTTCTCATAGCCCGTCGACCAGAACGCACAACGCTGCTCCATCACCAGCTCCCTCATCCGAAAGGCCGCCGCCACCAGATTGCCATGCAATTCGGGAGGCTCGTCACTGATGCCCGCTAGAATCTCCTCACGATTCTTCAGAAGAATGTGCAGCACCTCCTGAATAACAACAATGAAAACATCAGGATCCGCACTCTCGACTATGCCAACGTGGTCAATCTGACAGGAGATCCCGTAAACCGCCCGATGCCCGAACTCCTCACCCGCATCCCGTTCCATCCGGAGATACTCCCCAACCCGCCCCATCGCCCAGCACGCCCCCCACTTCGGCATCAGCTCCCCATTGAAATAGAAATTCCACGGAAAATCGCTCTCTGGATACTCGTCACTCATTTGAATTAAACAGGGCCTCCTGGCGACAGGATCGCACACCACAACCGGCTGAAGCGCGTGTCGATCACCGGACTGAATCCTCGCTATTTAGAAATGAGGATTGCGCGCTTTTTGGAATGATCACGGCCGTTCCATATGCTGTCCCCAAAAAGTTAACCACACTGGCATTAGAATCAACGTCAACGTCCCAGCGAAATCCGAAGACCGCATTTGCCCCGAGATAACTGGCTCGAAACTGAAGTTGGCTAACCGCAATCATGAAAGCGATCTCCAGATCGGTCGATAAAAAACTGGCTCCCGAATGTCGCACACCCAATCCAAGATCGCCCTCTCCAGAGACGCCGAATGAACCAATGGTCTGTCCAAGACCTGCCTCTCTCGATAGCTGCCCTAGGCGCTTCGCCTCGGACAGAACATGACTTTGCCGGCTCTTCAGCAGTTCAAACTCCTCCTTCATTGCACCCCGGCTGCCGATCACATAACTGATCGGCGCCACAATCTCGAACGGTCCGTACGCGCTCGTGGTCGAAACCGGAATCTTGTCAGGCCGCGCCCGGCCGGCATCCACGACACTCGCTTCCTGCAGTTGATCGTCAGCCGGCACGCGAATTCGGCTGTTGCAGGCGAGACACTCCACGATAAGCCCCGCTTCCTCCTCCTCGGCTGATATGACAGTGCTGCAACTGGGACATGTGAATTCAATGCTCATATCGGGATTCTCACTCTTCTCACCTTATGTTATCCACACCACCAGCCCCGCATCCACCTCGCAAATCGGGGTGTTCAGAATCCCTTTACCGGGCTCTTCGGAAGGATGCGCGCGTCCAACAATCACAGGAACGGACTGGTTCATGGTCTAAGGTACCATATACCCTCCCGGGCATCTTGTCGAGCAGCCCTTCGCGCCTTCGCGTCATCCCCCTTCCCGCCCCCAACTCTCCCAACACGCCATTCTCACTTCTCACTTCCCCCCTCTCCACTCCCCACCAGCCTTCGCGCGAGACCCTCTTCGAACTCACATGCCCCAACGCGCCTGCAGCCTTGATTGTCAGGATTCTTCACCTGCAATCTCCGACTCGCTCATGCCGCTCCGCTTCAACATATCCATCACGGAACCCGGCATGTAATTCGGTCCGCTCGATCCCTTTCTCGGCGCGAAGACCGAAAGCCATTCCTTAGGGGTCTCCATCTGCCGGATTTCCTCTTCGGTCAGCGCAACCCGCTCCCGGCACATTAACTCCGCACCGTGTTCTAGCTCGTCGTGGATGACGGCCAATTCTCGGAGTCCGCGAAAGGCAACCGTGACCAGCTTCCCGTCAGTATTCTCGTACGTGTGCTCTCCCTCGCGGCCAATCTCCGTCGCTCGCAGGTACGCCTCCTCGGCAGAATCCGCCCGAACAAGCACCGTGTTAATGTGAACGACGGTCCGCGGGTCATCCTCAATCGACCTCGTCACAACCAGATCAGCCAAAAACCACGTCGCGTTGCTTGGAATGAAACCCATTCCGGTAACCTCTGATCTCGTTTCCAGAGATCTCCAAGCAAAAATTAGCTCCAGCCATTCTCCAAAAGCCCCCAACTCTCCCAACACGCCATTCTCACTTCCCCGCCTCACTTCCCCTCTTCGCCGTCTTCAAATGCAGCTTCAGCAACCTCACAATCTCCTCCACCGTCTCCGGCTTCTCCACACAACCGTGCCCATACGGCACAAACGTCTCGCTCGCCGCACTTGCCAGATGGCTGCTCCAGTAAGGCACCACCCCGTCCGTGCTGTTCACCCCGCCGCCCTTCCCCCGGTCCCCGATCACCGAATGGTGCGGCACACCCACCGGCACACTCTCTAGACCTTTGTAAAACGGATGCGACGGCGACAGATTCCCCACACTGATGAAATTCGCCATGTCCTTCATCTCCGCCGCAATCGAATCCGTGTTCATCTGCACCACATTCGACAGCAGGCTCAGCGACTGACCCGGCAGCTTCACCAGCTTCGTCGCCCACCGCACAATCCCCACATTCGCCAACCGGCTCCCTCGGTGCGGCGTCGCCACGAAAATCGCCCGCTTCACCCACGGCCGCCGCTCGAACCTCAGCGAACTCACAAACTGCTTCCGGTCGCTCTCGCTCATCCGCAGCTTCTCCGGCGGCACTTTGAAAAACGCATCCCACAACCGGTCCCCGGGATCACTCACCTGCATCCGGCTCAGCAACCCACCCATGCTGTGCCCCACAAGCACCATCTCGTTCATCCCCGGATCATTGTGATCCGGATCCAGCTTCTCCCTCGACTTATCCAGCCACTCCCGGAAATACCGCGACGTCGTCGCAATGTTCAATCCCGTCGGATACATGAAATACCACGGCTGATACGCCCGCCTCAACTCAGGGTCCGCATAGATCGCATTGATCGCATTGCACCAGATGTGAGGATCCGACACCAGCCCGTGCACGAACACCACCGGAATCCGCTGCGGGTCGTAATTGTCTAACCGGTAAATCTGACACGCATCCAGCGTCGTCTCCGGCTTCAGCATCCCCCGCAGCCCAAACTTATCCAGCGTCCCGTCGTTCATCGCTAGCTGCACCGCCGCCGTGTAATTCCACGCCATCGCCCGATCCTTCCCCCCCACCTTCACCACCGGCGTCATCCGCTCCGCCTGCGGCCGGTACAATCGCAGCGTCGCCACCCGCGGCTCGCCCTCCACCGCTCGCCCGAACTCAATCATCGCCGTCACCGGTAGATTCGCCCCGTTCGGCGGCAGAAACGGATACTTCTTCACCAACTCCGCATCCCGCGCCCGCCGCACCACCGCCGGAACCCCCAACCCGTCCCCGGCCGCCAGCGTCTCACCAGCCACCAGCTTCACCTTCGAAGCCAGCCGGATCTCATCCGCCAGATTCGCCGAAACCTCCCCCACCGTCACCACGTCCGCAGCCGCCACCGCCCGCCACTCAAACCCTTCAGCCCCGCTCCCCACCGGCACCGACGCCCCCGTCCAGCTCCGCGGCGAAGACGCCCGCTGCTGCACTACCAGCACCGTCTCCACCGCACGCTCGTACGCCGCCTCCACCTCCGGCCCGCCCTTCCCGGCCGCCAGTTGATCCCACGCCGCCGCCGCCTCCGTCAGCGCCCCGAGCAGCCGATGGCTCGCCACCGGCCCGCGATGCGGGGCCTGACAGGAAACCAGCAGCGCCACCAGCCCGGCGGCCGCCGCTCCTCGCCTCACGCTAACTAGTAATCGGGGTGCATCAGTCATCACCGTTCAGCATCAGAGCTTCCCGGCGTAAATCACCGTCCAGCCCGACTGCTTGAATGCGCGATCCGCCGCCGTCGTCAGCGGCCCCGTCGATAGCAGCACCCGGTTCGGTGCCACCGGAGCCGTCCCCGCAAACTTCGCCGTCCGCGCCGTCCACGGCAGATAATCCACCGCAGCCGCCACCACCAGCGATCCATCCTTCGTCGTCGCCACCGGCAACGGCGCATGCACCGTCAGCGATGCCAGCGTCCCCTTCGCCCGATGATAACTCGACAGCATCTCCACCGTCCGGCAGAAAAACCGCGCCTGCACCTCCGACGCCGCCCCGCTCGCCAGCGCCACCACCCGATCCAATCCCGCCACCCCACCCAGTCCGCCCACCGCCTTCACAAACCTCGTCTCCAGCGTCGGCGTGAAAAATCCGTTGTCCAGAAACGCCGTCGCCGAAGCCGAACTCACGCCTAGCCGCTGCAACTTGCCGGCATTGATCTCCTTCACCTTCGCCGGCGGCATCGTCAGCACATACTCATCCACCTTCTGCGTCACCGTCAGCGGCATCGCCACCGCCGAAATCCCGAAACTCGTCAGGGTCGACCCCGTGAACGACAACACCGCAAACTCATTCAGCTTCCCAGCCAGCACCGGATTCGTCGTGTACGGATCCACCCCTAGCTTCGCCGCCCATTGCTGCCGGCTCCGGCTCGCCGCCATCGGATCCTGCACCGGCCGCGCCGCCTTCTCCTCCGGCGATGCCGAATAACTCCCCGTCTGCTGATACCGGTCCTCCCTCTCCTGCGCCTGCTTCTGCGCCGTCCGCCCCAGCTCCTGCGCCCCCTTGCCCACCCGCTTGAACAATCCCGCAATCCCCGCCGGAGCCTTTTTGATGCTGTTCACCGGATCCTTCACAATGTGCGCCGCCGCCTCAAAAGGCTTCGCCGCCGCCTCACCAGCCGCCTTCAGAAACACCCCCGTCTTGCTCACCCGGTCCAACTCCCGGATCGCATACAACTCCCTCACCCGCTCCTCCAGCATCTCAATCCCCATGCACCCAAACGTCCCGTACTCGCACTCCAGCGTGTACCACCCCGCATAACCATCCGTCGGAGCCTGATCCCGCACCCGCCAACCCGGACCCGACATCAACCGCCCCGGCAACACCGTCTGCACAGGCATCGCCCCCACCGTCTCCACAGGAATCCCAGCCGCAGCCACCGCAGGCGCCACCGGCACCGCCGCAGGAACAACCGGCGTCTGCGAATCCACCGGAAGCGTGGTCGCCACAGCCATCACAAATGCAATCTGTACGTTGAGTCTCATGTCCCCACGCATCCACACGTCCTCGCCATTCAGCAAGCGCGAGTCGTCCCTCCCTGCACCCCGCGCACTCACTCGCTCATTCCAGCACTTCCCACACCACCCGCAGGATCCCCGGCTTGCACCCTGCACCCAAATTGCCTTAACACCAGATCCCCACCCCCTCTCCGCTTCGTGAACGCCGCCGCCCTCATCCCCGCCGCTCTCCTCTGCTCAGCCTCTCTCGCCTCCGCCGCCCTCACAGGCCACTGGCCGCTCGACGAAGGCACCGGCACCTCCGCCGCCAATCTCGCCAACCCCGCGTTCCCAGCCTCCCTCGCCAACTTCACCCCCGGCACCGAATGGACCCAAGGCCGCAACTCCAGCCCGTGGGCCCTCAACTTCGACGGCCTCGACGACGCCGCCAACACCCCATTCGCACCCGTCACCGGCAGCGCCCCTCGCTCCCTCGCCGCATGGATCCGCTACCCAGCCCAGTCCGACACCGAACTCGACGCCATCTTCTCCTACGGCGCCAACACCACCAGCAATCGCTGGACGGTCCGCATCGGCAGCACCGCCGGCACCGACCTCAATAAGCTTCGCCTCGAGGTCTCCGGCGGCGGCATCTTCGGCAACACCGACCTCAACGACAACCAATGGCACCACATCGCCGTCGTCCAGTCCGGACCCACCCTCGGCGATGTCACCCTCTACCTCGACGGTTTCCCTCAAACCCCAGCCTTCAACGGCTCCGGCGCTCCCCTCGCCATCAACTCCACCGCCAATCCCGGCCAGGAAGCCGCCATCGGCAGCAGCCGCCACGCCATCAATTACAACTTCAAAGGGGCCATCGACGATGTCCGCTTCTACGACCACGCCCTCTCCGCTCAGGAGGTCGCCGTTCTCGTCGCTCCCGCCCCGAAAATCACCACCTTCTCCGCCGTCCCCGGCAATCTCACACTCCCCGCACAGCAGGCCACGCTCTCATGGCAAGGCTCCGCCCAGCCCGGTGCCACATGGTCCATCTCCCCGGCCCCCGGCAATGTCTCCAGCCTAACCACCAACGGCACCGGTTCCATCGCCGTCTCCCCATCCGCCACCACCACCTACACGCTCACCGTCACCGACACCTTCGGCTCCGCCTCCGCCACCACTTCCGTCGGCGTCAACGAACCCCAGCTCCCTCTCGTCCTCAATGAGGTCATGGCCGCCAACGACGGCTTCCTCGCCGACGAAAACGGCGACACTCCAGACTGGCTCGAACTCCGCAACCCTAACGCGTTCTCCGTCAGCGCCGGCGGCTGGCGTCTCCGCGACAGCGGCAGCGACTGGGTCATCCCCGCCAGCACCATCATCACAGGCAACGGCTACCTCCGCATCTTCGCCTCCGGCAAGGACCGCACCGACCCCACCCGCAATCTCCACACCAATTTCAGCCTCAGCGCCGACGGCGAATCCCTCGCCCTCTTC
>JAIXVE010000342.1 GCA_027483175.1 Verrucomicrobiaceae bacterium | reverse complement strand
GGTCCGAGGCCAGGTGGGCCGGGCGGGCAGAGGAATTTTGACAATCGCGGGCCGCGGCCGGGCGGGCCTGGTGGTCCGAGGCCGGATGGTCCGAGACAGGATGGTCCGCCGCGGGGGGATCGTCCGCAGGGAGAGGGACGGGAATTTCGTGGGGGTCCGAGGCCGCCGCATCAGGGTCAGGACCGGCGTGGGCCGCGTCCGCCGTATCGTGGGGATGGCCGGGAAGGGCCTGCGCCGCTGCGTGGTTGGGAGTCGCGACTGATTGCGGATCCGCGGTCGGTTGAGGCGGTGGCGCGGCAGATCAAGGCGTCGGGTCGTGCGTATTCGGTGTTTGATGTGGCGCGATTGTTCATGCAGGACCGGGCGCGGTTTTTTGTGCGGATGAGGGCGATGAAGGTGCGGCCGCCGCAGGGCAAGCCTGATCCGGCGGTGGAAGCGCCACCGGCACCGCCTGCGCCTCCGGAGGTCTATGAGTGCCGGGTGGATGGGTCATTCTGGTTGAGCCATGAGGAAGCGATCCGGCATGTGCTGCGGTCGCCGGCGATTGAGAAGTTCTATCGTGCGGAGAATGTGACGCTGGATGCGCCGAAGGGGAAATTCACGGCGATTGCGGTGTGCGGATTTTCCGGCATTCCGCTGGGGCCGCCCAATCACCATGATTTTCAGCGGAACGTGGCGCGATTGCACCGTGAGCGGTTCAGCAACATGGCGCTGGACTGGTACAAGTCGCGGGTGGTGATTGAGAAGGATGAAGCGACGCTGGCGCGTTGGCAGGAATCGCAGACGATGTCGGTGCAGTATGTGCCGTTGATGCCTCGTGCGGACGGTGAGGGTGAGGTTGCGGCGGAAGTGGTGGCGGAGGTTGCGGCAGCGCCTGTGGTGGAAGCTGTGGTTGAAGGTGCTGAGGTTGCCGTGGCTGCGGTGGAAGGTGCTGAGGGAGATGTTGCTGCTGCGGCTGAAGCGCCGGTGGCGGCTGAGGTTGCGCCTGCGGCTGAGGTGCCGGCGGTGGCGCCGTTGAAGAATTGGGCGGAGATGGAGGCGCATTTCCGGAAGCATCATGCGGGGGATGTGATTCGGGTGGTGCATGACATCACGGTGCCTGGGAACATTCCTGGGCGGATGCTGGCACCGCCGTTGCTTTCGCTGCTGCGGAGCGAGGTGGAGCGTCAGCAGCGGTTCCCGATGGAGCTGGTGCAGGATCTCTGCCGTGATCTTGAGCGTGCGGGGCTGCGGTTCTTCAAGAAGGACCGGAAGACGACGTTTGTGTCGCGCAACCGGCCGCATTTCCTTGGGGATGATGTGGTGCTGGGTGACCGGGTGCGATCGATTGTGGAGATGGTGCGTGCGAATCCTGGGATCACGTACACGAGACTGGTTTCGACGCTGGCGCCGCACATTGATGTGACTGGGGAAGCGGGCGCGACGGTGCCGAGTGTGGATGCGGCGGCGGAAGCGCCAGCCGCGGAAGCGTCGGTGGCTGAGGCAGTGGCTGACGCGACGAGTGCGACTGAGGCGGTGGTTGAGGCGGCGATTGTGCCGGAAGCGGTGGTGGAAGAAGTTGCGGCGGTGGTGGCTGAGGAAGTGCCGGCCGTGGTTGCTGAAGAGGCGACTGTGGTGGTGGGCGAGTCCGAGACAGCTGTGGTTGCTGAAGAAGCGACTGCGGTGGTGGCTGAAGCGGGCGTTGAGGTGGCTGCGGAGGCTGCTTCGGTTTCCGGTGAAGTGGTTGAGCAGCCTGCGGGTGAAGTGGCGGGTGAGGCTGGAGCGGAGGCCGCTGCGGCAGCGCCGGTGGTGCTGAGTGCGGAGGAGATTGCGATCTTGCAGGATCTGCGGTGGCTGGTGGGAGAAGGTTATGTGACGGAGTTCCAGGCTGGTGAGTTGTTTGTGCTGGGACGTCCGCCGTTGCCGCCAGCGCCGCCAGCTCCGCCGAAGCCGAGGAAGAAGATTCCGGGGCAGTTGGAGATTGCGCCTGTCGAGGGTGGGGTTGCGGGAGAGCCTGCGGCTGAGGTGGGCGATGTGGTTCCGGGAGGTGAGGCAGCGGCTGCTGAGGCGGGTGAGGAATCCGATGCCGTAGCGGAAGTGGCTGCTGAGGAGGGCGTGGAAACGGTTGCTGCGGCGGACGTGACGGGAGCGGAGCCTGAGGTTGTGGTCGCTGAGGCTGCTGAGGCGGTTGCGGAGGTTGCCGAGCCGGTGGTTGAGATTGCTGAGGCACCGGTTCCGGTTGCTGAGGTGACGGAGGTTGTGGCTGAGGCGGTTGAGGGGAAGGATGCGGCGGCTGGTGAAGCGAACGGCTGAGGGCAGCGATTGAGATTTGCGGGCATCGAGGACGGCGTGGCCGGTTCTTGATGCCCGCTTTTTCGTGTGTGGGTGTGGGGCGAGTGGGAGTGTTTGTGCGGCGTGGCGCAGAGGGTGGGGCTGCTGGGCGCGGGCGGTGCGGAGGAGCGGGGCGGAGACGAGACCGTGGTGAGGCGCGGTGGGGCGCGGGCTGGGTTTCGTGGGAGCGGGCGAGGGGAGCGGGTTGCGGGCAAAAAAAGGACGGCCGTTTTCCGGGGAGGAAAACGGCCGTCGAGAGTGAGGTAGCGCCGAGGAATGGCGCGGTGGGTTACTTGAGAGGCATCAGGCTGCTGTTGCTCATGCCGGAGTCGCGGTCGCCGACCTTGAGGTAGCGGTAGTAGACCTCGAGCATGAGAGTGCAGAGGCAGGTGCGGTAGATGTCGGCGCTGCCGCCGGCTGCGGTGGTGGTGGAAGCGGCGACTTCGCCACCGCCTTCGACCTTGTAGCTGCCGTCTTCGAGCTGGTTGGCGAGGATTTCCGGGCGGAACTGGTCGTTCCATTTCTTCCATGGTTCGCCGCCCTTCTGGAAGAGGGCCTGAGTGTTATAGTACCATGTGTAGAGGTAGCAGTCGGAGTTCCAGCTGAGGGGTTCCTTTTCGATGGTATCGACGAGGAAGCGGATGCCCTTGCTGATTTTGCCGGCGTTGCCGTTGCCGAGCGTCTGGAGGCCGAGGAGGGCGGCGCCGCTGAGGTTCCACTGATTGTAGTGGCTGGCGCGGTTGGGGTTGCCGAAGCCGCCGTCGGCGGTCTGCATGCCTTCGAGGTATTTCTCGACTTTTTTGTTGGCACCGACGAGGCCGGGGATTTTGAGGTTGGTGTGTTTGGCGGCTTTGAGGGCCTGGAACTGCCAGCCGGTGACGGAGAGGTCATTGCCGCCGTAGGGGTCGTAGCCGATGCCGTCTTTGTAGCCCCATGAACCGGCGGGGTTTTGTTTTTCGATGATGATCTGGACGCCGCGTTCGAAGGACTGGCGGAGGCCTGGGAGTTCGCGTTTCCCGAGTTTGGCGAAGGAGTAGACCTCGCCGAGGGCGTAGGTGGCGATGCCGTGTTCGTAGGTACTGCGGATGGAGGACGGGACCTGAGAGAAGATGCCGTTGAACTGGTTGTTGTTCTTCTGGCCGAGTTCGATGAGGAAGGTGATGCCCTTGAGGACGGTTTCGCCGTAGGTGGGGGATTCCGGGGTTTCGCAGTGGCCGAGGTAGGCGAGGAGGGCGAGACCGGTCATGCCGGCGCGGTCATTGTTGCCCCATGAGCCGTCTGGATTTTGTTTTTCCTTGAGCCATTTGAGGCCTTTTTTGACGGCGGTTTCGCATTCTTCGTTGCCGCCGTTTTCGCGCATTTTCTGGGAGCGTTCTGCTGGGGAGCAGCGGCTCTGCATGATTTTGGGGAGGGAGATGAAGCCTGCGCCTGAGCCTGGGCCCCATCCGGAGCCGACGCCGGAACCGACGCCTGAGCCGGAGCCGGAGCCGGAGCCGATGCCCTGACCGGAACCGATGCCGCCGCCGCCGACGGTCATCTGGGTGAGGCCGGAGAAGTCGGTCATGGAGGACTGGACGTCGGGGAGGGTGACGCCGGAGGATTTGGCGGAGGCCAGCTTCATTTTTGGCTGGGCCTGGCTGATGGAGCGCATTTTTTTCTGCGCGGCGTGTTTTTCGCCGCCGCCGCCGCCGCCGCCGCCGCCTGGGAGGAAGTCAGGTGGTTCCTCGACGACGTTGGAAGTTCTCCAGATGATGAGGAGGGCGAGGATGAGGAAGGCGGCGTGGACGATGATGCTGATGGTGAGCGAGCCGCCGCCGATTTTGTGCCAGTAGCCGAGGCGTTTCGGTTCTTCGTCCTGATAGATCGGGGCGTCGACGTACTGATCCGGAGCCTGCTGGGCGTAATTGGGATCGTGAGGCGGTGGCGGTGGTGGTGGAGGAGGAGTGCTCATGGCCGGGCGATTGTGGATGGTTGCTGATTAGCGAACGCAGCAGGACTTGTGGAGATTAGGGAAATATGCAGGAGGGCTCGGGAAGAGGGGATCGTGGGAATTTAGCACAGTGGGGCCCGGGGACAAGTTCCGACTGAGTGGGTTGGGGGGCGACAAAAATCCGCCGCGGACCGGGTGGGTCCGCGGCGGATGGAGAGGTTTTGGCGGTGTTGGGCGGGTTTACCAGCCGGCGGTGGCGCGGACGGAGACCATGGCGGAGAGGATGGTGTTCCATGTGGCCGGGGCTTCGAGCACGGCGTTAGGGAACATGCAACCGTCCCAGCAGATGTGCTGGATGCCGCGGCTGGCGGCGTCTTTGAGCCAGTAGGAGGCGCACCGGGCGATGTCGAGTTTCCCGTTAGGATCGTCGGCGGGGCAGTGGCGACCGGTTTTGTCGTGATTGCCGGTGCCGTGGACGCTGCCGTCGTTCTGGGCGACGTGGAAGTCGATGGTCCATGGGCGGAGGGCGTCGGTCATTTTTTCATAGGCGGCCCAGAATTCGGCGTCGGAGTAGCCGGGTTGGAGGAGCGCGTGTTCCGGGGCGTTGTAGCCGAGGAGGTAGAGGTAGGTGTGGGCGAGGTCGGCCTGGAAGCCGACGGTTTCGGGCATGCCGGTGGCTTCGAGGGTATCGAGCATGGCCTTCCATGAGTGCATCCCGCCCCAGCAGATTTCGCCTTCTGCGGCGAGGCGCTCGCCGTGAGCGGCGGCGACTTTACCGGCTTCGCGGAAGGTTTCGGCGATTTTTTTGGTATTGCCGGCGGGGTCGGCGGCCCAGTCGGAGGGACCGCCAGCGGAGTCGATGCGGATGACGCCGTAGGAGCGGGCGCCGTGTTGTTTGAGGATGTCGGCGATGCGGCAGGCTTTTTCGACGGCGAGGACGAAGTTTTTGCGGTCATCGTCGGAGCCGAAGGCGCAGCCGCCGACGGTGCCTGGCCAGACAGGGGCGACGAGGGAGCCGATTTTGAGGCCTTTGGCGGCGATTTTGTCGGCCATGGCGCGGATATCGGCTTCGGAGGCGTCTGGGTCGGTGTGCGGGTGGAAGAGGAAGAGGTCGACGCCTTCGTACTTCGCGCCATTGACTTCGGCGGCGGCGGTGAGTTCGAGCATGCGGTCTAGGCTGATCGGTGGGTGATCGGTGCCGGGTTCTTTACCGACGAGGCCTGGCCACATGGCGTTGTGGAGTCTAGGGAGCGAGTGGGACATCTTGGATGGATTGGGTGAGTTCGAGGGAAGGAGGTGTCGCTGCGCTGGGCTGGCGACGGGCGGGAAATTGAAACGCCGCCGGAGGAGTGTCCAGCAAAATGAAGCGGACAATGAGGATGGAGGGGAGGTGGAAAAGGCGGCTTGTCCTTGTCATGGAGGCGATGGGGGTCCAGAGGTGGGGAGATGACCCTTACGGAACGCCCGCTGACGCATTATGCCCTGCTGTCGCTGGGTGTGGCGGTGGTGACGTTTTTTCTGAAGCTTTGGGCGTGGCGGCTGACTGGGTCGATCGGGTTGCTGTCGGACGCGCTGGAATCGCTGGCGAATGTGGGAGCGGCGCTGATTGCGTATGGGTCGCTGGCGCTGGCGGTGCGGCCTGCGGATGACGATCACGCGTACGGGCACACGAAGGTGGAGTATTTTGCGGGGATCAGCGAGGGGGTGTTCATTCTGGCGGCGGCGGTGGGGATTGGGTGGAATGCGGTGAGCCGGCTGATTGAGCCGCATCCGCTGCACATGGTGGGGACGGGGTTGCTGGTGTCGGTGGGGGCGTCGCTGCTGAATTTTCTGGCGGCGCGGTTGTTGTTCAAGGTGGGGCGGGAGCGGCATTCGGTGGCGCTGGAGGCGGACGCGCATCATCTGATGACGGATGTGTGGACGACTGGGGCGGTGATTCTGGCGGTGCTGCTGGTGGTGGCGACGGGGTGGCACTGGCTGGATCCGGTGATCGGGCTGCTGCTGACGGCGCACATTGTGGTGACTGGGGTGAAGTTAATGCACGGGGCGATGCTGGGGTTGATTGATACGGGACTGCCTGAGGCTGAGTTGGTTGAGGCGCGTCGGGTGCTTGGGGAGTACGAGGGGAAGGGAGTGCAGTGGCATGCATTGCGCACCCGGCAGGCGGGGATGAGACGTTTCCTGTCTGTGCATTTACTGATGCCAGGCGAGTGGACGATTGCCCGAGGGCATTCGGTTGCTGAGGAAATTGAAGCGGCGCTGAGGAAGGCGGTGCCGAGGCTGACGGCGTTCACGCATCTTGAGCCGATTGAGGATCCGGTTTCGTGGGAGGACACTGGACTCGACCGCCAAACTGACCGAGGAAATGGATCCGGAATTTGAATTTCATGTCTGCTTCACGAGCCAGAATGCCTCATGCGTCATGGAGCGAGTCCAAATTCTCATTGCAATCCCGGGGCCGAACCTATAAACGCGCCTTCCCGCGAGCCCGCTCATCCGATATCTCCTGATTCCGCCGTGAAAAGTCTTTCAAAACATCCCCTGCGTTTCCTGGTACCGGTCAGCCTGCTGGTGCTGCTTGCGGCATCGCCTGGTCAAGACGCTGCGGCGGACAAAGCGGCTGAGAAGCCAGCGGACAAGCCAGCGGAGGGAGCTGCGGCGGGCGGGGACAAGGCGAATGCGCTGCCGCCGGTGGACATTGCGGATCCTGATGCGCTGATCAAGAATGGGGATGAGGCGTATGCGAAGGGCGACTGGGTGACGGCGGCGGCGAATTATACGGGCCTGATGACGGTGGCGTTGAAGACCGGGGCGCCGCCGGAGAAGCTTGAGCCGCTGTATTTCACGCTGGGGGCGTGTCTGTTCAACATCCCGAACTACGAGCTGTCGTTCAAGACGTTCACCGAGTACACGCAGAAGTACCCGACGGGGCGGAACATCCGTTATGCGCAGCTGGGGCTGGCGCGGATTCTGAGGGCGCAGAAGAAGTTTCCGGAGGCGGTGAAGCAGTATGAGTCGCTGAAGAACGAGGCGTCGCTGCGTGACGAGGTGATGATGGAGCTGGCGGATTCGTACAAGGAGAACCAGCAGAAGGACAAGGCGATCGTGCTGCTGGAGACGACGCTGGCGCCGGGGGTGAGGACTTCTTCGGACGTGCGGCTGGCGTTGTATCTGGTGGATTTGTATTCCGAGGACAAGCCTGAGAAGGGGGTGGCGCTGCTGGACAAGGTGAAGCGTGCGCCGGGGATGAGGCCGATGATTTCCGAGATCAATTTTGCGGCATTGAAGCTGGCGGATGCGCTGATGGGGGACAACAAGCCTGAGGAGGCGCTGCCGGCGTATCAGAACCTGCGGAAACACAAGGAGGTGCTGGATACGCTGAAGGATCTGCGTGAGGATTACGGACGGCTGATCAAGAGCCTCTCGACGCGGGTGGGACCGAAGGATCCGAATGCGATCGCGAACCAGCAGCAGCTGGCGAAGGTGAAGCTGTACGAGGCGCAGGCGAAGGCGATGATCGAGGGCCTTGAGAAGGAGCAGAACTACGATGCGGTGGTGTTCTACCGGATCGGGCGGTGTTTTGCGGCGTTGAGCCGGTTCTGGGAGGCGCGGCTGGCGTTCCAGTATGTGCTGGAGAAGTTCCCGAAATTCGAGGATGCGCCGAACGTGCTGTATGCGCTGACGTATTGTTATTACAACCTGACGCCGACGGATCTGAGTCAGGACAACATGAAGGTGGCGGACGAGACGCAGCGGCTGTGCCGGGAGTTTCTGAAGAAGTATGCTGACAAGGAGCAGGCGCAGCAGGTGGCGGAGATGCTGATCACGATTGCGACGCGGTCTGGGGATCCTGCGAAGATCAATACGGTGTATGAGGAGGTGATGGACCTGATCAAGGACTCGCCTAACAAGAGCGTGTTTCTGGCGGTGCAGGTGCAGAATTACCTTGAGCAGTTCGAGTTCGACAAGGCGCGGGATGCGGCTGACAAGTTTCTGAATCAGGCGGCGCAGGACGATCCGCAGCGGGAAGCGGTGGAGTACATGCGTGGGCTGACGTGGTTCTTCAAGAATGACTACAACGGGGCGATGGCGGCGCTGCGGGATTACATCAGCAAGTATCCGGCGGGAGCGTATATTGCGGATGCGAAGTACCGGCTGTCGTTCCTGATTCTCGGGGAAGAGCGGCAGAAGAAAGGGAAGAAGGGCAAGCCGCGGTTCCGCAACGTGATTGAGGCGGCGCAGGACATTGTTAAGAATCACTTCGGGACGCCGTCGGTGGCGGATGCGTATGCGCTGATGGGCGATGCGTACAAGGACATGACGGGTGAGGAGATGCAGGACGCGGGGTTGACGCCGGAGACGCACGATGTGGCGACGACGGATGCGTATGTGAATGCGGTGAAGAATGCGGCTGGCGAGCAGGTGGCGGAGTACAGCCTGACGCAGGCGGCTCCGATGCTTAAGGCGCAGAGCCGGTGGCAGGATCTGATCACGCTTTACGAAGGATTCCGGAAGCAGTGGCCGGAGAACCGGCAGTCGCTGGCGGCGGTGGGGGAGATCTGCAAGGCGATCGTGCGGAAGAGTGATAGCGCGTATGCGAAGGAACTGGACGAGGCGGAGACGAAGAAGGACGAGGCGGCGGTGAAGAAGTTCCTGGAGCAGCGGACGGAGGCGAAGGAGAAGGCGCAGGCGGAGAGCCGGCAGTTTCTGGCGGAGACGATTGCGGAGACGATCAACAATCCTCGGAAGGACGGGGTGGAGGATCTGATGCAGCAGCTGGCGGTTTCGTGTGTGCCGAAGCGCAAGGTGGTGGCGGCACCTCCGGCTCCGACGCCGCCTCCGGCGGCACCGGGAGCGCCTGCTGGCACGGAAGTGAAGACTGCGCCGGTGAAGCGGCCTCCGCCGCCGACGGTTGAGGAGCAGGGCAAGCCTGCGGAAGCTGAGATGGACCGGTTGCTGGCGGGCGGCGACAAGCTGAATTCGATCGGCAAGGCGCGGCTAGTGTATGTGAAGGCGCAGCTTTACCGGTATCTGGAGAGCAAGCAGCCGAAGAAGAAGGATGAGAAGGGGCAGGTGATCGTGGACACGACTGCGAAGCGTTCGGACGAGCTGATGCAGCAGCTGACGACGGAGTTTAAGCCTGAGGATTACAGTGCGGCGCTGCTGGCGGTGGTGGGAGATCACCTTTACAAGGCCGGGGAGAAGGAGAAGGCGGCGCAGTCATTCAATCGGCTGCTGCAGTTTTACCCGCAGTCGGCGTTTGTGGACTGGGGAGCGGTGGGATTGGGGCAGATGGCGCTGGAGGACAAGGATTTCGAGACGGCGCTGAAGAAGTTCTCGATCGCCACGGATGAGTTTCCGGGAGCGAAGTATGGGGAGGCGATGCTGGGCAAGTCGCGGGCGCTGGTGGAGTTGAAGCGGTTTGGCGATGTGGAGAAGGATCCTGGCAACAGCCCTGAGAAGATGCTGAAGGAGATTCTGGGGGACAAGACGTATCCGCCGGATGTGAAGGCTGAGGCGACTTGGCTGCTGGGGGAGGTGAAGTTTGCGCAGCAGGCGTATGCGGATGCTTACAATTACTTCCAGCGGCTGTATGTGTCGTTCCTGAAGTTTCCGAAGTGGGTGGCGCGCGGTTATCTGCGGGCCGGGGAGACGAAGGAAGCGCTTCAGAAGTACACGGACGCGAAGGACGTGTACAAGGAAGCGGTGGAGACGCCGAAGATCATGGAGCGGATCAAGGGTGAGGCTGACTTCCAGAAGATTCAGGAAAACTACCGCAAACTCTAACCGGACTGACTGATTGATCATGAAGAATAACATTTCGAGTCAGTTGGGTGCAGCGGCGGTGGGATTTGTGCTGCTGACGGGGCAGCAGACGCAGGCGCAGCGGCTTTATTTTGCCAATGGGGCGGATGTGGAGTGGTCGGAGGTGACGCTATCCGGCTCCAACATTCAGAAGAAGATCCGCCAGGCGGACGGTAAGGACGGTTATGCGAGCATCCCGGCGTCGAATGTGGCGCGGGTGGACTGGCCATATCCTGCGGAGCTGGCGGATGGGGCGGAAGCGCTGGCGAAGGGCAGTTATGATGAAGCGCTGAAGAATGCGGAAGCGGTGCGGGCGATTCACCGGAACTGGAAGGACAAGCCGGGGTCGTGGTATGTGCCGGCGACGCTGCTGGCGCTGGAGTGCCACATCCGGAAGAACAACAATGCGGAGGCGGACAAGCTGTTTCCGGAGCTGCGCAACATGCCGCTTTCGAGTGATTATCAGAAGGGCTGGGGGATGATGGAGGCGCTGCAGCAGTTTCAGAAGGGGATGACAGGTCCGGCGCTGCAGAAGGCGAACAGCCTGCTGACGGGGACGGAGAATTCGGGGACGCTGGCGCGGCTGTACAATCTGATCGGGGACATTCAGTTCAAGCGTGAGGCTTACAAGGAAGCGCTGGATGCGTATCTGCAGGTTCCGGTGTTTTTCGGGACGCAGGCATCATTGCTGCCGGCTGCGGAGTTCGGGGCAGCGCGTTGTCTGATGCGGCTGCGGCGACTGGACGATGCCACGGCGGCGCTGACGCGGATCCTTGATCGGTACAAGGGGACGTGGGTGGAGGCTCCGGCGAAGAAGGAGAAAGAGGACCTTGAGAAGGTGATCGGGGCACCTGCGGCGGGTGATCCGAAAGCAGACCCGAAAGAAAAGGCAGACGAAGCCGCCGAAAAGTAGTATCGCTGAGCCGAATAATCCGGCCGAACCGTTTCAGAAATTCCTACCAAAAAAATTAACCAGTACTTCTAGAATCAACCTGTCATGAAAGCCAACCGCCTCCTGCGTCCCGCTCCTCTCGCCACCTTGTTCTCTCTGTTCGCTGCCTCGCTTGCGATGGCGCAGCACGAAGGTGGCGGTGGCGGTTTTTCTGAAAAGTCTCTGTGGGACATGATCCGCCTTGGCGGACCGATCATGATTCCGCTGTTTTTGTTTTCGGTGGCGATGGTGTGGCTGGTGATTGACGGGGTGCAGCGGTCTGGTCAGAAGCGGCTGATGCCTGAGGGGGAAGTGGAGAAGTTGCGTAATTTCTTCCGTGCGGGTGATTATGTGGGAGCGCACCAGAGCTGTGCGGACACGCCGTGTGCGTTCAACAACGTGGTGCGTGCGGGGCTGGTGAATGTGGGTGACGGGAAGGAAGCGACTGAGGAAGCGATTCTGGCGGAGATCAGCCGTGAGCAGCAGCGTCAGTCGACGCGGTTGTCGTATCTTTCGGTTATCGGGGTGTGTACGCCGATGGTGGGGCTGATTGGGACGGTGTTCGGGATGATCGGGGCGTTCGGCGAGCTGGGTAAGGGTGGTGCGACGCAGAACACGTCCGGGTTGTCTGAGAAGATCGGTGAGGTGCTTGTCGCGACGGCGTCCGGTCTGGTGATTGCGGTGCCGGCGTTCATGGGTTTCTACTTCCTGCGGAACCGGCTGCAGGGTTCGCTGCACGAGCTGGAGAATGAAGTGGCGAACCTGTTCCGGAAGTTCCCGTATCACTTGGCTGAAGGTGTGCACGTGGGCGACCAGGAGCTGTATGCGAATGCACCGGCGTGGGTCGAGGGATCGGGCGCAGAAGCTCCGGCGGGTGCCTGAGCGTGACGGAATCAAATCACTTCATCAACTCAACCTACTAACATCATGGGCGGCGGCGGCGGTTCAATGGAAAGCGGGGAGCCTGAATTTCAGGTGGCTCCCATGATCGACGTGCTTCTGGTGCTTCTGATTTTCTTCATGAGCATCACGACGGCGCAGATTGAGGCGCTGGACACCTCGATCAAGCTGCCGGTGGCGCCTGATGCGAAGGAGCGGAAGCCTGACAAGAATCAGCGGACGGTGAATGTGAGGTGGAACCGGAACGAGCAGAAGGCGCTGATGACGTATGGTGGTAAGGAGTGGGAGGACCGGGAGGCGCTGGCGGAGGAATTGAAGAAGGCTGCGGACACCCTGCCTGACGGCAAGGGTGGATCGAGGCTTGAAGTGCTGGTGCGTGCGGACCGTGCGACACCGGCGAAGGAAGTACAGGCGGCGATTGCGGTGGTGGCACAGTCCACGGCTGCGGTGGCGTATGCGACGAACAACCGAGATTGAACTATGAAACGCCACCGTGACACACATCAGGATGCGGAAGTAGGCTTCCAGATTGCGCCGATGATTGACGTGGTCTTCGTGATCATGCTCTTCTTCATGGTTCAGGCTGGTGACCGCCAGGTTGAGACGGAGTTGAAGATGAAGCTGCCGTCGACTGAGCCGTCGGACGACATGGCGGACGCGCCGATGGAGGAGCAGGTGGCGGTGGCGCTGGATGGGGGGATCACGCACAATGAGGAGCCGGTATCGCCGGGGGAGTTGAAGGCGAACTTCAAGCGGCTGGCGCAGCAGGCGAAGTCCGAGGGTGGGACGCCGATCATTGTGACGATCAATGCGGAGCCGGAAACGCCGTGGGAGCGGGTGGTGGACGTGATGAACGCGATGCAGTTTGCGGGCATTGCGAACGTGACGTTTTCGGTATCGGAGGAGCTTTGATTTTTCCGCGGCTGTTTCCCAGGAAACCGGGTGCGAGCGGCGTCGTGAGAGTTAGCTTCCGGTGAACAACACAACCCCTTTCCGGTTCGACCCATGAATCCCAATTCTCCTGCTTCCGGTTCCGGTCCGTCCGGTGATCCAGTGCCGCTGACCCCGCGGCCATTCACGCCGCCACCGCCGATGCCGGTTGCTCCACCGCCGCCGCCACCGCCGGTTCCGGCGATGCAGACGGCGAAGGTTCCGGTGAATCCTGGTGAGGATGGGGAGGAAGGAGGAGAGGAAGCGCCGCGGAAGCCTGATGGTCCGTTCATGGCGTATTGGAAGAAAGTGGGTGGCGGGTCGCTGACGATCAGTCTGATTGTGCATGCGTTGTTTCTGATTGCGGCGCTGTTGATCATCTGGTCGACGTCGAATGCCGGGCCGCCTGAGCAGATTGATTTTCTGAGTGGTGGTGGTGGCGGGACGGAGGGGAACACGAAGATCAACCAGAAGAAGCGGCAGATGATGGTGAACCGTGCGCCGGCGATGAAGATTGCGTCGGTGAAGGCTGGAGCGATTGCGCTGCCAGACACGTCGTCGACGATGGCGGACATGAGCACCATGGCGATGACGTCCGGGATGATGAGCGGGACGCCGGGGAGTGGCGGCGGGTTTGGGGGCGGGAAGGGGACGGGCCGCGGGACGGGAACGGGAGCCGGGTTTGGGCCGGGGAATCAGCCAGGGTTTACGGCGAGTTTTCTGGGGCTGACATCGACGGGGAATAACATCATTTTCTGCATTGATACGTCCGGGAGTATGCGGACGAACCTGTCTGCGCCTGGGATCACGGCGTTGCGGCGGGAGTTGAAGAAGGTGATCGACGGGTTGCCGCCGTCGGCGCAGTTCAACATCATCTGTTTTGGTCAGAACGGGGATCTGTTCAAACCGAAGAGTGTGATAGCGACGCAGGCGATGAAGAACGAGGCGACGCTCTTCATGGAGGGGTATTACGGGGGGAGCAGTGCGGATTTCGGGCGGACGCGGACGGAGAAGTACGGCCGTGCGGGGAAGGACAATCAGGGGATTGAGTACACGGCGATTCTGACGGAGGACGTCAGCGAACTGGCGGGGACGGAGGGGGGCAGCCGGATTGATCTGGCGATGGTGGCGGCGTTCGAGCGCAAGCCGAGCACGCTGTTTGTGCTGAGTGACGGGGCACCGGGGACGAGGTTTGCGGGGAAGGATGCGATGGACAAGGATGACATCATCAAACTGATCTACGACAAGTTCGAGAAGATGATGGGCAAGACGTCGAAGCTGCAGGTGAATACGATTTCGATTTATTCGAATTCCGAGGAAGGGCGGGAAGGGGAGAAGTTTCTGAGGAAGCTATCCGGGAAGTTCGGGGGCAAGCACAAGGAGATCAAGCCGGACAAGTTGTGAGGTGTGGGTTGTGCAGCCCGCCTCACAGTTGGTGCCTTCTGATTTTGTGGGAGAGCATGAAGAGTCAGGTGCGTTGCTGGAGAGAGTTGCGGGGAACGGGTCTTTTTCCTGATAAATCCCTCGTTCAGAAGACGCCATTTTTTCGGCGGACCACGCTGGTGGTGGTGGCGCTGGTGGCGGGTGTGGTGGTGATGCCGGTGGCGGGTGGGGCTGGGGAATTGAAGCTGGTGCCTGCGGGTGACGGGAAGCCGGTGTTTTTGAAGAGCGGGGAGGTGGCGGGATTGAGTGGGGTGACTTGGTGTGGCGGAGATGCGTTTGCGGCGATTTCGGATCGGGAGCCGGTGGTGGTGCCGCTGACGCTGAAGATCGGGCCGACGGGGGTACTTGAGAAGGTGGCGGCGGGTGTGCCGGTGCGACTGGCGACGCAGTTGAGTGATTGTGAGGGGATTGCGTGGGTGGCTGGGGAGGGACGGTTTTATGTGAGTGCGGAGGGCGGGCCGGGGATTCAGGGGTTCGGGCGGGCGGACGGGAAGGCGGGGCCGTTGGTGAAGTTGCCGGAGGTGTTTGGGCAGGCGCGGGTGAACCTGTCGATGGAGTCCCTGACGTTTGAGAGTGGGGCTGGGCGGTTCTGGACGGCGAATGAGGAGGCGCTGACGGTGGATGGGCCAGTGGCAGGGCCGAAGGAGGGGACGCTGGTGCGTTTGCAGGAGATTTCGAAGGATGGACGGATGCTGCGGCAGGTGGCGTGGCGGACGGAGCGGGCGGGGATGCGGTTTCAGGGGGCGGGCAACGGGGTGGTGGATCTGTGTCTGCTGCCGGGTGGTCAGCTTCTGGTATTGGAGCGGGGGTTCGGGTCCGGCGGGCTACATGCCCGGGTTTTTCTAGCGGATTTGACGGGAGCGACGGAGACGGGGTCGCTGGAGACGCTGGCGGGTGCGGCGATCAAGGTGGCGGGGAAGACCCTGCTGATGGATCTGCCGAGTGGGTTTACGAATTACGAGGGGATGTGTGCGGGGCCGGTGCTGGCTGATGGTTCGCGGAGTGTCATTCTTGTGGCGGACAGTGGCGGTCCCGGGCGGCATGCCTTTCTGGCGTTGCGGCTGACGGGGCTTTCCGGGGGGCGCTGAGGGCGGAGGGCGGCTTGTGTGTCGGTGCAGAAACCGGGTGGACAAAACCGAACCGCAAACGTAGCATCAACGCTGCATCGGTTTCGGTGCGCCCCTTCAACTGGTTTTGCTTCCGATGATTCCACTTCTGCTGCTGATTGCGTCCATAATTCTGCTCCGCATTGCGCCGTGGGTGGCTGGTGGGGAGGTGCTGAAGGCGGCGGCGGGATATGCGCCGGTGATGGCGCTGGCGGTGTGCAGCGGCAGTTTTCTTTCGCGTCGTCTGGCGTGGGTGGTGGCGCTGGTGGCGGCGGTGGTTCCGCACTTCGTGATCAATCTGAGCCATGGGTATGGGTTCGGGGCGGCGCATCTTGGGGTCCTTGTGGCGGCCAGTGGTGTGGCGGTAGCCCTTGGGGCGGCCGTCAAGGCCAAGGCCACTGTAGTCCCGGTTGTCGGGGCGACTCTTTTCTCCACCGTGTTGTTCTACCTGCTGAGCAACACGGTTTCTTTCTTTTCGGGGGTTGGGTATGCTCCGACTTTGGGTGGCTGGTGGCAGTGTCTGACGACCGGGTTGCCGGAATTTGCGCCACAGACGTGGGTGTTTGGAGTCCGGCAGCTGGCGGGTGACGTTGGATTTACTGTGATGTTCTGGGCGCTGTGCCGCCGGTCGGTCCCGCAGACAGTTGCGGCGTCCGGCATGAGTCCTGCCCGCTCCATCTGAACCTTTCCCTCATTAACCCCGCGCCACCTGTACGACCCATGAAGCCCAGCGTAGCCGATCCCGAGCATCACATTGACCCGACTGATTTCGCCCAGGCGGAAATCAACAAGTCGCTGTCCCCGGAAACGAAGATCCGACTGTTGCGAGACATGATCCGCATTCGGCGTTTTGAGGAAACGGCTGGGAAGCATTACAATGCGGGCAAGATGGGCGGGTTTCTGCACCGTTATGACGGGCAGGAGTCGATTGCGGTGGGGTGTGCGTCGCTGATGGGGGCGCACGATCACATGATCACGGCGTACCGGAATCACGGCCATGCGCTGTCGGTGGGGATGAGCATGGAGGAGTGCATGGCGGAATTGTTCGGGCGGGCGACGGGTTGTTCGAAGGGCAAGGGCGGGTCGATGCACTTCTTTGCGCCTGACAAGAATTACTGGGGTGGCCACGGGATTGTGGGTGGTCAGTCGCCGCTCGGGGCGGGCCTTGCGTACTACGTCAAATACAAGGGATTGAAGGGATCCTGCATGTGCTTCATGGGGGATGGCGCGGTGAACCAAGGGGCGTACCATGAATCGCTGAACCTGGCGGGATTGTTTGATCTGCCGGTGATTTATGTGATTGAGAACAATGGGTACTCGATGGGGACGAGTCAGGCGCGCAGCAGCGTGTACAAGAACTGCCTGGCGTACCGTGCGGACGGGTATGACATTGTGTGGGATCTGATCAACGGGTGGGACCTCTATGAAGTGCGTGCGAAGATGCAGATTGCGGTGAAGCGGGCGCATGAGGAGAGCCGTCCGACGGTGGTGGAGATCAACACGTACCGGCATTATGGTCACTCGGTGGCTGATTCGAAGGCGAAGGTGTACCGAGCGGAGGATGAGATCGAGCGATTCAAGCAGCACCACGATCCGATCCAATTGTGGCGCAACCGGCTGATGGAGGAGGGTGTGATTACGGAGGCGGTGTACCAGGAACTGGACAAGGCGGCGAAGGCGGAGGCGGTGGCGTCGGTTGATTTTGCCGAGGCGAGTGCGTATCCGGAGTTTGAGGACATCACGAAGGATGTTTACTTCGAGGTGGACGAGTTTACGGAAGCCGGGCGGACCGGCCGACATTTCTTCAACGATTGAGCGTTGAGGTGGCGGCGGGCGAGATGGCCGGGAACTGGAGGGAGGCGAGGAGCCGTCGTCTTCAGGGAGGGGCCGGGGCGCTGGAGCCGCTAAGATTCTGCACTGATTTTCCTAACTTCTGATTTATCCCATGCCAGTCATTACCTACCGCGAAGCCATCCGTCATGCTCTTGATGAAGAACTAGCCCGCGACGAGAACGTCGTGATCATGGGTGAGGAAGTGGCGCAGTATGATGGGGCGTACAAGGTGACGCAGGGGTTGTGGAAGAAGTGGGGGGATAAGCGGGTGGTGGACACGCCGATCAGCGAGGCTGGGTTTATCGGGATGGGGATTGGGGCGTCGATGCTCGGGGTGAGGCCGGTGATGGAGCTGATGTTCTGGAGTTTTGCGTATGTGGCGTGGGATCAGATGATCAACAATGCGGCGACGATCCGGTATATGAGTGGTGGGAAGATCAATTGTCCGATCGTGATCCGGGGGCCTGCGAATGGCGGGACGAATGTGGGAGCGACGCACAGTCACACGCCGGAGAATTTCATTGCGAACACGCCAGGGTTGAAGGTGGTGTGTCCGGCGACGCCGTATGATGCGAAGGGGCTGATGAAGGCGGCGATCCGGGACAATGATCCGGTGTATGTGATGGAGAACACGGTGCTTTACGGGGAGACTGGGGAGGTTCCGGACGAGGAGTATGTGATTCCGATCGGGGTGGCGGATGTGAAACGCGAGGGATCGGACATTTCGCTGATTGCGCACGGGCGGGCGGTGATCACGTGTCTGAAGGCGGCGGAGATCCTCGCTGAGGAGCACGGGATTGATTGTGAGGTGGTGGATCTGCGGTCGATCCGGCCGCTGGATGAGGAGACGATCATTGAGTCGGTGCGGAAGACGAATCGGGCGTTGTGTGTGGAGGAGAACAAGCCGTTCTGTGGGGTTGGGGCGCAGATTGCGTCGCTGATTCAGGATCGGTGCTTTGACGATCTGGATGGGCCGGTGGGGCGGATCAGTGCGGTGGATGCGCCGGCGATTTACAGTCCTCCATTGGAGAAGCTGCAGTTGCCGTATCCTGAGCAGGTGGTGCAGAAGGTGCTGGCGATGGTGTGAGGCTGGGGAGCCCGGCTTAGAGTCGGGTTCGTGAGGCGGGGATGCTGGGGAAGATGAATTCTGATGAAGTGCGAGGAATCGCGCTTCTCCGTGGTCATGTGATCGGGTAGCGGGGTGGTGGCCGCATGGTGTTTTCGTCTCCCGCTTTTCTGTTTCTGTTTCTGCCGCTGGTGCTGCTGACTGCGGTGTGGGGGGCGGAGCGTTGGCGCAATCTGGTGCTGATTGTGTGGAGCCTGTGGTTCTACTACTACGGTGGTGGCGGGATGGTGGTGCTGCTGGTGGTGTCGTGTCTGGTGAACTGGGCGCTGGGGTTGGCTGTTGAGCTGAGGCGGAGTCGCTGGCTGCTGGGGTTGGCGCTGGGGTTCAATGTGGGAGTGCTGGTGTATTACAAGTACGCCAATTTTGTGGTCGGGCAGATCAGTGGGTGGTATCCGGTGGCGGGATGGGAGGCGGTGGCGCTGCCGATTGGGATTTCGTTTTTCACGTTTCAGGGGATCAGTTATGTGATGGACGTGTGGCGTGGGGAGATGAAGGCGTTTCGGAATCCGCTGGAGATTGTGCTGTGTGTGACGTTTTTCCCGCATCTGATTGCGGGGCCGATTGTGCGGCTGAGTCATTTGTCCGAGCAACTGAGGCGGCGGGAGCAGAGGTGGGATGATGTGGCGGTGGGGGCGGCGAGGTTTGTGTGGGGGTTAGGGAAGAAGGTGCTGATAGCGGATGTGTGCAGTCGGGTGGCGGACAGTGGTTTTGATGGCAACCTTGAGCGCCTGCCGGCGTCTGGGGCGTGGTTGAGCCTGCTGGCGTACACCCTGCAGATCTATTTTGATTTTTCGGGGTATTCGGACATGGCGATCGGGCTGGCGCGGATGTTTGGTTTCCGGTTTCCGGAGAATTTCAATCATCCGTATGCGGCGGTGAGTGTGACGGATTTCTGGCGGCGGTGGCACATGAGCCTGTCGCAGTGGTTCCGGGATTATCTTTACATTCCGCTAGGAGGGAACCGGGGCGGGACGTGGCGGTCGTATCGGAATCTGGGGGTGGTGTTTCTGGTGACTGGGTTGTGGCATGGGGCGGCATGGACGTTTGTGTGCTGGGGGGCGTATCATGGGGTGATGCTGATGGTGGAGCGGGCGAGTGGGCTGGCGCGAGTTGGTGAGGATCGGTGGGTGGTGCTGCGGCGGGTGGTGACTTTGGTGGTGGTGATGGGGTCGTGGGCGATTTTCCGAGTGCCGGATGGGGAGCGGGGGCTGGCGTTTTTCCGGGCGCTGATGGGGGAGGGCGGCAAGTGGGTGTTACCTGGGGCGATGGTGCGGTTGATGGATGTGCAGACGATGGCGGCGATTGGGGTGGGAGCGATGGCGCTGGTGGTGCCGCGACGGTGGATGACGATGGGGGCGCTGTTAGAGCGGGAGGATGAGGGGGGTGCGAGGGCGCGAGCGGTGGTGCTGCTGGTGCTGTTTCCGGTGGTGCTGTTGCAGGTGCTGGCGAGCGGGTACAGTCCGTTTCTGTATTTTCAATTCTGAGCCATGAAGAAGCTGACGTCGAAAGTGCTGGTGCTGTGGTGCGGGGGATGGCTGGTGGCGTTCTGGGTTAGCTATGCGGTGAGACCGCGGGTGCCGGACGTGATAGGGAACCGTCCGGTGGCGGTGTATCCTGAGAGTGCGACGGTGATGAGTCCGGAGTGGTGTCGGGGGGTGGCGGCGTGGGCGATTGAGCGATCGCCGTTCCGGGTGGGTGCGATCACGTGGAGGAACCGTGGGTGGTATGAGGTGGCGCGGGTGGCGCAGCCATTGCCGGTTTGTCCGGGGAGTGGTGAGGTGAGCATGGGGCGGGAAGGGTGGTTGTTTCTGCTGGAGGATGCGCCGGAGGGGAGGTCGCGGCGGGAACTGGAGACGATGGTGGAGCAGGCGGTGGCGCTGGCGCGGGTGGTGACGGGGAGCGGGCGGCGGTTTGTGATGTATCCGATTCCTGACAAGACGTCGGTTTATCCGGAGTTCACGGGGACGCTGCACAGGTGGGCGGACCGGGGGTCGCGGCGCGGGGAGTTGCCGGGAAGAATGCGGGAGGCTTTTGAGGGGGCAGGGGATGTGAGGAGATGTTATGTGCCGTTGTGGGAGGTGTTTGCGGAGCGGAAGGCTGCGGGTGGGGAGTTGCTGTATCTTGAGCATGACACGCATTGGAGTCCGACGGGACGGCTGACGGGGGTGCGGCAGCTGATTGAGGGGATGCAGAGCGGGTTGTGGGAGGCGGGGGCGGTGCATGATGAGGGGATCGTGGCGCATCCGGGTGAACTTATGATGGGGCAACTGCTGCTGAACGATGCGACGCTGGCGCGGGATTATGCCGTGCGGCGGGAGGGGCCGCAGCCGGAGCTGGTTTCGAGTGTGAGGGTGCCGGGTTATGGGTTTCCGGCGATTGAGCGGTACCGGTGTGCCCATCCGCGGGTGATCCGGGGCCGCACGCTGATGATCAGTGATTCGTTTGCGCTAGGGTCGATGGAGGAGATTGCGCCATGGTTCGAGGATATCACGTTTGCGCATTTCAGCTATACGGGATCGGATGAGCTGGTGAGGAGGATCCGGGAGTGCGAGACGATGGTTTTTACGTCGGTGGAGCGGTTTCTGCGCTGGCGGCTGAATGTGTGGCGCACGGGGCGGAAGGGATATATTGAGGGGGCGCTGGGGGCGCGGGGCGGTGGGCCGTGAAGGAGGCGGGAGGGTGCGGGCTTGGGTTGCGGAGGGTTGGGAGTGAGGTGATGGTAAGGGGATGAAGGTCTGTGATAAGATACTAGCTGTGCTGGTTGCTGGAGCTGGGGTGGCTGAGGCGGCTGTGCCGGCGAACGACGATTTTGCGTCGAGGCAGGTGTTGAGCGGGGCGGCGGTCAGTCTGATGGCGACGAATGTGGAGGCGACGATGGAGGGTGGGGAGAATTATCTGGGTGGGTTGTACGGGGCGACGGTGTGGTACAGTTGGACGGCGCCGGCGGCGGGGTGGGTGCGGGTGGAGACAACGGGTAGCGAGATTGATACGGTATTGCGCGTGACGACTGGCACGGCTGTGGACAGTCTGGTGGAGATTGGCTATAATGATGATGGTGAGGATGGGGAGGTGACGAGCAGCCTGACGTTTTCTGCGGTGGCGGGGCAGGTGTACAACCTTGCGGTGGGAGGAATGGGGGGCGGGACAGGTGCCATCGCGTTGAGGATTGCGAGTGGGGATGCGGCGCTGCCGCCGGTGATGCTGTCGTCGGTGACGCTGCGTCCGTCAGTGGTTGATGTCACTGCTGCGGCTGCGGAAGTGACGGTGGGCATGACGGTGGCGGCTGGGACTTACAGCGGGGATGGAGTTGCGAGGTGGTTCATCACTGCTGCAAACGGGAGGGAGATTCGTGGCGATTATGAGAGTTGGGACACGGGGAGGCCGGTGAGCGAAGGAACGATGACGGTGCCGAAGTCATTCATGCCCGGGGAATGGACGCTGTCGGTTCAGTTGAGTGCCGGGGGATTTCGGCCGGTCAGATTCGGAGGAAGCGAGTCTGGAGCGCCCTATGTCTTTCCGGTCGGCGGGGTTCCGGTGCTAACGGTGAGGAATTCGGGGGGCTATGATGCTGCGCCGCCGGTGCTGCGGAGTATTGCGGTGGGCCCGCTGACGAGTGGGGTGACCCATGAGGTTTCTGTGGAGCCGGGTGCGGTGACGTTGCCGGTGAGGGTGGAGCTGACGGATGATTTTTCCGGGGTGGATCGGGTTGAGGTGGGTATTGAGGCGGACATCGGGGGACTATACAGTATGGTATCGTCGGTTCTGGTGCGCACGGCCGGGACGGAGGTTGCCGGGGTTTGG
>JAIXVE010000108.1 GCA_027483175.1 Verrucomicrobiaceae bacterium | reverse complement strand
TTTGATGCGATTCTCGCAGGGTTGCCGCAACTGATTGCGGCCGCAACGCTGCCGCCGGGAGCGGCTCCGGCGCTGGGAACTGGGGGCACGTCTCCGCTTGCGGCGGCGCGCTATTTCCGGGTGGCGATGTATGTGGTCGACAGCAACGGCAACGGGTTTGCCGATGCGGATGAACTGGCGGGCGGGATGAATCCATTCGCGAGGCCGGGCGAGACCGGGTATGTGAACGCCAGTGGTGCGGGAGTCAACGGTGTTGGCGGGATGTCGCCGATCTGGGACAGGGACGAAGACTTCTCTCCTGATTTCGAGGAGATTGCAGCTGGAACGTCGATGTTCGAGAAGCGCTATGCTCGGGTCGTGCTGACGTGTCAGAAGTTTGATCGATATGCCGAGTTCGATTCGGCGGGCTCGTGGCGCGAATTTGGGGAGGGGCGGATTGTGGGATGGGAGCGTGCTTGGGACGGTTTCAACGAAGAAATGCTTTCGTGGTCTCCGCCATCCCTATTGGTAAGAACGACTCCACGGACGCTGGCTGGCTTCATGAGTGACTTCGAGTCCGGGTGGGAGAACCCGAATCCGAAGTCGGGCAAGGGGTTGCCGCCGCAGAGTCTCTTTGAGGAATACTTCATGCTGCCGGCACTGATTGCCAGGCGAGTCAAGCCGGTCGCAGGGAACCCTTCGGTAACGTCAGGGTACATCAGGGCGATTGGCGATCGGTACCGACTCCGTGGACCGCTCTCGTCGGAGGATCAGCATCGGCAGTTTCTGAAGGTGACATGGACACAGACGACCGGTTTCGATGAGAACCAATCGGTTGAATACGCTGCTTGGTCGCTGATGGGGCAGCCGCTCTTGGAGCAGGAGCCGACGTCTGTGGAGGTGGTGACGCTGACGATCCCGAGGGGTTCTTTGTACTCTGATCCGCCGCATGACGTGGTGCCACAGTACTCGGTGCCGAATGGACCTGCAAATCCTGAGATGCTGCATTCCCAAGTGGGGGAGTATTTGAAGGTGGTGCGCCTCCTGCCCATTGAGGTAGTCGAGTTGTCGCCGAAAACCAAAGACGAGGCTGGAAACGAAATCGCTGGTTCAGAGAAGCCCTCAACGGGAAGGCCGCTGACTCCATTTGTGGAAGTTGACCCGAATACGAGTCACATTGCTCACCGCGAATTAAAGGTGATGATTGGCAGTGCCTTGAAGGACAAGAAAGTCACATGGAGCCTTGAGCCGTTGCCAGGCGCTACGTCGGCAACAATCCGTGGACAGTGGGAAGACAGCCCGTCGCATGGAGATCGATTTGAAACATCCACCGCTTACGGTGCAAATGGCTTCAGGAGAGTATCGCAACAGTCAGGAGAAACCACCGTGGGAGCCGACGGGCACACAGCGATTCGCGTGAACGTGCCGCCGATTGGGTTCAACCAAGTGCGGATCAAAGTTCAAATCGAAGGATCAACCACACCGATCAATCTGATAGACATGGAAGTGCCTGCCATCGTCGTGATTGATCCAGGGCATGGCGGAACTGGCGGCCGAAACGGTGGCTCCGATCCCGACCACGCTGAGTGTCCAAAGCCGCCTGAAGGTTCGGGCCTCACTGAGAAAGGGATGACGTTGGATTACGGAACGTTGCTTCGCACTAGGCTGCAAAAGTTGCGAACGGATCAACACCTCAACCTCAAGATTTACATGACCCGTGAAGGCGACACGAACCCATCGCTTGCAGATCGCGCAAATCAAGCGCGTGACACTGGCGCGGATGTCCTCATCAGCCTGCACTTCAATGGATACGACAAAAAAGTCAGGGGAACCGAGACTTACTATCGCAGCACCGGTAACGTGAACACAACTGAGGACTCTGCCTTGGCCGACAGAGTTAATGCATCTGTGTTTGGTTCGATCTCCTCATTTGACACTGGTGCAAAAAATCGAGGTGTGAAGTCTGACGGGTTGGGTGTCTTGAGCGATGGCTCTCTTGGTAACACTGCTGATTTTCATCCTGTTCGAGCTGTCTTGCTGGAAACTGAGTTCATCGACGTGCTTGAAGTTGATAAGACTCTCAACACCAACGCAAACGCAGCGACCGTCAAGCAGGACATCATCGACGACCTCGGCGACGCGCTTCTTGATGATCTGAGGAACAACCCTGCCCAGTGAATGCCATGAACTCGAAAAAAACCGCCGCTGTCTTCGCTCTCGTCGCTGTGCTTGCAGTCGTCTGTTACATAATCGGGAGTCGCACTGATGCGCTCAAGCCAACCGAGCAACGGGACAAGCAACCTTCAAGCGTGCCGCATCAGCGAACTCAAGAGCCAGTTATTGCGTCAGTGCCGAGAGAGAGTTTGCCGCAGAGATCCAATATTGTCATTCAATCTACATACAAGGCGACGCTTGAAACATCAGGAGTGCCAAGTCAGTCACTCTACACGCCAACAATACAGATCAGCAACGCGGGAGATCACGCAATTTTGATGAGGCAAAATGGAGATGTCGTGTGGGATGCTGCCAAGGAAAAGAAACCGTTGTATGCCGCCAAGCAGAGCCCCGATGGCAGGCACGTGATCTTGAACTTTGGCAATGGTCAGCATGACCTTTACAGCCTTGACCCCTTTAAGATCGTCAAGCAGCTACCGCCGTCGGCACCAGTAGAGCGAGGCACCGCTTTCGAATCGTGGGCTTGGATTGACGCGACTCGCTTAGTGGGTGTAAGCGCTGTGGAGCAAGCTCCAGAAAAACTTCATAACCTCACTGCTGCCGAACGAGAAGCGCGATGGTGCGAGAGAATGTTGATCTATGTTTATGACGTTGAACGTGCCGAACTCCAGCAAGTGCAGACTGATGGCTTGCCAATACCACCCGTGTTTGAAGTGAGTCAGTTAATCGAAGGCGGGCGTCTTGAGATCGGAGCCGAGGTTGAAGGGAAAGGATGGCAGACCGTCTGGGTGAATGTAGCCCACAAGTAACCCTGACGGCAGCATCACCCTGCGCACAGAAGTCGAAGTCACCGTCCCTGCGGGCACCAGCATGCTGGAGGCTGAAGAAAGGCTCATGGTTGAGGTCAACAAGGCCGGTGCCGGTCTGACTGGCGATCTGCTGCATTGCATGGACGCCGACGGACGGCCGATCACCCATGGAGGCCGCCGGATGACGGCAAAGCGCAGGAAGGAAGTTCGCCATGTCGAAACCCCGTACGGATGCGTCGTCGTCGAGCGCTGGGCCTATCAGGACAGCAGAGGCGGCTCGTGCCACTATCCGATGGACTATCATTCCAGCGGGTATGTCTGTGCCGCCGCAGGAGCGTTCGCACACGAGACGCCCAAGGGCGAGGACGCGTCGACATGGTGGGCCAACGAAGCCTGCAGCCACCTCAAGCATGAGGAAGGAGCTGCCGCCGGTCTGCTTGAAATCTTCGAGGCAAGGCTGACGGATAAACGCCGGATCGGCAAGGCTGACCGGGAAGCGTTGGAAAGAGCGGCAACCTATTTCCGCAACAACGTCGACCGCATGGATTATGCGCGATACACGGCCGAGGGTCGTCCAACCGGCAGCGGTGTCACCGAGGCTGGATGCAAACTGATCATCAAGAAGCGTTTCTGCGGCCCGGGGATGACATGGGGATTCCGGGCGACGCGTCACCTCATGCGTCTGCGCGCACTAGCGCACAGTGCCGGAGACCGCTGGAACAGCATGTGGGACGCCATCCTGACATCAAAGGCCGCTTGAACTCACATGAATTGACGGTCGCACCCTCGCGATCCACGAGCGATCACGGAGTTGAATGGCTCGGTCGGCAATGTCTTCCGGCCGGATCCGTCCAAGAATCCACATGAGCTTTTCAAGAATTGACCTTCGGTTCGGAAGGCGGAGGGCGATGACGATGATGCCCGCATGACTGACATGCAGATGACGAATCGTGTGGAAGAAGTCGCGGTCTGTTGTCAGGAAGATTGCGCGGAATTGCTGAGCCTCCGCAAAGATCGCCCCATCGCTGAGACCTTCCCGGCCGGTGCCCCGAAGATCAAGCACGCGATGCCCCATTTCGTCGAGAATCCCGACAGCTGACTTTGGAAAATTCTCATTGAGGAAGAAAGTCATGCGACCGCATCGTACGAGGATTCCTCATAGTCCGACAAACGGCTGGCGAATTTGAGCGCCGCCTGAACGTCCCCTCGGCTGATGTTCGGGTAGTCCTCCAGAATAGTCTCAATCGAATCGCCACCGGCCAGAGCCCTCAGAACGGTGGACACGAGGACGCGCGTTCCGCGGATCACAGGTTTCCCGTGACAGATGTCAGGCACGATTTGAAGCCGATTATGCACTGCGAATGGTACGCACGCCACCCAGGGTGCGCAAGATGGAGGTTTATGAGGCTGATTGAGGTCGAGGTCGGGGCCGGGGGTACCGGCGTCGCGGAGGGCGATGGCGTCTTCGCGGCCGCCGCAGGTGACTGGTTTGAAGCCGACGGCGCGGGTGCCTTGAGCGGTCAGGGCGCGGAGGAGGAGGCAGGTGACGTAGGTTTTGCCTGCGTCGGTGCTGGTGCCGGTGATGAAGTAGTGCATGCCGCGGGGGGGAAATTGAGAATTGAAAATAGTGAATAGTAAAAGGGGGCTGGTTCGGAGGCGGGCAAGGGTGGAAAGGCGGGGGAAGTGAGAAGTGAGAAGTGAGAAGTGGGAATGGCTTGTGGGGAGAGGGCGAGGGCCACGGATTTCACGGAGGGGCGCGGATGGGGATGCCAGTTGGGAGGGGGCGTGTGGGGAGATGGGCCGGGCGGGGATTTGTTGTGGGTTGGGGGTGGCAATCCGGTGGTGTCGCGTTGCTCAACCACCGGTTACAGGCCGGCACCCTTTCGGGGTGCGATTTTATTCGGGTGTGGTTACCGGCGGTGTCGCTCGTGGCCTCGCTTAACCGCCGGCTACAGGCTGTCATCCCTGCGGGATGAGGAGGCGGGGGGAAATTGGAAATTGAGAATAGTGAATAGTAAAAGGAGGTGTGTTGGGAGAGGGGAGAAGTGAGAAGTGAGAAGTGGGAAGTGGGAATGGCTTGTTGGGAGAGGGCGAGTACGGAGCCTCGCGTTCCCGGGGCTTGTGGGGGGAGGGCAGAGGGGGACCTCGGCGTTCCCGGGGCTTGTGGGGAGATGGCTTGAGGACCACGGATTTCGCGGGTGGGACGGGTGTGTCCTCGCTTTTGTGCTCACTTCGACCCGATTTGGTGGGGGGATTTTTGAAGTGGAGCGGGTGATCAGAATCGAACTGACGTATCAAGCTTGGGAAGCTCGTGTTCTACCATTGAACTACACCCGCGGGGTGTGTGGGGGCGATTCTGGGCGAGGATTTGGCGGGATGCAAGTGGGAGCTGCGGGAGAAAATCCGAGTTTGCGGATGGGGGAGGAGGCGGGTAGAGCGGGGGAGATATCTTCCGCTGGTTGGCGGGAATCGAGACGCATGCACCATGTCCATATTCGCACGTACGGCTGTCAGATGAACGAGCGCGACTCCGAGCAGGTGGCGCAGATGTTTCTGGAGCGTGGGGGGTATGTGCTGACGGAGGACGAGGGGGAGGCGGATGTGATTCTGATCAACACGTGTTCGGTGCGGGATCAGGCGGAGCAGAAGGCTTTGGGGAAGATGGGGATGCTGGGGAGGTTGCGGCGGGTGAAGCCGCATGTGGTGTATGGGTTTCTGGGGTGCATGGCGCAGAGTCGTGGGGAGGAACTGCTGAGTCGGGTGCCGCATCTGGATCTGGTGGCGGGGACGCAGAAGTATCACCGGGTGGTGGAGCACGTGGACGGGTTGCTGCGGCGGAGGCTGGAGCGGCGGATGGATGATGAGAGGTACAGTATTGTGGATGTGGGTGAGGAGGAGGGGTCGCAGAATACGATTCGGGATCAGGTGTTGGAGGAGCGGCAGGCGACGGCGTTTGTGAGTATCATGCAGGGGTGCAACATGAAGTGCAGCTTCTGCATTGTGCCGTACACGAGGGGTGGGGAGCGGGCGCGGCCGATGGGGGAGATTGTGGCGGAGGTGAGGCGATTGGCTAGTGAGGGGGTGAAGGAGGTGACGCTGCTGGGGCAGATTGTGAATCGCTATGGGGTGCGGGAGTTTCCGGTGGTGGGCGGGTTGAGTCCGTTTGTGCAGCTGCTGGAGGGGGTGCACGGGGTGGAGGGGATTGAGCGGATTCGGTTTACGAGTCCGCATCCGATCGGGTATCGGGATGATCTGGTGGAGGCGTTCCGGAGGTTACCGAAGTTGTGTCCGCATGTGCATCTGCCGCTGCAGAGTGGGAGTGAGGCGGTGCTGAAGGCGATGAAGCGGCCGTACAGTCCGGAGCGGTTTCTGGAGATCTGCGGGAAGATGCGGGGGACGCGGGAGGAGATGGCGATCACGACGGACATCATTGTGGGATTTCCGGGGGAGAGTGAGGCGGATTACGAGGCGACGAAGGCGGTGGTTAGGGCGGCGGATTTCGACAATGCGTTTATCTTCCGGTACAGTCCGCGGCGGGGGACGCCTGCGGCGGAGATGGAGGAGTCGCTGCAGGTGCCGGAGCGGGAGAAGGAGGCGCGGCATCAGGATCTGCTGGCGCTGGTGAACGGGCAGGCGAAGGTGAAGTACGAGCGGGAGATCGGGCGGGTGGTGGAGGTGTTGTGCGAGGGGTATTCGAAGACGAACCGGGAGCGGTTGTATGGGAGGGACCCGCAGAACCGGATTGTGGTGTTTGCGGGGCCGCATGACCGGCTGAAGGGGGAGCTGGTGCGGGTGCGGGTGGAGGATCATCATGCGTTCACGCTGTATGGCGAGCCGGAGGTGACGGGGCTGTGATGACGTCAGGACCTGTCGGGGAGCAGAGCGATGGCGCGCGGGGCGGGCGGAGGAAACCGGCGTGGCGATCGCTGTGGTATGTGGTGGAGAACCAGGCGCACAATGCGTTCAACGACAAAGTGGCGCAGTTCATTCTGCTGGCGGTGTCGGAGGTGGTGGCGGCGAGTCGGTGGTATCCACAGATTGTGAGTGTGCTGCTGGTGCTGCCGCAGTTGTTTCTGGCACCGGTGGCGGGGTGGCTGGCGGATCATGAGTCGAAGCGGCGGGTGCTGATCTGGTGCAGTGCGGTGCAGGTGGTGGTGCTGGGCGGGGTGGCGGCGGCGTTTGCGGCGGGGTGGTTCTGGGTGGCGACGGCGTTGTTTTTTGTGCTGGCGGTGCAGGCGGCGGTGTACGGGCCGGCGAAGTCGGGGATTGTGAAGGAATTGGTAGGGGAGCGGCACCTGACGACGGCGTCGGGGTGGATGCAGGTGACGATGATTGCGGCGTTTGCGTGCGGGCAGTTGCTAGGCGGGAAGGCGTTCGAGTACGGGCATGATGAAGTGTTTGGCGGGGATGTGTGGCGGGCGGCGGCGGTGCCGGTGCTGCTGCTGGCGGTGGTGGCGGTGGTGCCGCTGGTGCTGGCGTTTCGAGTGGAGCGGACGCCGGTGCATGGGGAGGGAAGGTTTCACCGCGGGTTGTGGACCGAGCATTTCCGGCATCTGGACGATCTGCTGGCGGTGAGGCGGGTGCGATTGACGGCGCTGGGGGTGTCATTTTTCTGGCTGGCGGCGACGATGCTGACGCTGATGCTGATTGCGCTGGCGGCGGAGATCGAGCCTAACAAGGCGTCGAGGGCGGCGCTGAGTTCGGAGTTTCTGGGACTGGTGGCGCTGGGGGTGGCAGCGGGGAGCCTGCTGACGGGGAAGCTTTCGGCGAACCGGATTGAGTTAGGACTGGTGCCGATCGGGGGAGCGGGGATGGCGGTGGCGGGGGTGATGGGGAGTGTGGCTGAGCCGGGGGGTGTGTGGTTCTGTGTGGCGGTGCTGGTGCTGGGGGCGTGCAGTGCGTTGTTCATGGTGCCGCTGCATGCGAGTCTGCAGGATCAGGTGGAGCCGAAGGTGAGGGGGAGGATGCTGTCGGCGGCGGGGTTGATGGATTCGATTGCGATGATGGCGGGGATTGCGCTGCAGTTTGTGCTGATGCGTGCGGGGTTGGGGATCCGGTGGCAGTTTGCGGTGCTGGCGGTGCTGTGTCTGGGGGTGTCGGTGTATGTGCTGCGGATCATTCCGCAGAGTTTTGTGAGGTTTCTGGTGGTGGGGCTGATCCGGGTGGTTTACCGGATCCGGCTGGTGCATCCTGAGCGGGTGAGGGAGAGCGGGCCGGCGCTGCTGTTGAGCAATCATGTGAGTTACATTGACGGGCTGGTGCTGTCGGCGGCGTGTGATCGTCCGGTGCGGTTTGCGGCATTCGGGCAGTTTTTTGAGAATCCGGTGTTTGCGCTGGTGCTGCGGACGTTCGGGGTGGTGCCGATTTCGCGGACGAGGGCGAAGGATGGGATTGTGAAGATGGCGGAGATCCTGAGGGGAGGTGGGGTGGCGTGTGTGTTTCCGGAGGGGCAGCTAACAAGGACGGGGATGATGAACGGGATTCGGGGAGGGTTTGAGCTGATTGCGCGGCGTGGCGGGGGGCCGGTGGTGCCGGTGTACATGGATGACTTGTGGGGGTCGGTGTTTTCGTCGGGCGGGGGACGGCTGCTGAGGCGGCATCCGCATCATTTTCCGTATCATGTGTCGGTGGTGTTCGGGGAGCCGATGAGGCCGGAGGAAGCGAATGCGGGGCGGTTGCGTGAGGCGATGCAGGGGTTGGCGGCGGAGGCGCTGGCTGGGCGTGGGGAGGTGATGCGCGGGATGGTGAGGAGTGTGGCTGGGGCGTTAGGGAGGCAGCCGTGGCTGACGGCGGTGATGGTGGGTGACGGGAGCGGGCGGAGGTTGCGGCGCGGGGAATTGCTGGCGCGGGGGATGCAGCTGGCGAGGCGTTGGGAGGGATTGCCTGGGGAGCGGATCGGGGTAGTGCTGCCGCCGGGATTGGATGCGGTGACGGTGGTGACGGCGCTGGTGCTGGGTGGGCGGGTGCCGGTGGTGATTGATATGGGATTGGCGGATGAGCCGGGGGATCTGGCGGCGGTGATGGAGGAGGCGGGGGTGCGGACGGTGATCACGCGAGTGGCGGTGCGGGCGGCGCTGCCGGGATTTCCGTGGCCGGACCATGTGCTGGATGTGCAGGGGGAGTTGGAGGAGCCTGACAGTCTGGGGCAGGCGATGGATCTGGCGGCGGCGTGGGTGGCTCCGGGGGCGGTGATTGGTTGGATGCTTCCTGTGGCGGGAGGGGCTGGAGGTTGCGGGGGGATTTACCGGGAGGGCGGGAGGGTCCGCTGTGCGGTGCTGAGTGGTGAGGAGTTGATGATGCAGACGGAGATGCTGCGGGGAACGGATGTGATGCGGGAGGGCGAGCGGTTGCTGAACGTGGAGGGGATGGCGACTCCGCTGGGGTATGTGGCTGGGTTGTGGGGGCCGCTGCTGCGGGGGATACCGCTGATGCTGATGCCGCGGGTGGTGAGTGGTGAGGCGCGGGAGCGGGCGCTGGGGCAGCATCCGCCGAGTGTGGTGGTGGGGCCGGTGGAGGTGGCGATGGCTGGGGTGAGGCATCAACTGGTGGGAGCCGGAGGGGAGACTGGGGAGTATGAGGGTATTCAGATGAGCCGGTGTCATGCACCCGCGGAGGCTGGGGGGATCGTAGCTGTGTCGATGCCTGATCCAGCGATGCTGACGAGCACTGCGGAACCGCAGTCGGGGTGGCGTGCGGGGAGTTGCGGGCGACTGCTGACGGGGGTGCAGTGTCTGGTTGGGGAGGATGGCGGGATGAGACTGGTGCTGCCTGGGGGTCGGGTGCTGGTGATGCCGGAGGGGGCGCGGGTGGATGAGGAGCGGTTTCTTTTTCTACCGGGGCGATGATGACGCGGCGGTTATTTCTGATAGGGGCTGCGGCGATGGGGCGGGCGTCGGCTGGGTCGGTGTGGACGCCGGCGGCGGCGGGGCATGTGTGGGAGTTTCCGCGGGATCATTACAGTCATGACGGGTATCGGACGGAGTGGTGGTATCTGACGGGAGTGCTGGAGGCGGAGGGGGGCGGGCGGTACGGGTTTCAGTTCACGATTTTCCGGCGCGGGGTGAGGCCGGTGGGGGCGCGGGAAGCGGTGAGGTCGCGGTTTGTGAAGGATGATTTTGCGATGGGGCATTTCACGCTGAGTGATGTGAGGGCGCGGCGGTTTCGGTTCGGGCAGCGGTTGAGTCGCGGGGCGTTTGGCGAGGCTGGGTTCGGGAAGTTAGGAGAGCCGAGGCTGGCGTGGATTGAGGGGAACGAGTTGCGCCTTGAGGGGGACGGGAGCATGAAGTTAGTGGCGCGGCCGGATGGGGAATCGTCGCTGGAGCTGGAGTTGCGGCCGACGGGGGCGGCGGTGGTGCATGGGGAAGGCGGGTTGAGCCGGAAGGCGGCGGGCGAGGGGAATGCGTCGCTGTATTATTCGCTGACGCGGATGGCGGCGGCGGGGACGGTGCGGTGCGACGGGCGGGAGAAGAAGGTGACGGGGCGGGTGTGGCTGGACCGCGAGTGGGCGAGTAATCAGCTAGCGCCCGGGCAGGTCGGGTGGGACTGGTTTTCGCTGAGTTTATCGGACGGGAGCGATCTGATGCTGTACCGATTGCGGAATGCGAGCGGGACCGATCCGTTTTCGAGCGGGACGCTGGTTAGGGAGGGTGGAGGTCAGCGGCATTTGAAGTCCGGGGATTTCACGATGACGCCTGGGGAGACGTGGCGGAGTGCGGCGACGGGTGGGGTGTATCCAGTGGAGTGGGTGCTGGAGGTGCCGTCGGAGCGGTTGAAGCTGGCGGTGCGTGCGGAGTTTCCGGAGCAGGAACTGGCGCTGACGCCGGTGGCGTACTGGGAAGGGATGATTGCGGCGCGCGGGGAGGCGGCGGGGCGGGCGGTGACGGCGGAGGGTTATTTGGAGATGACCGGGTACGCGGCGGCGCTGCAGGCGTTGCAGAGGTGAGGGAGGTGTCAGGCGGGCGCGGGGGCGGTTTCTAGTGTTGCGGTGCCTGGGAAGACGACGACCTGGCGGAATGGGATGGTCCAGTTGTGGTGGAAGGCGGCGGTGGCGCAGGCGCTGCGGAGGACGCGGGGGAGATTGGTGAAGTGGGGAGCGGCGGCACCGGCGAAGTCGGCGGCGATGAGGAATTCGATGCCGGCGGGGGAGACCTCGCTGAGGTCGGCCTTGAGGTGGAGGAGCTGATCCGCGGGGATGAGGGTGGCGACGGCGTCGCGGACGGCGGATTCGAGGGCGAGGGGGATGGTGGTGGTGGCGTCCGGGGCGTGGCGGAGGTCGAGGAGGAAGCGTGAGACGACGCGGAAGTTGTGAGAGAGATTGCGAGGGGAGCGAGCGAGGAAGTCGGTGGCAGGGAACGTGCGGAAGCTGCCGCCGACGGGGAGGAGCTGGACGGCTTCCGGGGATTGGAGGACGACCTTGCCGACGGTGCCGTCGCTGAGTTCGACCCAGTCGCCTTCTTCGGTGGGGAACCAGCGTTC
>JAIXVE010000192.1 GCA_027483175.1 Verrucomicrobiaceae bacterium | reverse complement strand
TTTCACAGGCATCCCACAGAAGTAGAGCCGCTTTGAGTTAGCAGGTTCGTGAAATCGCGGGTGGCCAGGCGGCGGAATCGTGCTGGATTGGTGGTGTTATGCAAAACAACCCAGCAATGCCCTCCGCCGCCCGGCCAGCCCGCCATCATATCAACGTGCTCGCCCAACTCCTCAAGTACATTCCGCGCTCCATCGTCAATGCGGCCGCGATCGAGCACGGCATCGAAGCCAAGGCAAGGACCTTCAGCGTCTTCAGTCACATGTCGGCCATGATCTTTGTGCAACTGGCCCATGCACTCAGCCTCAATGACGTCTGCGACTGGCTCAGGCTCAAGGCCCGGGCCATTGCCGGAATCGGCATCACGCCGCCGGCGCGCAATACGCTCTCTCACGCCAACAGGAACCGTGACGCGGCGTTCATTGAGGCCGTCTTCTGGAACACACTCCAACACCTCCATCGATGCGAACCGGAGTTCGGCGGCAGGCGCAGGGGCCGCAGGCGGCTGCACCGGTTCAAGGCGAAGGTGCACGCCGTCGACTCCACGACCATCGAACTGGTGGCCAACTGCATGGACTGGGCCAAGCACCGGCGGCGCAAGGCGGCTGCCAAGCTGCACCTGAGGCTCGACGTCGCGAGCTTCATGCCCCGCTTCGCCATCGTGGACACTGCCGGGGAAAACGACTGCAAACGCGCCAGAGAGCTCTGCGCCGGGCTCGAATGCGGTGAGATCGCGGTTTTCGACAAGGCCTACGTGGACTTCACGCATCTCCACGATCTTGACTCGCGAGGCGTATTCTGGGTCACCCGCGCGAAGGACAACTTCCAGTACCGGCCAGTGCGCAGGCTGCCGGTTGCCAAGGGCGGCCGGATTCTGAAGGACCAGATCATCGAACTGGCAGGTGTGAAGTGGAAGAAGATGCTGGGAGCGTGGAGGCTGCGCCGGGTGGAAGCCATAGTGGAAGTCGACGGCAAGGACAAGGTGATGGTCTTCATCACCAACCACACGGAGTGGAGCGCCAGCAGCGTGTGCGACCTGTACCGGGCGAGGTGGGAGATCGAAGTTTTCTTCAAGCAGGTGAAGCAGACGCTCCGGCTGAGCGGCTTTGTGGGCTACAGCGCCAACGCAATCAGATGGCAGGTGTGGACCGCGCTGCTGGTGTACGTACTGCTGAGGTTTGCCGGACATCTGAGCGCATGGGGACACAGCTTCACGAGACTGTTTGCGGTGGTGAGAGCAGCGATATGGGAACGGCTGGATCTGCTTTTTCTCCTTCGAAGTTATGGGACAGCAGGCGGCAGTTTCAAGATATTAGGAGCCGCGCATTCCTCCTGGCTACCCGGATTTGCGCCGGAATTGAGCTAGCCGCGTGGGACAGCACTGCGCCGGAATAACCGGAAACAGGGCTGCTAACTCAACTCGACCCCCAACGGATTTACTTGATCAGCGGCGGCCTCTAAAGGGGCGGCACCCCCGTGTCCAGAAGCCTATGGGATGGGAGTGTTCCTCACCAAGGCCGTACGCCCGGATCTCCACGCCTACATCGCAACCGTACTGGCCAACCTCAACTCCCAGGCGGTCCTCATCAATTCCGTCGCCGACCATATTCACATCCTCTTCAAAATGGGACGCACCGTGACCATGGCCCAGGTGGTTGAAGACATCAAAAAATCATCCTCGAAATGGATCAAAACCCAGGGCGCATCATTCGCCGCCTTCGCGTGGCAGTCTGGCTACGGAGCCTTCTCCGTCAGCGAATCCAACATTCCCAAGGCCGCAGAATACATTCGCAACCAGGAAGCACACCACCGCGTGAAGACCTTTCAGGAGGAATACCGCGATTTCCTCACGAGACACAACATCACGTGCGATGAACGCTTCGTCTGGGATTAGACCACCACCCTCGCCCCACCCCTACGCATTCCTGTGCCCCGATTGCAGCGTGACAGCCCATCCATCCCCGCCATCATGCCCCGCACGCCCCGCTTCCCGCTCCGCACCATGAATCGCCTCCTCATCACCTCGCTCGCCGCCGTCATGTCCACCGCCTCCGCCGTCCCACCCACCGAAAAAAAACCCGTCACCGACGTCTACCACGGCGTCTCGGTCATCGACGACTACCGCTGGCTCGAAGACGCCAACTCTCCCGCAGTCAAGGCATGGACCGTCGCGCAAAACCAACACTCGCGCACATGGCTCGACGCACGCCCCGATCGCGTCGCCATCGAGAAACAACTCACCGCCTTCTACGCCAAAGACACGCCCTCCCATGGCGGTCTCGTCGCTCGCCCCGGCATCCTCTTCGCCCTCAAATTCCAGCCGCCCAAACAACAGCGTCTCCTCGTCTCCTTAACCTCTCCGAACGACCTCGCCTCCGAACGCGTCGTCCTCGACCCCAACGAACTCGAACCCAAAGGCCAGGTCGCCATGGATTGGTTCGTCCCCTCGCCCGACGGAAAACTCATCGCCGTCTGTCTCTCCGAAAACGGCAGCGAAGACGGTACCCTCCACTTCTTCCGCACCGACTCCGGCGAACGCCTCCCCGACCGCATCCCCCGCGTCCAGTACCCCACCGGCGGCGGCTCCGCCGCATGGCTCCCCGACAGCTCCGGCGTCTACTACACCCGCTATCCTCATCAAGGCGAGAAACCCGAGGCCGACCTCAACTTCTTCCAGCAGATCTACTTCCACAAACTCGGCACCCCAGTCACCTCCGATCCCTATAGCGCCGGTCGCGACTTCCCCCGCATCGCCGAAATCGAACTCGAAACCTCCGACGACGGCCGCTGGCTCCACGCCGCAGTCGCCAATGGCGACGGCGGTGAATTCGCACACTACCTCCGCGAAACCAAAGACGGCGCTCCATGGCGTCAGATCGCCCGCCACGAGGACGGCATCAAAGCCGTCGTCTTCAGCCACGACGGCGCTTCCCTCTACCTCCGCTCCGTCAAAGACGCCCCGCGCGGCAAAATCCTCCGCTTCCCCACCGCCGGCACACTCACCGATGCTGTCGTCATCGTCCCGGAAAGCGACGCCGTCATCGAAGGCGTCACCCTCACAGAATCCTCCCTCTTCGTCACCGACCTCCTCGGCGGCCCGTCCCGCATCCGCCAGTTCACCCTCGAAGGCAAGGACCCTCGCATCCTTCCGCTCCCCGAAGCCTCAGGCGTCGGCGGCCTCCTCGCATTCAACAGCCAGATCGTCTTCCGCCTCACTAGCTTCGTCGCCCCAGCCGCATGGATGACGTTCAACCCATCCACCGGCACCCTCGCCAAATCCGCCCTCTTCAACACCTCACCCGTCGACTTCAGCGACATCGAAGCCGTCCGCGAATTCGCCGTCAGCAAAGACGGCACCCGCGTCCCCGTCACCATCCTCCGCCGCAAAGGCACCAAACTCGACAGCACCAACCCTGCCCTCCTCTACGCCTACGGCGGCTACGGCCACAGCATGCGCCCCGCGTTCGATTTCGAAAACCGTCTCTGGTTCGACCGCGGCGGCATCTACGCCGTCGCTAACATCCGCGGCGGCGGCGAATTCGGCGAGGAATGGCACCTCGCAGGCAATCTCACCAGAAAACAGAATGTCTTCGACGACTTCGCCGCCTGCGCCCAGCACCTCGTCACCAAAGGCTACACCCGACCCGATAAACTCGCCGTCGAAGGCGGCAGCAACGGCGGGCTCCTCATGGGCGCCTTCCTCACCCAGAACCCCTCCCTCGCTCGCGCCGTCGTCGCCCACGTCGGCCTCTACGACATGCTCCGCGTCGAACTCGATCCTAACGGTGCCTTCAATGTCACCGAATTCGGCTCCGTTAGAAACCCCGACCAGTTCCGCGTCCTCCACGCCTACTCCCCATACCACAACGTCAAAGACGGTACCGCCTACCCGGCCGTCTTCTTCCTCGCCGGCGAAACCGATGGCCGCGTCAACCCCGCCCACTCACGCCGCATGACCGCTCGTCTCCAGGCCGCCACCTCCTCCAATCACCCCATCATCGTCCGCCTCAGCGCCTCCTCCGGCCACGGCATGGGCACCGGCCTCAGCGAAAAAATCGCCCAGCAGGCCGATGTCTTCGCCTTCCTCTTCGACCAACTCGGCATGTCTCCACGCTAACCGCCCGCTAGGCATCTCCCGTTCCGGGGGAAATCGCCTGCCTCACTCCACCGCCGCCCTCGCCAGTGTCTCCCCACGGATGAACTCCGGCATCAGCACGCGCTGCGTCCCGTCGCCCGGCCCGCCACCCATGACGCTCTCCAGCAACTGCACCACCGCCCTCCCGAATCGCTGCCAGTCAAACTGATACCGCGAAAACTCCGGCACACACCGGCTCAGAAACGGCTCGTGATCCCGCACCACCAGCGACACATCCTCAGGCACCCGCATCCCCGCCTCGCGCACCAATCCAGCCACCGCCAGCACCGCATCCGCCTCCGCCACGAGCAGACACGTCGGCCGCCCCTCCCCCCGTAGCGCCCCATGCAGCGCCTCGCGTAGCCCCGCCACGGTCCTGTCATCCCGAATCACACTGATCCGAACCCCCGACGATCCTCCGCGCAGTCCCTCTAAAGTCCGGCTCGCACTCGCCACCTCCGGATCATCCACCACAAACCCCACATGCCGGTGCCCGCGCCGCGCCGCCTCAGCCACCGCATGCCTCCCTAACGCCTCCACGTCCGCCAGCACGGCCGGCAGCCGAACCCCCTCGTGACACGGCCCCACCACCAGCGACGGCAATCCCCGTCCCTCAAACCAGCGCTGCATCACCGCAGTCGCCCGGTACAGTATCCATCCCGCCGCCTCCGACTCCGCCACTAGCGCCTCAAGGCTCCGCTGCGGTCTCTCACCCCACAGCACCGGCACGTGCCGGAACACCACCACATATCCTTTCCGCCCCAGCACCGCACGCACCACCTCAAACCCCACACGCGTCGACCACACCAGTTCCATCTCGGACACCGGACTCAGCCAGTTCACCACCGTCGGCCGCACACCCGCCCTCCCCCCAGGCCCCACCGCCCCGCCAACCACCAATCGACGCTTCCCCCTCCCGCCACCCCCGATCATCCCCCTCGCCACCAATCGCGTCAGCGCCTTCCGCACCGTCACCCGGCTCACCGCAAACCGCACCGCCAGCGCGTCCTCACACGGTAACACCGCCCCCGACGGAAGAACCGCCAGCAAAGCCTCGATCGCCACCACGGTCTGGTCCGCCAGCGTCAGCCGCTGCGGCATCGGTACAGGCACCCGCATCATCGCTCCGATCGCTTCAACAGCTTCATCCGCCACCCTCAGCGCAGCCGCACCGCCGCCCTCACAAACAACCGCGCCGCACCCTGCGCCGCCACCGGCACCCGATACGTCAGGGTCGTCGCCGTGCTCCCGATCAGCTCGGCAGGCTGCCACCCGCTCAGCCCAGTGCTGTATTCACCCCCGATCGCCGCCGAATCCGCATTCGCCACCCGCGGCACCGTAAACGTCATCCCGCCCGCCCCAGGCACCACCTGCGGATCACGCCCTAACGCATACTCCAGCAGGTTGCTCCACCCATCCCCGTCATCGTCCGCCGCTCCATCCCCAGTAAAGTACTGCCCGTCATCCCCTCCCGGATTCCCCCCGGCCGCCACCGACGCCCGCCAGTTCTCCGCCAGCCCCGGATCCGGATTCGTCAGCGGTGCCATCAGCACCAGACTCGGCCCGAACCCGTCCGCCGTCTCCGGCCACGGTGCCCGGTCCCCGTACACAAAACTCTTCACCACCACTCCCCCCGGCCGCTCTAGCGTGATCCGCTCCCCGCCATTGCTCAACGCCGTCCCATTCAGAAACGCCGCCCCCGGAATCACGAATCGCACCCCCGGAGCCAGCACCGTCCCCACCGGAAACACATACTCAACCCCATCCGTAAACGCACACCCTCCCAGATCCACCGCCTGCGTCCCCGAAATGTTCATCACCTCCAGAAACTCGCCCGCCGGTGCCACCGGATTATAATGAATCTCCGTCACCGCCACATTCCCCGCATCCGCCTGCACCACCGGCACCGTGTTCGTCACCGTGATCGCATCGCTCCCCACCACCAGCCCGCGCCCGTCATACGCCGTCAGCGTCAGTAAATTCGCCCCTGCCCCCAGCGGCACCGTCACCCGCCACGAATTGTTATCCGTCCACCTCACCGGCAGGCTCTCCGGCGACCCGTTCACCCGGATCTCCCGCACATCCACCCAACCATCACCCTCCAGCACCACCGACGCCGCACCCACCTCGAAATCCGCCCCCCCGTTCGTGGTCACAGCAAACACCACCGGCGCAATCTGCGCATTGATCTGGCTCAGCACATAGCTGTTCCGGCTCGTGATGTTCGTCGTGTACCCAGTATACCCTTCGCCCGTTGCCTCCGAATAATGCGCCAGCCACGGCCCCATGTACGTCGCATTGAATGACGTATCGATCAGATTCTTCAGGTGCCCCAGAAACAACCGCCGGAACCTCGGCCGGTTGATCACTTTCTGTATGTTCTTGTCCCCGGTCAGCGGAGCCGTTGCCCCTAGCGCAAAGACCGCATTCCAATCCCACGGGATCACCGCCACCTTCCCGTCAGCCACCGGCGGCATGTAGAAATTGATGTTATGCGGATTGCTGATGTTCGCCACCGTCCCCGGCGGCTGCGAATACACATCCCCAATCCCGAACAGCGACATCATCGCAAAAGTCCGCATCCATTCATCCACGTCCATCAGCGGCTCCACCGCATCCTCGAACGCCTGCCCCTGCGCCGCCGTCCCCACCGGAAGACTCATCGTCCGGCACAACTCCACAAACCGTCCATTCTCGTTCCGCGAAAAATTGTTCAGCCAACGGAACCCGTGCCGGTACTGCCCGCCATCCGTCCCCAGATCCGCCAGATCCAATTGCACCACCCACCCCATCCCCGATGTCGTCAGGTTCTTGATCCCCTCCGCATTCCCCGCCGCAATCGTCCCGTTCGCAAACGTCTGCGTCGGCACCCGAATCCCCTCCAGCTTGAACTGGGTCCCGTCCGACCCCTCCGGATAAAACTCGTCCAGCCAGCTGTTGCTGAACCGCTCCATCTCCATCCGCGCCGGCCCCACGATGTCACTCCGGAAACTCACGATGTTGATGATGTCATTGTAATTGTCAGGCAATCCCCCCGCTCGGTTGATCGCATGCTTCACCACAATCTCATTCATCCCCGACCGCCGCACCGAAACCGTCCGCTGCGTCCCTCGGAACAACCGGTCCGCTGGAAATGTCAGGCTCTCCCCCGCGAACGCCGAATTGCTCCGGCTGTACATGCTCCCCCTCAGCCGGATCTTCCCGTCATAGAAGATCTCCCGCTCGTTGTGCACCATCGTGCACCCGCGCCGCCGGTTGCTCATCATGTTCACCTGACTAGCCAGTTCCGCCGCATCCGCCGCCGTCGTGATGATCCGCAGGTTCTGCTTCGACGCCACCGCCCCGCCCTCGTTCACTTTGATCAATGCCCTCGAATCCCTCCCCGCCGCCGGCCACATCGACACCACCGGCACCGCCGCCCCATCCGTCGCCTCCATGAAAAACTGAATCACCGCACCCGCCGCCTGCCCGGGAATCACTCCACTGTACTCGCCAGACCCGCCCGCCGTCATCGCCACCGCCGTAAACGTCGCCGCCCCATTCACACTATACCGCAGCACCACCCCGGACACCCCGTCCACATCACTCACCCGTGCCGTCACCGTCACCGGCTTCCCAGCCTCCGGCACCACCGGCGCATGCCGCTGACCACTGAACGTCGGACCCGCATTCGCCACATAAACCGAATTCCTCGCCCCCGGCGTCCCGCTCTCCGCCGGCAGATCCAGCAGCAGCGACTTCGTCACTTTGTTGTAATAGAACTCCGTGTGCAGCCACGGACACCCGCGCAGCCACTTCGCCCGCAGCGACACCGTATACTGCCGCCCGTTCACCACCGGCACAATCGTCGTCCCATTCTTGAACGTCGTCTCCAGCAGGTTGTGCATGTACAGCAATGGCCCGCTCGCCCGCACCGCCAGCACAGGATTCCCTCCATCATCCACCACCGACGAGGTCTCGTGATTCCCTAGCACCCGCCAGAACGGCCGCAGCGCTCCCGAAAAGGTCCCGTTCTGCACCAGCTCCGTATTCGGCGCCGTCGTGATCTCCCGCACCGACACATCATCCACCAGCGACTCCCCTTCCTCCAGCAACCCCATCCTCAACTCATGAAACGCCGTCGTCCCGCTCGTCGTAATCGTCGGCGAATAAATCGGCGTGATCGCCGTCGCCGTATAACTGTACGTCCGCCACCCCGACCGCCCCGACTCATCACTCGCTCCCCAACTCTCCGGGATCGCATTGTCCGCCTCAGGATTCCGCAGCTCCAGACTCGATCCCAATCCGTCCGTGTAAATCGGCCACGGCTCCTTGTCCCGGTAAAACACCCGGTCCACCTCATTCCCTGACGCATCCCGCAGCAGCACGCGCTCGCCCCGATTGCTCAACCCACCCGAAAACGGTCCCGCCACCGGCACCCCCGGATGCGCCGCCGCAAACCCCACCACGTCATTCGCTACACAAAGATACGCCCCCGGCCCGATCACCGTCCCCGCAGGAAAGGTGAACCCGATCGCCTCATCAAAACTCCAGCCACTCACATCCACCGGCACACCCGATTTGTTATACAGCTCAATCCATTCCTCCGGATTCTCCACAAATGGCAGAAACTGCGGCCGCCGGTGATACATGATCTCGTTGATCACCACCGCCGTCTCCAGCGTCACCACATTCGCCGCTCCGGGCGTCACATCCGTCGGTGCCACCGCCGCCAGAAACTCCCCAGGCACCCCGCCACCCACCGCCGGCCGCCTCAATTGGTGCTTCTGCTTCTTCTGCACCACCGCATCAATCACCGTCCTCCTCTGCGGCCCATACAGCACCACCCGGTCCCCATCCACAGGCCGCCACCCGCTCTCCACCTCCCCCACCACCAGATACCCGCCCGCCGCCAGCGTCGTCGCCGGAAAGGTCCACGTCGCCCCACCTCCCGCAGCCAGCACATACCCTGTCAAATCCAACGCCGTGCCCCCGGGATTGTACAACTCCACCCACCACTTCGCCGGATCAAGACTCGAAACCTCATTGATCACCAGCGCCGGAGCCGTTGCCCTCCCGCCGCCCCCGCCACCCGCCAGCGCCGTCCCGTACACCTCTATCTCATTCAATCCAACATTCCCACTGTAAACCGACGAGGTCGTCTCAAACACCAGATACCTGGCCGTCACCGGTGTCAGTCCGTTCGCCTCCCGAAACACTTCCCCGGGGATCGGCGAACTCGGCGGCAACGGAGCCGCCACCGTCCGCACCCCCAGCGTCCCCGTCAGCACCAGCACCGGATCCACCGGCCGGTTCGCCGCATCCACCGCCCCCGCCGCCAGCAGCCGGAACCCTCCCGTCCCCCGATCGTTAGACGCCCCGTTGTGCGTGTTCCTCAGCAGCACCTCCGTAATCGCCACCGGATTCCCCAGATCCAGCACAAAACTCTCCGCAGTCACCCCGTCCCTCCCTAACCAGTACGTCGACCCGAACACATCGCCCGCCGACCCATCCGTAACATTCGCCGCCGAAAAATCATTCAACCCCGCCGTCCCGTTGAACGGCAGATCAGGATACGCCCCGCTCCCGCCAATCACCGCCCTCCCTAGCGCCAGATTCGTCAGCGCCGCATCCCCAGGCTGCCGGTAACCAGTCGCAATATGCCCCACCTGACTCGCATCCATCGCCCCGTGCCACATCGCCACTTCATCCACCCGCCCGTCAAAATAACTCATCGCATTCGCATTCGATCCGATCATCCACCGCGTCCCGCCCGTCCACAACGCCCCCACCCCCAGCGGCACTCCCTCCTGCACCCCGTTCACATACAATCGCATGTCTCCTCCGTTCCGCGCCACAATCGCCACGTGATACCATTGCCCAGCCGCCGCCACCGTCGTCCCCACCACCGACTTCGACGCCCCGTCAAAAGTGTAATGCTCAAACCGACCCGTCGACGTCATCCGCATCTGGTGCGACCACGCCGCCGTCGGCCCGCTCGCATCGGTCCGCACCACAATCGATTGCGCCCGAATCGTGTCCGGCCTAACCCACGCCGTGATCGTATAGGCCGTCGGATGCACCGTGTCCGGCACGTTCACATACTGCGAGGTCCCGTTCAGATCCATCGACTGCCCGCTCCCCACAATCGGCGGAAACAACGCCGTATACGTCGGACCACCCACCGCCGTCCCATTCACCCCGCTCCCCGATGCATCCGCCACACTACCCTCAAACCGATAATACCGCCGCAAGGCCCCCGGCACCCCCGCCGACTGCGTTGTCCCCCCATTGTCAGGCTCCGTGAAATTATACTGCCCCGGCGTCCCCCCCACCTCAAAACTCGCCCTCCACATCTCCGGCAGTTCACTGTTCTTCAACTCGTCAATCTTTGCCAGCGTCGCCCCCGTCCCGTCCGCCGCCACCGGCCACGGCTGCCGGTCATTGTACTCAATCTCATCCATCCTCCGCCCGTTGTTGTTCTTCAGCGTCACCCGCTCGCCATCGTTCGCCAGCGCATTCGCAAACGGCCCCATCACCCCCGCCACCCCAGCCGCCGCCATCGCCGTAGGATCCGCCGCCACCACCAGATACTTCCCAGCCCGAATCACCGTCCCCGCCGGAAACACATAGTCCACCCCGCCATCCAGCCGCCACCCTGACAAGTCCACATCCACCGAATTCTGATTCTTCAACTCAATCCACTCGCCCGTCGTCTGCCCCAACCCGGGATTGTAGTGCACTTCATTGAACGTCACCACCGAATCAACACCCGCACGCACCACAGGCACCGCCGCCAGCATCAGCGCCAGCCGCACAATTGAACTCAGGGAATCGCAACGCATAAGAAATCAGGGGGAAATTTCGACGCCCATTCTGCCGGATCCATCCCCCGTTGTCCCGCGAATTCCTCGCCCCATCCCCGGACCTCACCGCACCGCCGGAACCCGCGGCAGCACGTTCTCCCACCGCGCCAGTTGCCACGCCCTCAACCCGCCCCGGTACTCCCCGAAATCATCCACCGCCATCGCCACCGACCCGCGCCCGCCATGCGCCTCCAGCAACCTCACAAGGCTCGGCGTATCGCACAACTCCCCCTCAATCCCGCACGGCCGCTCCGGCAGCTGCCGCCACCGCAGCACCCCGCTCCGCATCTCGTAAATCCACAGCGGTGCCCCCGGCCCATCCACCCCGGACGCCTGCCGCTCCGCCGCCGCCAGCAGCAATCCGTCCGCGCTCCAGTAAAGCGTCCCCGTCCTGTCATACTTCGACCCCGCCAGAATATGCTGGAAACACACCGGCTTCCCTAGCAATCCACGCGGCTCCGCCAGCAGCCATACGTCCCGCCCGCCCGGCCCGCTGCACGCATACACATGCACCCGCATCCCCCCAGGCCCGTTCAGCACCGACAACGACGGCTTCCTAACCGCATTCCGCGCCTCCATCGCCACCAGCACCACCAGCGCCGCCACCATCACCGCAAAAAACACCCGCGGCACCCACGCCCCCGTCGCCTCTTTGTCTGCTTTCTCGCCCATGACTCGCTCCAGTTTCGTCCCTCCCGCTCAACGCTTCCCCTCCACCTCCGCAGGCACCAGCTCCACCAGCGACAGAATCGACCGCGCCGGAATGCAGAACTTCACCACCATCTGCACATCATCGTCCGGATCCTCATCCTTCCTCCCATAGTACGTCGTCATCGTGCTGCACACCATCCCCACCACCGCCCCGCGTTCATTCAATACCGGCCCGCCGCTCGATCCCCTCGCAAAATCCGCCGACACACACATGAACGGCACCGCCTCCTTCCCCTCATCCGCTCGCTGCATCGTGTACCTCGTGATCGTTCCCTGACTGAATGTATAGAACTGCCGGTCCGGATGGCTGATCACCGCAATCCGGTTCCCCACCGACTCGTCCGCCACCAGCGCCAGCGGCCGCAAGCCCTTCGCCGGAACCCGGAACACCGCCACATCCAGCGCCGCATCCGACGCCACCACCTCCGTCACCGGATAAAAATCCCCGCCCCTCGTCATCACCCCGAACACTTCATCGTCCTCCCCACCCGAAAACACATGCTCGTTCGTCACCAGCAACCCGTCCTCCTGCAGCACCCACGCGGTCGCCGGTTCGCCGCATTCCCACTCCCCCGCCTCGTTCTTCCACGCCGACGTGATCATCAGCACCGATGGCTCTCCAGCCCGATACAGTTCCCCAGGCACCGCCGCCGCCTTCTCCGCCACCGCCACCGGCTTCACCCGGCACTTCCGCTTCTCCTCCCCGCCCTTCAGCTTCTTCCACGGCACCGCCTTCCCCGACCTCGCCGACCGCAGCATCGCCGCATCAAACTGCTCCATCAGCCGCTCATCATCAATCACCACCGGCTCACCAGCCTTCCCCGCCTTCCCATCATCCGCCCACGCCATCGCCCCCATCGCAAAACACAACGCTGTAACCCGGAATCTCATGCCCCCGATCATGCCCGCTCCCCTCAACCCGGCAAGCACACACATCATCCCGCCATCCCCACACGATTTCGCCTTCCACCCCACGCCCTCCCCTCCTACACATCCCTACATGCGCCCCTCCCTCGCCCACCTCCGCGCCGGTGTCATCGGCACCGGCTTCATCGGCCCAGTCCACATCGAAGCCCTCAAACGCCTCGGCATCAAGGTCACCGCCGTCTGCGGTTCCTCCGCCAGCGCCGCCGCCACCGCCTCCCAATGGGGCATCCCCCACGTCTTCGGCGACTACGACTACAAGGCCCTCATCGCCTGCCCCGACGTCGACGTCGTCCACATCACCTCTCCTAACAACCAGCACGTCGAACAATCCATCGCCGCCCTCAAAGCCGGCAAACACGTCATCTGCGAAAAACCCCTCGGCATGAACAGCCGCGACACCGCCAAGGTCGTCAAAGCCGCCGCCGCCTCCAACCGGGTCTTCGCCGTCAATTACATGTGCCGCTTCTTCCCAGCCGTCCTCCAGATGCGCGCCATGGTCCAGCGTGGCGACCTCGGCCGCATCATCCACGTCCAGGGCCACTTCTTCCAGGACTGGCTCCTCAAGGAATCCGACTACAACTGGCGTCTCCTCGCCAGCGAAGGCGGTAAACTCCGCGCCGTCGGCGACATCGGCACCCATTGGGTCGACGCCGTCTCCTTCATCCTCGGCTCCAAACCCTCACGCGTCTTCGCCTCCCTCGAAACCTTCCACAAAACCCGTCTCCGCCCCACCGGCGAAGTCAAAACCTTCGCCGCCGCCGACCCCGCCTCCATGACACCCTACCCGGTCGACACCGAAGACTTCGCCAGCGTCCTCCTCCAGTTCGCCGACGCCCCGCACGGCTTCGCCTCCAATGTCCACGCCAACGCCGCCATCTCCCAGGTCGCCGCCGGCTGGAAGTGCAGTCTCGCCATCGGCATCTACGGCACCCAAGGCAGTGTCCGCTGGGATCTCCAGCAACCCAACGAAATCCACGTCGGCCGCCGCGACGAACCTAACCAGATCCTCCAGCGCGGCACCCCGGGCTTCTCCGACGACGTCGCCGGCTTCACCGACTACCCAGGCGGTCACGCCGAAGGCTTCAGCGACAGCCACAAAATGCACTACCGCGCCGTCTATCAGCACATCGCCTCCAACGCCACCTCACCCATCCTCTTCGCCACCGCCGCCGACGGCCACGACGAGGTCCGTCTCTGCGAAGCCGTCCTCCGCAGCCACGAAAAACACTCGTGGGTCAATCTCTGATCCTCACCACGCTCACCACGCCCCACCCAGCGCCTTGATCAGCCGAACCGTCGCCAGATAACGCTGCGCCGCCACCCGCGCCGACGCCAGCTCACTCTGCAATCGCGTCCGCTCCGCATCTAGTAGATCCAGATAACTCACCGCCCCACGCTCATACGACGCCCGAATCAACTCCGTCGCCTTCCCCGACGCCTCCACCGCCTCCGCCACCGCCTCGGCCTGCTCCCCTAAATACCTAACCTGCGCCAACCCCGACTCCACATCACGAATCGCCGTAAGCACCGCCTGTCGATACTGCGCCACCGCTTCCTCCCGCGCCGCCACCTGCGCCTCCACCTTGAACCGGATCATCGCCCACCCGGTAAATGGCAGGCTCACCGACGGCCCGAGGCTCCACACCTGCGAATCCGCACTCAGCAGGCTGTCCACATCTTTGCTCAGATACCCGCTGCTCCCCGTCAGCCTAACCGACGGAAACGCCGCCGCCTTCGCCACCCCGATCTCGGCATTCCTCGCCGCCACCGTTCGCTCCGCCGCCGCCACATCCGGCCGTCGCTCCAGTACCGACGCCGGCAACCCCGCAGGAATCAGCGGCGGCGCTTTGTCCCCGATCGACCGCTCCGGCACCGCAAACCCTCCCGCCGCCACCCCGCACAGCAGCGCTAGCGTATCGCTCGCCTCCTGCCGCTGCCGCTTCACCTCTGCCAGCTGCGCCTTCGCATTCGCCACCTCCCCGCGCGCCCTCGCATAATCCGTCTCCGCCACCACCCCAGCCTTGAACTTCTCTCCCAGCAATCCCGTCCATTGCTCCCGCAACGCAATCGTCCGCCGCAGCGAATCCAACTCCGCATCCGACGCCCTCACAATAAAATACTGCGCCGCCACATCCCCCGTCAGGGTCAGCATCGCCCCATGATAACTCGCCGACGCCGCATCCGCCGTCGCCCGCGCACTCTCCACTTCCCGCCTCACCTTCCCCCACAGATCAATCTCATAACTCAAATCCAGCCCCGTGCTGAAACTGTCAATCCTCGCCGCCGGTATCTGCACCGGCACCGGCGTCGGCAGATTGCCCGACGTCTGCTCGCGCTGCCCGCCCGCCCGCGACCGAACCTCCGGCACCCACTCCGCCATCCGAATCCTCGCCCCCGCCCTTGCCTGATCCACCCGCGCCGCCGCCGCCGCCAGACTCGGACTCCCCGCCACCGCCAGTTCCTCCAATCGGTCCAACTCGCCATCCCGAAACACCCGCCACCATTCCCCCCTCGGCACCGCATCCCGCGGCTCAGCCGTCTGCCACCGCCACGCCGCAGGCACCACCCCAGCCGTGTCCGGCTTCACATAGTCCGGCCCCACCGTGCACCCGCTCAGCACCGTCACACCTAGCATCAGATAAATTCGCTTCATCGGTTCTCTTCGTAAATGCTCACTTCTCCACTCCCGCCGCCCGCTCCCGCCTCTCCCGCCGCCGCGACCTCCAGTGAATCACGTCATCAAACAGCGAGTAAATCACCGGCGTCGCCAGCAGGGTCAGCAGCAGCGACAGCGCCTGCCCACCCAATATCACCCCAGCCGTCGCATTGTTATACGCCGCCCCCACCCCCGTCGCCAGCATCATCGGCACCATCCCCGCCACAAACGCCAGCGTCGTCATCAGAATCGGCCGCAACCGCTCACGATTTGCCGTCAGGATCGCCGCATCCCGCTCCATCCCCTTCTCCCTCAGTTGATTCGTATGGTCAATCTGCAGAATCCCGTTCTTCTTCACCATCCCGAACAGCACCAGGATCCCTAGCATCGAGAAGATATTCACCGACTGCTGGAAGATGATCAGCGACAGCAGCGCAAACGGCAGGGTCAGCGGCAACGCCAGCAGAATCGTAAACGGATGCACCCAGCTCTCGAACTGCGCCGCCAGAATCAGATACATGAAGATGAACGCCATCAGAAACGCCACCGCAAACGCCTTCCCAGCCTTCGCCATCTCCTTCGACCTCCCCGCACTCCCGCTCGCATACGCCCCCGGCAATCCCGTCTTCCTGACCGCCGCCTCAATCCCCTCCAGCACCGCCGTCTCCCCCACCCCGGGCGCATTGTTCGCCGTGATCGTCACCTGCCGCCGCCGGTTCAATCGGTTGATCTCCGCAGGGCTGTCCGTCCCCTCCAGTGTCAGCAGATTCCCCACCGCCACCGGCCCGGCCTTCACCGACGGCACCGTCAGGATCCCCAGCACTTCCCGGCTGTTCCGGTACCGCTCCTCCGCCTGCAGGTGAATGTCATACTGCTCGCCGCCATCATCATACGTCGACACATCCACGCCTCCGACTAGCAATCGCAGTGTCCCCGAAATATCCGCCATGCTCGCTCCCATCTCCCCAGCCTTGCTCCGATCCACCATCCCCGTGATCTCAGGCCGCCCCGGAATCAGGGTCGAATCCAGATCCCGAATCCCCGGAATCGCCGCCGCTTCCTTCATCACCGTCTCCGTCGCCTTTGTCAGGACATCCAGATCAGGCCCCGCAATGAAATACTGCACGTTCGCACTCGACTGCCCGGTGTTGAACGGCGGCACCGCCAGCACGCTGATCCGCCAATCCTTCGGAAACCGCGGCACAATCTCCTGTCTCACCCGATCCATGATCGTCTGCTGATCCTCTCGCCCCGCCGGATCACTCAATCTCACAAAGATCCCCGCCAGGTTAGGCGTCCTCTGATCGTTGTCCCCAATCGTCAGCAGGGTCCCCTCCACCCCCGCAATCCCCCTAACTTCCCGCGCCAGCCGCTCCGTCAGCAACTCGGTCGCCGCCAGACTCGTCCCCTCCGGAGTCCGGATGTTCACCACAAACTCCGCCTCCTCCACCGGCGGCAGAAAGCTCTTCTGCACGGTCTTCACCAGCAATGGCACCGACGCCAGAATCCCCACACACGCCAGCACCACCACCCACCGATACCTCATCGCAAAACGCAGCAGCACCATGTACCCGCGCTCCACCGGCCGGTAAAACACGTTCACCAGCTTCTCCAGCCAACGGTCAAACTTCGTCCCATGCCCGTTCCGGAACATCCGCGCCGCCAGCGCCGGCGTCAGCGTGAAACTCACTAGCAAGGACACCGCAATTGCAAACGCCATCGTCAGCCCGAAGCTCTTCAGAAATCTCCCCACAATCCCTCCCAGAAACGCCACCGGCACAAACACCGCCAGCAGCGACAGGGTCGTCGCCATCACCGCCAGCCCGATCTCCTTCGGCCCCTCAATCGAAGCCGTGAACGAATCCTCGCCCTTGTCCTCCATGTGCCGGAAAATGTTCTCCACCACAATGATCGCGTCGTCGATCACAATCCCCACCGCCAGCGCCAATGCCACCAGACTGATCACATTCAGTGTCACTCCCTCCGCCCACATCACCCCGAACGCCGCGATGATCGATGTCGGAATCGCCAGCGCCGAAATAATCGTCGCCCGCGAGTTCCCCAGAAACACCAGAACCACCACCGCCGCAAACAACGCCCCCAGCACAAGGTGCTCCTTCACCGCATCCACACTCGTCCGAATCACCTTCGAGGTGTCCCGCACCACCTCCACCGCAAAACCCGACGGCAATCGCCCCCGGATCTCCTCTAACTTCTCATTGACCGCATCCACCACCTCCACCGTGTTCGTCCCGCTCTGCTTCCGGATCGACAGCACCACCGACGGCACGCCGTTGTTCCGCGCCGCCGTCCGCTGCTCCTCAGCCCCATCCTCCACCCGCGCCACATCCCGCAACCGCACCAGCCCGCCCTTCGTCTCCCGCACCACCAGCTGCCCCAGCTCATCAAGGCTCCGCGCCTTCCCCAGCACCCGGAACCCCGCCTCCGTCGCCCCGGTCTTCACCGTCCCCGCAGGAATCTGCACGTTCTGCGCCCTCATCGCCCGCTGCACATCCGCCGCCGTCAGCTCATAACCCCGCAGCCGCATCGGATCCAGCCACACGTTGATCTGCCTCAGTCTCCCGCCTAACAGCGTGATCTGCCCCACCCCCGGCACGCTCTCCAGCTGCCGCCTCAGCACTTTGTCCGCAAACTCCGTGATCTCCCGCACCGGCTTCTCCGCCACCAGCGCCAGATTCAGCACCGGTGCCGCATCAGGATCCAGCTTCTCAATGATCGGCGCATCCACTCCCTCCGGCAGCTCCGGTATAATCCGCGCAATCCGGTCACGCACTTCCTGCGCCGCCACATCAATGTCCTTCTCCAGCACAAACGACACCAGCACCTGCGAAATCCCATCACTCGAAATCGACCGCAATTCATCAATCCCCGCCACCGTATTCACCGCTTCCTCAATCCGATCCGTAATCTCCGACTCAATCTCCTTCGGCGTCGCCCCATCCTGTCTCGTCACCACACTCACGGTCGGAAACTCAATCTTCGGAAACCGATCCACCGGCAACCGGCTGTACCCCAGCACCCCCACCACCACAAACACAAGGATGATCACGCTCGCAAAAACCGGGCGTCTCACTGAAATCGCAGCTAACCATTGCATATCCGTGTCTCGCTGATGTTCAGTTCGCTTCCTCGAATCTCACGCCGTCCGCCGCATCCGCTCCCGGCTTCACCAGCACGCGCTCCCCGCCCGCCACCCCCCGCCGGATCTCCACCACTCCGTCCCGTTCCTCCCCGGTCTCCACTAACCGTTCCTCCAGCCCCCGATCCGCCGTCACCACATAAACCCGCCGCCGCGTCCCCTCAACCCTCACCGAATCCGCCGCCACCGCCACCGCCTTCTCATCCCCCACCCGAATCCTTGCCTCACAGAAAAATCCCGGCCGCAATGCCCCGTCCCCATTCGCCACCGCCGCCTCCACCACCAGGTCCCGCGTCGTCTCCCGCATCGCCGCCCCCAGATACTTCAATTCCCCCGCAAACACCCGACCCGCATGCGCCGGAGTCGTGAACTCCACTTTCTGCCCCACCACCAACCCAGCCACTTCCGTCTCCGGCACGTTCAGCACTAACCTCAATCGCGTCAGATCCACCACCCGCGCCACCGCCGAATTCGCCTGCACATACTCCCCAGGCTCCACCATCCGCTCCGCCACCACCCCTGCCGCCACCGTCCGAATCTCCCCATCCTCCACCACCTTCCTGGCCAGATCCCGCCGCGCCTCCGCCGACGCCACATCCGCCGCCCGACCCGCCACATCCGTCACCAGTTTCTGATAGTCCGATTCCGCCACCGCCCGCTTCTCCGCCAGCGGCCGGTTCCTCTCCTGCTCGTTCTTCGCCAATGCCAGCTTCGCCTTCGCCAACTCCACCGCCGCCTCCGCCTCCGCCAGCGCCAGCACCGCCTGCCTCGTATCCAGTCTCGCCAGCACCGCCCCAGCCGCCACCACCGACCCGCGCTCCACCGCCACCGACACCACCCGACCCACCGCATCCGCCGCCACCACCGCATCCGTCTCCGCTCGCAACTGCCCAGTCACCCTCAGAAATCTCGGAAACTCCCGCTCCCCAGCCACCACCACCCCGCCCCTCACCACTTCCTCCCGCTTCACCTCCCCAACCGCACGCACCTCTCCCTTCCGGCACGCCACCACGCCACTCACCATCATCAATCCTAATAACACAATTCTCGGTTTCAGTTTCATTTGGAAATCCGTTTCTCCAGTCCCTTCCCGCTCCGCACCATCCCCGCCAACCCGCCCAGCGCCATCTCCGCCACACTCTCCGCCAGCGCCGCAATCTCCGCCTCCCCACTCGGCACCCGATACCCCAATCGCTCCACCACCTCGCGGCTGTGGTCAAAATGCACACACATCCCCACAATCTGATGCGCCGCCAGCTCACTCGCCTCACGCCCCATCCCCCCACCAGCCACCGCCGCCACCACCGCCGCCAACTGCTCGAACTTCGGCCGGATCACCAGCGACACCAACTCCGACAACGCCACCGTCGGCTGTCTCATCTCATGCGCCATCAACCGCCCCAGCACCGGATGCGTCGCCCGCCTCAATAACACAAATCGCAGGCAGTACCCCACCCACCCGCGCAACGCCTCCCGCGCATCCCCACCCCCCTCAGGCTCCGCCTCCGCCTCCATCACCTGCCGATGCGCCCGCAACAACACCTCCCGATAAAGCCCCTCCTTGCTCCCGAAATAATAATTCACCGACGCCACATTCACCCGCGCCACCCGCGCAATCTCCCGCACACTCCCACCAGCATACCCAGTCTCCGCAAACACCCCACCAGCCGCCTCCAGCAACCGCTCCCGACGCGCCTCCGGATCCCGTTCCCTCAGAACAGCCCCTCCACCATCTCTGCGTCTTTTCTCCATTCGAAACAAGTGTTTATAAACAGGCGTTTCATAATGCCCAGCCACAACACAGTCAACCTCTTTTCCTCACACTCCTTCACCCCCCACCCATTCCCCTGCCATCCTCCCTCCAACTCCCCTCCGTTGCCAAACTGGAAAGAGTATTCACCAAGTTGAAAATCATGTTGCGTTTGAATTGTTTATTTCGTTTGTTTCGTTCGCAGCCATGAACACACAACTGAAAACGAGAGGCCAGACAACCCGCTTCGATCCGGCGGAGTTCGCGCCGCAGGATCTGGAATCGGTGCATGAGTTGATGGAGCTTTTCCTGAACGAAACCTGCCCGCCCGCCCTTGTGGATGAAAAGGGGCAGCGGTTGGAACTGCCAAAACCAGTTTACGAATTGCTGGTGAAGGTGGCAACCGCCATGCAGGAAGGCAAGGTGATCACGCTGGTGCCAGAGACTCAGGAACTGACAACCCAGGCAGCGGCAAACCTTCTGGGCGTCTCTCGGCCTCATGTGGTAAAGCTGATCGAGGAGGGGAAGCTACCAAGTCACAAGGTAGGGGCGCACCGCCGGATCCAAATGAAGGACCTGCTGGCCTTCCAGAGGGTGCGGGACAACGCACGTCGTGAGGCGCTGGATGAACTGGCACGCCTCACGCAGGAAGCCGGGCTGTACTGACCGAGGCGGGAGATCATGAATGCGGACTTCCCGGTCATCCTCGATGCCTGTGTGCTCGCCAATCAGCAGGTGACTGACCTGCTGCTCCGATTGGCGGAGACGCCCCGGCTCTACGTGCCGAAATGGAGCGCGCAAATTCTGAACGAGACGGACCGCACGCTGCTGAACGTTCTGAAGTGGCCCGAGCCTCTGGTGCCCTACCGGCGCGAGCAACTCATGACCCATTTTCCGGATGCTTGTGTGGAAGACCACGAGCCGATCGAGGCTTGCCTGAAAAACGACCCGAAGGACCGGCATGTGCTGGCGGCAGCGATCCGCTCTCGATGTGAGGTGATCGTGACCTTCAACCTGAAGGATTTTCCGGCCGAGGCACTGAAGGACTGGAATGTGGAGGCCCTGCATCCTTCCAAATTCCTGGCTAACCTTTATTCGCTGAATGGCGGACTGGTGGTGCAGCGTCTGAACCAGATCGGGGCAAATCTCAAGAGGACGGTCCCGGAAGTGCTGAATGGCTTGTCCGAATTCGTTCCAGCGTTCGCCCTGCAGGTCGCAAATGACCTGGGGATAGATCTGTAATGCACGCCGATGGCTGTCCATGCTTCAGCGAGCCTACCCATTCATTCCACCCACCATTCGCCAGAAAATTGGCGGAGAGAGAGGGATTCGAACCCTCGGTACGGTTTAACCCATACGACGCTTTAGCAAAGCGTTGCTTTCGACCACTCAGCCATCTCTCCAGGTCGTTCTGCTTTGACCAATACACCATCGATCGCTCGCCGGTGCGGTGTTGATCATGTCGACATTCTTCCCGCCGTCAAGGTGGGAATCTCATTGTCTTCACCTGCCTCCCTCACGGGCTCAATCGCTCCACCCGCCACGCCCCGTCCTCCCCCACCCGCACATACCGGATCCGATCGTGCATCCGGCTCGGCCGCCCCTGCCAGAACTCAATCGTCTCAGGCACCAATCGGTAACCACCCCAGCTCTCCGGCAGCGGCACCTCGCTCCCCTCCGGCCACTGGGCCTCCAATGCCGCAAACCGCTCCTCCAGCCACGCCCGACCCGGCACCACGCTGCTCTGCTCGCTCGCATGCGCCCCCAATCGGCTCCCGTGCGGCCGCACCGCGAAATACGCCGCACTTTCCTCCCGGCTGCACCGCTCCACCACCCCAGTCACATTCACCTGCCGCTCCAGTTCCCTCCAGAAAAATGTCAGCGCCGCATGCGGATTCACCCCCAGCTCTCTCCCCTTCCGACTCGCATAATTCGTGAAAAACGTGAACCCGCGCCCGTCCAATCCCTTCAGCAGCAGGGTCCTTGACGACGGCCGTCCCTCCGCATCCGCCGTCGCCACCGTCATCGCATTCGGCTCCACAATCTCCGCCTCCCGCGCCTCCCGGAACCACTGGTGAAACTGCACAAACGGATCCGCATGCACATCACCCACATCAAGGCTGTGCTTTCGGTATTCCATGCGGAGGCTGGCAAGATCACTCATCGGTTGGTCGTTTTCGCGGTTTTCACTCTTCTTCGTCACCACCACGGAACATCAACCCTCCTTCCCCGGAAACCGCAAATTCCCGACGCCGATGCACAACGACATTGCCGAAGTCCTCCACCACGAAACCACCATCCTCAGCAGGCTCGACGCCATGGCCCGCGACATCATGCGCGACTACAAGGACAAGCCGCTCACCGTCGTCGCCATCCTCAACGGCGGCCTCATCCTCATGGCCGATCTCCTCCGCCGCGTCCAGCTCCCCCTCAAAATCGAAACAGTCTCCGTCGCCAGCTACCACGGCGGCACCGAAAGCTCAGGCACCGTCACCTTCAACCAATCCCGCCTCCCCGACCTCTCCGGCCAGCACGTCATCCTCCTCGACGACATCCTCGACAGCGGCCGCACGCTCCACGCCATCCGCGAACGATTCGCCGCAGAATGCCACCCAGAAAGCATGCGGATCTGTGTCCTCCTCCGCAAACTCAAGGAACGCTCCTGCGCCGTCTCCTCCGACTACACCGGCTTCGACATCGGCGACGAATTCGTCGTCGGCTACGGGCTCGATTACATGGGCCGCTACCGCAATCTCCCCTACATCGGGGTCCTCAAACCCGAGGCCATCGCCGCTCCCACCACCCCATGACCGCCCGTCTCCTCTGCTTCGGTCAACTCGCCGACCTCACCGGCCAAGGCCCCCACCAGATCGACCTCCCGGACCACGCCTCCGTCCAGCACGTCATCGACCTCGCCTTCTCCCGCTGGCCCGCCCTCGCCCCGTGGGACTCCTCCCTCCTCGTCGCCGTCAATCTCCAGTTCGCTTCCCGCACCGACCCCATCCCGCCCGACGCCGAAATCGCTCTCATGCCTCCCGTCCAGGGCGGCTGAAAACCCTCACACTCTCTTCCCCATGCCACGCATCGTTGTCCTCGACGGCTTCACCCTCAACCCAGGCGATCTCGACTGGCAACCCATCGCCGCCCTCGGCGACCTAACCATCCACGACCGCACGCCGCCCGACCTCGTCCTCGAGCGCGCCCAGCACACCGACATCATCCTGACTAACAAAGCACCGCTCCCCGCCGCCGTCATCGACGCCCTCCCCGATCTCCGCTGCATCGGGGTCCTCGCCACAGGCTTCAACGTCGTCGACACCGCCGCCGCACGCCGCCGCCACATCCCCGTCGTCAATGTCCCCGGCTACGGCACCAACGCGGTCGCCCAGCACGTCTTCGCCCTCCTCCTCGAACTCACCCAGCAAACCGGCCGCCACAACCAGTCCGTCCACGACGGCACATGGTCCCGCCACGCCGACTGGACCTACTCGCTCTCCCCTCTAACCGAACTCGCCGGCCTCACCATGGGCATCGTCGGCCTCGGCGCCATCGGCCGCCGCACCGCCGCCATCGCCCGCGCCTTCGGCATGCACACCATCGCCCTCGCCCGATCCCCACGCCCCCCGGAACCCGACATCGCCTTCCTCGAAAAAGACGCCTTCCTCGCCGCCGCCGACGTCATCTCGCTCCACTGCCCGCTCACCCCGGAGACCTCAGGCATGGTCAACGCCGCATGGCTCGCCGCCATGAAGCCTTCCGCCTTCCTCATCAACACCGCCCGCGGCCCGCTCATCGACGAACCCGCCCTCGCCTCCGCCCTCCGCAACCACACCATCGCCGCCGCCGCCCTCGACGTCCTCTCCGCCGAACCCCCACCCCCGGACCACCCGCTCCTCGGCATCCCCAACTGCCTCATCACCCCGCACCTCGCATGGGCCTCCCGCGCCGCCCGTCAGCGTCTCCTCCTCACCGTCGCCGATAACCTCCGCGCCTTCCTCGCCGGCACCCCCCAGCACGTCGTCAATCCCTGACGCCCAACGCCACCACGAGCCCAACTTTCCCGTAGCCCCGACCGCATCGCCCCTGTATCCTCCGCCCGAATGAAGTCCGCGCTCGCCAGTCTGCTCCTCGTGTCGTCCGCCGCTTTCCTGCGGTCGGCACCACCGCAGTCTGTCCCCGAACCGCCCCTCCCAGGCGAAGACGGTCCCGTCCCCACCGGCGAAGCCTTCGAAATGCTCCCCATCACCGGCGAAGCACCCCCGGAAAGCCAAGTCGATCAACCCATCATCCCGGAAGCCGATCCTCCCATCGAATCTCCCCCAGTCTACGACCAGATGCCGGACCTCCCGCCCCTCGGCCTCCCCGCCGACGGCGAAGCCATGCCCGCTCTCCCTTCCGTCCCCGGCCTCGTCGCCCCCAAACTCCGCACCACTCCGAACGCCCCCGCGGATCCTTCCAATCCTACCACCCCACAAGGCACCGACGCCCCGCCCACCCTCGATCCTCTCCCGGACGACCCAGCCCTCGAACTCGCCCAGAAGGCCTACTGGCACCCTAGCCCCATCGCCGCCCGCAAAGCATCCGTCTCCCAGCAGCGCCCCCTCCTCATCTTCTTCGCTAGCAAATGGGACGGCGAATGCCCGGCCGTCGACCTCGTCGACGATCTCTTCTCCCAATCCGATTTCAGCGAATTCGCAGGCGCTCACCTCGTCCTCACCACCGTCTTCGAACCCGTCGGCGTTCGCCCCCCTGGCTTCACCGACGCACGCATGGCCGCCGTCAAACGCTTCAAGGAATACTTCAAAGTCCGCAGCTTCCCCACCATCATCATCCTCGACGACCACGGCCGCGAACTCGAACGCCTCAAAGGCTACTCCCGTCTCAAAAAATATGGCCGCGTCGGCAACTCCATGAAGGAAACCGGTCGCTTCAGCACCGCTCACCTCCACCTCCAGAAAATCAAAGACGCCG
>JAIXVE010000305.1 GCA_027483175.1 Verrucomicrobiaceae bacterium | reverse complement strand
GACCCCCCGATGTTGCGGTCTCCACTCGCAGGATCCCGCTCAAGCCCCACCCGCGCAAAATACGCCGCAAGGTGATAGTACTGATCCTGCGTCCATCGCTCGAACGGATGATCGTGACACTTGTTGCAGTTGAACCGGGTCGCCAGAAACAGGTGCGTCGTGTTCTCCATCGTCTCCGCCGGATCCCGCAGAATCTTGTAGTAACCCGCCGCCGGATTCTCCCGATTCGATCCCGACGCCGTCAGGATCTCCCTCACAAACTGATCGTACGGCATGTTCGCCGCCACCCGCTCGCGAATCCAGTTCCTCAGCAGCGTCGCCCCTTCCCCACCCAGAAACTTGCTGTTCACCTGCAGCAGATCCGCCCACTTGTTCGTCCAGTGGTCAATGAACTCCGGCGACCCGATCAGCCGGTCAATCAGCTCGTCCCGCTTCACCCGGCCATGCCGTGAATCGGCAGTAAACGCCCGGACCGCTTCAGCCGACGGCGGCAGGCCCGTCAGATCAAGATAGAGCCGCCTCACAAAATCCGTATCCGAACACAGATTCCCCGGCATCGTCTTCATCCTCTCAAGCTTCGCCGCCACCAGCTCATCAATCCGGTTATGCACAGGCGGAGCCTCCCACGCAAATCCACTCCGGTCACCCATCACCGTCATCACCGTCGACGCATACGCACCTTCATACCGCGCCAGCACCGGCGCTTCCCCGCGTCGCAGCGCCGCGAGCAGACCCGATTTGTTATGCTTCGCCACATCCCCGTTGCCCGTCTCAATGTATGCCTCGCGCGTCACATCCCGCGACGTCCCGTCCGCATAACGCGCCGTCACCCGGAACTGCTGCCGGTACCCTTCCCGCTGCACCACCGGAAGCCTCGGCTGCAGCTCGATCGCCGTCACCCGCGGCGCATCCATCTTCACCGGCATCCCCGCCGCAATCCACGCACGCACCGTATTGTAATACGCATCCCCCGGCTTCATCAGCTGCCCGCCTTCGTGGGGAACCCCCGCACTCCCCTTCAGCAGCATCAGCGAATCATCAGGCGACGCCGCGTTCGTCCGCCGCCCCCGGATGTCATCCGTGAACGCCCGGATGTCATAAACCGGATCATACCCGCGCAGACTCAGCTTGAACCCAGCCTTCCCTTCCTTCGCCCCGTGACACGTGCCCGCATTGCATCCCATCCGCGAAATCACCGGCGTCACCTCCTGAATGTAGTCCGGCACCCGGTCGGCTCCCAGTCCCGTCACCCTAACCTTCACTGCCCCCGTCTGGCCGCCCCACTCAATCCGCAGCGCCCCATCCCCCTCCGCCACCGGCGTCACCAGCCCGGTCGCAGAAATCGTCGCCGCATTGCCCTCCAGCGAAACCTTCGCCGCCCTCGTCACATCCGCCGACGTTCCATCCGCAAAGACCGCAGTCACCAGCAGCTGCCCGGATGCCCCCGGACCCCGCAAATCAAAGTCCGCCGGCGCAATGCTCAACGACGCAACCCCATCGGCCGCCGGAACCGTCTCCGGAGTCTCCGCAGCCTCCATCACCGGCGGAGCGGCCCGCAACGCAATCGGCAGGGCGCAGAAAACAAATGTCAGCAGCAGTTTCATGGCCCGCACCATACCCGGGATCCGCCGCGGGAAAGCACGGTTTCGCGGACGCACCCCGCAGCCCCTCCTCCACTCACCACCGCCCCCGCAACCCCGTCACCAACGCCTCCGGCAACCGCATCGCTCCCGCCGCACCCCCGCAAAGCGACCCCACCACCGCCCCGCGATGGCAATTGTCCCCGCCAGCCATCGCATTCGCCGTCACCGCACCAGCAAAATCGTCAGTATACTTCCACGCAAAATACAGCGACGCCGCGAACGCATCGAGAATGTAGCACGCCGGACTCAACCTCCGCCCCACCACCGTCAGATCATCCTCCTCCAGCCATCCCCCCAGCTTCCGCGCCGATACCCATCGCGTTCCGTGCCGCAGAACCTCCTCCCTCAACCCCTCGCCACCGCGCACGCCCAGCAGCATCCGCGCAAACGCCGTCGCCGCCTCCATCACGTCAGGGTCCCCATGCGAAAACCCCACATGCTCCTTCACCGCAGCCATCGCCGCCTCCGGATCACCCCCTAACCTCCCCACCAGCAGCGGAACCGCCACCAGCCCTCCAATGTGCACATCATTCCCACCGCACCGCCTCGGCTTGTTCCCCCGGGCATACGCCGCAAAGAAATGCCGGTGGTACTCCTCAACATAAGTATCGCCGTGACTCCCATCCGTCAGCATGAACGCCGTGTACCTCTCCAGCCAATCATCGATGTCATACCGCCCGCACGCGCTCAGCGATTCATCCAGCACCCGCAGCAGCTGAAAATTCAGCGTGTTCTCCCCCGCCTTCAGTCCCTGATGATAGTGCACGCCACGCTGGCCCCAGTACTTCGCACGTCCATGCAGGATGTCGCCACGCTCATTCTGCGCTTCATAATGCGACCGCCACAGAATGCTGTCCGGATGAAACGGCAACGGATCCCGGAACTCCCCCAACTCCCCGTAATCCCGCCTCAGCGCCTCCCGGTCATAATACCAGTGCCCAGGCATCGCCAGCGCGTCCGCAATCAGCGCACCCGCAAGCATCCCCTCCGTCCGGTCGGCAATCATTCCTTCAGTCGTCGCAGTGCATTCCATGGCTCCATCAGGTACGGACCCCGCACCTCCCCGGACTGAACGAAACCCCCCGTGACAGGAGCGCACGCATCTGGCATGCTCTCTGCCAATTCAATTCCCATGACTCGCCTGCTGCTCCTCCTGCTCGCCTTCCTGCCGGCTTCCATCGCGGGCGCAGCCCTCGTCAATCTCGCCCGCTCAGGCACCGCCTCCGCCTCATCCGAAGGCTTCGGCTCCATCGCCGCAGACGGCAACGACGGCAATCGCAACGGCACCTTCGGCAACGGCTCGGTCTTCCACACCCTCAACGAAACCGGACCCTCATGGTGGCAGGTCGTCCTCCCCGCCGCCCGCACCATCGACCACATCCGCATCTTCAACCGCTCCGACGCAATTCAGGGATCCGTCGCCAACTTCCGCCTCATCGCCTCCCGCAATGGCACCGAGGTCTTCAATCAGATCTTCCTCCCCTCCACCGCCACCGACAGCAACAACTCCCGCGCATGGGGCACCTCAGCCATCCGCGGCATCTCCGCAGACACCATCCGCATCCAGCGGGTCTCCAACACGACCCCGGCCATCAACTTCCTCACCTTCGCCGAACTCGAAATCTGGGGATCCGACACCACCGCCGACCCGCTCATCACCCCAGCCTCCATCACCGCATCCCCCGCCGGAGCCGGCACCGCCATCTCCGACGCCACCGACGGCGACATCAACGGAAACTACAACTCCCCAGGCATCCCCGTCTACCGCTCCAGCACCGGCGGCATCGGCAGATTCTGGGAGGCCGACCTCGGCACCGACATGCGCCTCTCCTCGATCCTCCTTTTCAACCGCACCGACTCCCCCGACACTAGCAACCTTCGCGTCTCACTCCTCAACACCTCCGGCGCCACGCTCTGGACCCGCGACCTTCCCTTCGCCCTCGGCACCGCCACACCCTTCAACTACGGCTTCGAACTCGAACCTGGCATCGGCGCCCGCAAAGTCAGAGTCGAAACCACCACCGCGGAAATCCTCACTCTAGCCGAAGTCCAGATCTTCGGTACTCCCCTCGTCGTCCTCCCTCCCGTCGTCGATACCCGCCCCGTCACCGCCATCGGCGCCACTGGCGCTGAATCCGGTGCCACCCTCCTCTCCACCGGTTTCGCCCCAACCATCGTCCGACTCTATCACGGCCCCGCAGACGGCGGAACCAACCCCGCCGCATGGGCCTCCATGTCCCCGCTCGGCACCCAGACCGCCACTGGCAACTACCCGCTCGTCCTCACCGGCCTCCCCGTCGCCTCCCCCTACTTCGTCCGCGCCTACGCAGAAAACTCCGGCGGCGGCGACTGGGCCGACACCACCCTCACATTCTCTACCCTCGCCGTCACCGCCCCGGCTCTCACGCTCTCCGCCCCAGCCGCCACCACAGGCTTCACCGCCCTCATCAACGGCACCATCACCAGCACAGGCAATGACCCGCCTCGCGTTCGCCTCTTCTGGGGCACCACCGACGGCGGCACCAACCCCGCCGCATGGGCCTTCTCCTCAGACCTCGGCATCCGCACCGGCGGCTTCGGCCAGTTCCTCTCCGCCCTCCAGCCCACCACCGCCTATCACCTCCGCGCCAGCGCCGCCAACGCCGCCGGCACCTCATGGTCCCCCGCCACCGTCACCTTCACCACGTCCTCCAGAAGCGCCGTCGTCATCAACGAAATCCACTACGAACCCGCAGACCCTACCAAAAACACCGAATTCGTCGAGCTCTGGAACCCCTCCACTTCCCCCCAGAACCTCAGCGGCTGCCGCCTCGACGGCCCAGTCCAGTTCCTCTTCCCTCAAGGCACTTCCCTAGCTCCCGGTGCCTTCCTCGTCGTCGCCGGCAACAGCACCGTCTTCCAGTCCGTCTTCGGCTTCGCCCCCGCTGGTCAATGGTCCGGTCGTCTCAAAAACAGCGGCGACCGTCTCCTCCTCCGCGACGCCTCCCTCCAGTCCATCGACGATGTCGACTACGCCCCGGGATTCCCATGGCCCACCTCCGCTTCCGGCGCTGGCCCATCCATCGAACTCATCAACCCAGGCCTCGAAAACGACTCCGGCGGCTCATGGCGCAGCTCCACCGCCCCACTGCCAAGGCAGCAGTCCCCCGGTGCCGCCAACACCGTCTTCGCCCAGACCGCCCCGCCCTCCATCAGCAATGTCCGCCACCTGCCAGTCACCCCGGCCGCAGCCCAGGACGTCGTCGTCTCCGCAAAAATCGAGGACCTCACCGGCGTCACCTCCGCATCCCTCTCCTATCAATCCGTAAACCCAGGCTCCTACATCCGCAGAACCGACCCCGCCTACGCCACCTCATGGTCCTCCCTCCCCATGAACGACAGCGGCACCAACGGCGACACCACCGCCGGCGACGGCATCTGGTCCGTCACCATCCCAGCCTCCGTCCAGATCCACCGCCGCCTCGTCCGCTACCGCATCACCGCCCAGGACGCCGCCGCCGCCAGCATCACCGTTCCCTACCCGGACGACGAACAGCCTAACTTCGCCTACTTCACCTACAACGGCACCCCCGCATGGAACGGTGCCCTCGTCCCCGGCACCGCCGGCCCCCGCGGCACCGTCAACGCCTTCTCCCCAGCCGTCCTCGACTCCATCCCCCCATGGCACCTCATCGCCACCGAAGCCGATGTCATCAGCTGCCAGTACAACAGCGCCTCCGACGGGGTCCGCTTCACCGGCACCATCGTCTACGACGGCAAGGTCTACGACCACATCCAGTTCAAAAACCGCGGCATCGGCTCCACCTACGTCAGCGGCAAAAACAAATGGGCCTTCTACTTCAACCGCGCCAGAAACATCCGCGTCCGCGACAACTGGGGCCGCTACTACGACCAGTCATGGAACAGCATGACCATGGACGCCGCCGCCTCACCATGGTGCGCCGTCCACCGCGGCATGGCCGGTGTCGAAGAAATCATCAGCTACCGCATCTACGACCTCTGCGGCGTCCCAGCCCTCCGCACCCACTACGTCCACTGGCGCGTCATCGACAACGCCGCCGAATCAGGCCCCACCCAGTACGACGGCGACTTCTGGGGCCTCTACACCGGCATGGAACCCTACGAAGGCAACTTCCTCGACGAACGCAATCTCCCCGACGGCAACATCTACAGCATCGAAGGCTACGGACCCGACCAGAAACATCAGTCCGAATCCCAGCCCATCAACGGCACCGACTGGAATTCATTCGCCTCCGCCACCCTCCAGGCCGGTCAGTCCGAGGCATGGTACCGCGCCAATCTCGATATCCCCGCCTTCTGCACCTTCCAGGCCCTCAACCGCTACGTCGCCAATGTCGACATCCGCGGCGGCGACAACTACCGCGCCTATCACCGCCCCGCCGCTCCCTTCAGCGACGACCGCTGGGTCATCATGCCCTACGACCAGGACATGATGTGCCTGCCCGCTCACCACTGGGCCGCCACCATCGACGGCACCGTCTGGCCAGGCGTCACCAATCAATGGGCCGCCGTCACCCGCCGCCCAGCCATCGCCATCGACTTCCGCAACCGCTGCCGCGAACTCCTCGACCTCATCGCCTCCGACCCCGCTCCTAACGGCGGCCAGATGGCCCAGCTCATCGACGAATACGCCCAGATGGTCAATCCCTCCGGCCTCGCCCTCACATGGGCCGACGCCGACGCCGCCATGTGGAACATGCACCCGCGCTCCGCAGGCACCGTCGGCACCGCCAGCGGCTACACCAACCACCGCAGCAACTTCTACCGCGCCACCTTCGGCGATCAGCGCGGCTCACCCATGAACTCCGTCACTAACTGGACCCGCCGCCTCCCCGACCCCGACAACGACGGCTTCGGCGACTTCGAAGGCTCCATGGCCTACCTAACTGAGTTCACCACCAACACATGGCCCGGCGGCACATGGGCCCGCAGCAACGGCAACCCCAAAGGCTACGGCTACAAATTCCTCGAATGGGAATCCCTCTACGGCGGCCTCGGCATCAACCCATCCACCCCTGACACTTCCTTCCCCGCACGCCCCGTCATCACCTACACCGGCCCCGCCGGCTACCCCGCCGCCGCCCTCGACTTCCGCAGCTCCACCTTCACCCCCGCCCCCAACGGCACCGTCTTCTCAGGAATGCAGTGGCGCATCGGCGAAATCGGAGCCCCCGGCATCCCCGGCTACACCCCCGGCACCCCGCGCAAATACGAGATCGAACCGGTCTGGACCTCACCCGTCCTAACCACCTTCTCCCCCTCCGTCCGCATCCCCCTCGCCAGCGTCCGCCCAGGCTCCACCTACCGCGCCCGCGTCCGCCACCTCGACGCCAATGGCCGCTGGTCCCGCTGGTCGGAAGCCATCCAGTTCACCGCCGGCGTCCCCGATGTCTCCGTCTACCAGCAGTCCCTCGCCATCAGCGAGGTCAACTACAACCCCTCACCCCTCACCGCCGCCGAAATCGCCGACGGCTTCACCGACGCCGGCCTCTTCGAATGGATCGAAGTCAAAAACATCAGCGCCCTTCCCCTCGACATGTCAGGGATCCGCTTTACCAAAGGCGCTGACTTCGACTTCCCCCAGGGCTGGACCATCCCTGCCGGCAGCTTCGCCCTCGTCGTCAAAGACCTCAACGCCTTCCGCCGCCGCTGGGGCACCTCCCTCAACCCACTCATCGCAGGCACGTTCCTCTCCGGCTCGCTCGCTAACAGCGGCGAGGAAATCAAACTCAGCTACGGCGCAGGCACCGAAGTCATCGCCTTCACCTACTCCGACCGCAACCCATGGCCCGAAGCCGCCGACGGCTCAGGCTTCTCCCTCGCCCTCCGCGCCCCGGACGCCCGCCCCGACCACTCCCTGCCCGCTAACTGGCGCGCCAGCGCCCAACCCGGCGGCAGCCCCGGCGCCGATGACCTCTTCACCTACACCTCATGGGCCGCCGCCTTCCCGGGCCTCACGTCCCCATCCGCCGACGACGACAGCGACGGCTTCTCCAATCACCTCGAATACGCCTTCCTCTCCAACCCGCTCGCCCCTGGCTCGCCCCAACTGCCCTCAGGCTCTCTCGAAACCCTGACAGTCGACGGCACCACCGCCCCATGGCTCACCATCCGCTTCACCCGCCGCGCCGACGCCAGCGACCTCTCCTTCATCCCGGAATCGTCCACCGACCTCTCCTCATGGTCGCCCGCCACCGTCCTCCTCAGCCGCCAGCTCCACCCAGACGGCTCCGCCACCGAAACATGGCGCGCCCCCTCCCCCTCCACTCAATCCCAGCGTCTCTTCATCCGCGTCCGCATCCCCTGAAATCCCCATCACCCCCGCTCCGCCATCGGCGCACCACGACGCATCCGCCCGAAATCCCCGTCCTCGCACGCCCTCACAAACCCCTCCGCTAACGTCTTCAGATCATCCCAGTCCCGCCGGATCTCCTGCGATTCCTCCTCCGTTATCCGGTGGTCCGTCGCCGCCTTCGTAATCCCCGAAAGAAAATCCGCAAACTGCTGGATGATCGCGTTCATCGACGTCCCCACCTCCCGGTGCTCCCCGCCGCCACTCCCCGGATTCAGCACAAAATACCCGCCGTTCACCTGACACAGCCATTTGATGATCCCCGGATCACGCGTGATCTCCATCAGCGCCCGCGTCCGATCCAGCGGATTCAAACTCCCGCTCCCCTGCCCGTCGCCCGGCGGCTGCGACCACTTGTATACAAGGCTCAGAGAAACGCCGAGCAACGCGGCGATCTCCTTCGGACTGGCTTTCTCAAACGCTTCGCGGAGGACTTCGTGGGATTCCACTGTGGTAACGGGGATACCGGCAGAATCGCCGGCCGCTCCCCCGCTAATCCGCCCCCGCCCCGCTGACAATGCGGGAAATGCACCCAGACTCCCCGTTTGACCCCACCCGCGCTCCGGGCTAAGCGCGCCGCCGTGTCCCCCCGCCCCGCCAACCGCGCGCTGCCCGCGCCGCAGCCGCCTCCCTGCTCATGAAACGCTGGCTGCGGCTGCTGCCATGGCTGCTCGCCGCGGCTTTCATCGCCGCCGGTGCCTCCCGCGTCAGCTACGACGTCAATCTCACCGCCCTCCTCCCGCCAGACATGCGGGAAACTCAGGGCCTCCGCCTCTTCCTCGACCACTTCGCCCAGCGCAACGAACTCATCGCCCTCATCGAAGCCCCGTCCCCGGACCTCTCCGCCCGCGCCGCCGCCGCCGCAGAAAAAACCCTCCGCTCCCGCTCCGACCTCGCCGCCGATATCATCTCCGGCCCGCCCCTCGAACGCGACCCCGACGCCGCCGCCGGCTTCCTCGCATGGGCCCTCCTCAATCTCCCCCCGGATCAATGGCAGCGCATCGAAGCCGATCTCGCCCCGGACCGCATCGCCGCCCGACTTGCCTCCGTTCAGGAACAACTCGCCACCGGCTTCGGCAGCTCCGCAGGCCTCATGGGCTACGACCCCCTCGGCCTCGCCACCCCACTCATGGATAGCCTCGGCGACGCCGCAGGCAGCGCCGCCACGTTTTCTTCCTCCGACGGCCGCCGCCGTCTCCTCTTCATCCGCTCACCAGCCCAATACCGCAACTGGCAGGAATCCGGCCGCTGGGTTGATGAGGTCCGCTCCCTCCTCCAAACCGCTGTCTCCCCTCACAAGGCCACCGTCGGCCTCACCGGACACCCAGCCTACGAATCAGAAGCCGCTCGCATCATGCAGTCGGACATGGTCGGCTCCGGTCTCGGTTCCGTCGCCCTCACCGCCCTCATCTTCTGGCTCTTCTACCGCTCGCTCCGCCCGCTCCTCCTCGTCACCGCAGCCCTCGTCCTCGTCGCCCTCCTCACTCTCGCCACCGGCGGCATCCTCCTCCCAGGCATGAACGTCATGACCGCAGGCTTCGGCGGCATCCTCATCGGCCTCGTCGTCGACTACGGCATCCTCGTCCACCAGGAATCCCTCGCCCCGGGCCCCGCCGAATCCGTCAGGAAGCGCTCCGCCGCAGGCATCCTCGCCGCCGCCGCCACCACCGCCGCCGCTTTCCTCTCCCTCGCCGTCTGCTCAGTCCCCGGCATCTCCGGCCTCGGCATCCTCGTCGGCATCGGCATCGTCATCGGCGCCGCCGTCATGCTCGGCCCCTGCTGCTCGTGGCTCCTCAAAGGCAGGCCCCAGACCCAAGCCGCACCACCCTCCGCCGCCGCCCCAACCTCATGGATCGGCTCCCCATCCGCCGGCCGCTTCCTCGCATGGGCCGCCACCGCCATCGTCGCCATCGCCCTCTCCGGCCTCATCTTCCGCGGCACCCCGCCCCTCGACGCCTCCATGGCCTGCATGAAGCTTCACAATAGCGAAGCCGAATCCACCATGCAGCGCGCCTCCGACCTCATCGGCGGCAACAAGGGCATGCAATGGATCGCCACCACCAGTAATCCCGCCGACATGCCCGCCCGTCTCGCCGAGATGCAGTCGGCCCTCCGCCGCGCCACCGACGCCGGCACCATCCGCTCCTCCAGCTTCCCCATCGCCCTCTGGCCCCGCGACGACTGGCGCCGCACGAACCTCGAACGAACCGCCGCACGTCTAACCGAAGCCGCCCCGCGCCTCCGCGACGCCGTCCTCGAAGCAGGCTACGAACCCCTTGCATGGGGCCTAACCGACAGGCTCCTCTCCCTCTGGTCGTCATGGCGCGAAACCGGAGGCCCTCCCGCCCTCCCGCCCTCCGCTCCCGCTCGCTGGATGCTCAGCCGCTTCGTCCAGCAATCCGCCGACGGCACCTCCGTCTGCATGGCCGCCATCGTCCCCGCTGAATCCCACGAAGCCGTCGCCGCCGCACTCCAGCCGGAAGCCTCTCAACCCGGGCTCTTTCTCATGGGCGAAGACCTCCTCGCCAGCCGTCTCGCCCACCGCGTCCCCGCAGAACTCTTCCGCATCCTCGCCGTCCTCGGAGCCGCCGTCCTCCTCCTCCTCATCGTCACCTTCCGCCACTGGCGCGGCGTCGCCTTCTGCCTCGCCGTCATGGCCCTCAATCTCGCCACGCTCCTCGGCGCCATGTCATGGCTCGGAATCTCGTGGAACTTCTTCAACCTCACCGCCCTCCTCCTCGCCCTCGGCACCGGCATCGACTACAGCATCCACGTCCTCCTCGCCCTCCGCAGCGGCACCACTCCAGGCACGCTCCGCCTAACCACCGGCCGCGCCCTCGTCAGTTGCTGCCTCACCACCACCGCCGGCTTCGCCTCGCTCGTCACCGCACGTCTCGACGGTCTCGTCTCCATGGGCCTCGTCTGCGCCCTCGCCCTCTCCCTCAATCTCATCATCGCCCTCTGCATCCTCCCCGTCGCCGCCGCACGCCGCATCCTCCCGCCCGCTCCCTGACATGAACGCCCTGATCCAGAAACTGCGTCTCTCCCCCCTCGCCGCATGGGCCGGCCCGCTCATCCTCTTCATGGGCATCATGCTCCTCCCCTCGTTCGTCAAAGTCGATACCGCCGGAGCCGTCTGGTGGCGCCGTCACCCGGAACAGTGGGCCTACCCTCTCCAGACCATCGCCGCCGCCGCATGGCTCTGGATCTGCCGCGACCACTACCGATCCGCCCTTCCTCGTCCCTCCCATCTCGCCCTCGCCGCCTTCATGGGCCTCCTCGGCATCGCCCTCTGGATCCTCCCAGGCTGGCTCTTCTCCCGCGGCCTCGTCCCCGCAATCAAATGGCTAGGCTGCACCGACCGACTCGACGGCTTCGACCCTTCCCTCTGGGACTCCAACCCAGCCGCATGGTGGAGCGCCCTCGCCCTCCGCTTCATCCGCATGACGCTCGTCGTCCCCCTCGTCGAAGAAACCTTCTGGCGCGGCTTCCTCTGGCGCACCGTCTCCGACCCCGACCGCGAATTCCACACCCTCCCCCACGGCACCCCCCACCGCATCGCCTTCTGGGCCGTCGCCGCAGGCATCGTCCTCGCCCACACCGGCCCCGACCGCGCCGCCGCCTTCGTCTGGGCCAT
>JAIXVE010000313.1 GCA_027483175.1 Verrucomicrobiaceae bacterium | reverse complement strand
GCGTAGGAGTCGACTGAGTCGCAGGTGCAGACGAGGTGCTTGTCGCCATGGACATTGTCGACGCGGCCGACTGGGGGCCAGTATTTGTGGTGACGGGAGTGGGCGTCCGGGTAGGCGGCGGCGGCGCGGGAGTAGGGGTGGTCCCATGAGTCCGCGAGGAGAGAGGCGGCGGTGTGCGGGGCGTGACGGAGGACATTGTTATCGCGCGGGGCGGCGCCGGAGATGACGGCGGTGATCTCCGAGTGAATGCCGAGGAGGGCGCTGCAGAAGCGGTCGAGTTCGGCGCGGCTTTCGCTTTCGGTGGGTTCGATCATGAGGGTACCGGCGACTGGCCAGCTCATGGTGGGGGCGTGGTAGCCGTAGTCGATGAGGCGTTTGGCGACGTCTTCGACGCCGACGTCGGCGGATTCCTTGAAGGGACGGACATCGATGATGCATTCGTGGGCGACGGTGCCGTTGCGGCCCTTGTAGAGGACGGGGAAGGCGTGGCCGACCTTGGAGGCGATGTAGTTGGCGCTGAGGATGGCGGTTCTGGTGGCTTCGGTGAGGCCGTCGGGGCCCATCATGCGGATGTACATCCAAGGGATGACATTGATGCTGGCGCTGCCGTGGGGAGCGCTAACAACCGGGCCGGTGGTGCCGCGGCCGGGGATGAAGGGGGCGAGGTGGGCGGCGGTGCAGACTGGGCCGACGCCGGGGCCGCCGCCGCCGTGGGGGATGCAGAAGGTTTTGTGGAGATTGAGGTGGCAGACGTCAGCGCCGATGAGGCCGGGGCTGGTGAGGCCGACCTGAGCGTTCATGTTAGCGCCGTCCATGTAGACCTGACCGCCGTGCTGGTGGATGGTGTTGCAGATGTCGCGGATGGATTCCTCGAAGACCCCGTGGGTGGAGGGGTAGGTGATCATGAGGGCGGCGAGGGCGTCGGCGTGCTGTTCGGCGCGGGCGTTGAGGTCGGCGATGTCGATGTTGCCATCGGCGTCGCATTTGACGGGGACGACCTTCATGCCTGCCATGACGGCGCTGGCTGGGTTGGTGCCGTGGGCGGAGACGGGGATGAGGCAGATGTTGCGGTGGTGGTCGCCGCGGCTCTGGTGCCATGCGCGGATGGCGAGGAGGCCTGCGAATTCGCCCTGACTGCCGCCGTTAGGGGCGACGGAGACTGCGTCGAAGCCGGTGATCGAGGCGAGCCATGATTCGAGCTGAGCGATCATGGCGTTGGTGCCGGCGAGCTGGTCTGGCGGGGCGAGCGGATGCATGGCGGCGACCTCTGGCCATGAGACCGGGAGCATGACGGAGGTGGCGTTGAGTTTCATGGTGCATGAGCCGAGGGGGATCATGCTATTGCAGAGTGTGAGGTCTTTGGAGGCGAGCCGGTGGATGTAGCGGAGGAGCTCGTGTTCCGAGTGGAAGCGGTGGAAGACCTCCTGTTTGAGGAAAGCGGAGGAGCGCGCGGGGGCGGGTGAGGAGGAGACCGCGGTTGGGGCGGGTGCGGAGAAGAGCGCGGCGAGGGCGGCGATGTCTGCGGGGGAGGTGAGTTCGTCGCAGGAGATGCCGAGGTGGGAGTCGTCGATGCGGCGGAGGTTGAAGCCGAGGGCAGCGGCCTTCGAGAAGAGGGAATCGGTGAGAGGGCCGGTGGAGACCGAGAGCGTGTCGAAGAACGAGGAATTGGTGGTGAAGCCTGCGGATTGGAGGGAGGCGGCGAGGGAGGCGGTGAGATTGTGGATTCTGCGGGCGATGGTGGTGAGGCCGGCGGGGCCGTGCCAGACCGCGTACATGCCAGCCATGACGGCGAGGAGGACCTGGGCGGTGCAGATGTTGCTAGTGGCCTTGTCGCGGCGGATGTGCTGTTCGCGCGTCTGGAGACTGAGGCGCATGGCGGGAGCGCCGTGGGAGTCGATGCTGACCCCGATGAGACGGCCGGGGAGTTTGCGTTTGAGGTCGTCTCTGACGGCCATGAAGGCGGCGTGGGGGCCGCCAGCGCCCATGGGGACGCCGAAGCGCTGAGTGCTGCCGACGGCGATGTCAGCGCCGAGTTCGCCTGGGGGAGTGAGGAGGGTTAGGGCGAGGATGTCGGCGATCATGACGACGCGGGCTCCGAGATCGTGGAAGCGGGCGATGTGGGGTTGCCAGTCGGTGATGGAGCCGTCGCTGGCTGGGTACTGGAGGACGACGGCGAACGTGCCGTCGTCTGGGGAGAAGGAGGCATTTGCGGCGCTGGCGACGGAAACCTCGATGCCTGCGGCTTCGGCGCGGGTGCGGATGACGGCGAGCGTCTGGGGGAAGACCATGTGGTCGACGATGATGCGGCGCGGGTTGGGGGTGGTGGCTGCGCCGAGGCAGAGTGTGACGGCTTCGGCGGCGGCGGAGCCCTCGTCGAGGAGCGAGGCGTTAGCGACCGGGAGGGCGGTCAGTTCCGTGACCATGGTCTGGAAGTTGAGGAGGGCTTCGAGACGGCCCTGGCTGATTTCGGCCTGATAGGGCGTGTAGGCCGTGTACCATGCCGGATTTTCAAAGATATTTCGGAGGATGACGGGTGGGGTGACGGTGCCGTAATAACCCTGGCCGATGAAGGATTTGAGGACCTTGTTGGCGGAGAGGACGGCGCGGAGATCGGCGAGGGCGTCTTCTTCGGGGAGGGCAGGGGGGACGTTGAGCGGGTGGAGGAGCCTGATGGAGGCTGGGACGGTGGCGTCGATGAGGGCGTCGAGGGATTCGTGGCCGCAGAGCTGGGCCATGGCGTCGCATTCTTCAGGGAGGAGGCCGAGGTGGCGGGAGGCGTAGGAGGAAGAGCTCATGGAGGCGG
>JAIXVE010000060.1 GCA_027483175.1 Verrucomicrobiaceae bacterium | reverse complement strand
TACCTAACCACACACGCCATCGCCCCCTCGCACTTCACCTCCACCCCATCCCCCGCTCCAAACCACCGCGACTTTGTCAGCACCTCCCGCTCCTCATCCAGTCGCGCCACTCCCTCCGCATAACCAAAACACAGCTCGCCACGCTCCCGCCTCCCCGACGCCAGCCGCAGATTCCCCCTCAAGGTCCGCCCGCCCGCCTGCAGCTCCCAGTAATAGTAATTCTCCGTCGGATACACCATCACCTCATCCGGCAACGCCCCAAACACCGCCCCGAACACCGCCACCGGATCCTCTGGATCAGGCCCCTCTCCCTGCCAGCCCTCAATCATCGGCCCGTTCCACGTCACCGACACCTTCCCCACCGGCGGCTCCGCCACCACCGGCATCGCCAACACCATCGCCAACACTCTCGGAATCACAGCGCGCATCCCCTCCCATCGCACACCCACCGCCTCCCCGCCAACCCTCTATCGCGACCACGTCGGCTCACTCACCCGCCCCATCCCCGTCACCAGCCGCCGCTTCTCCCCAGTCACCGTATTCAAAGTCACAATCGCATTCCCCTGCACCGCCGCCAGATGCCGCCCGTCCGGTGCCCACACCGGATCCTCCGCCCCGCTCATCACTTCCTTCACCACCGCCGTCTCCAGATCGCACACCACCACACTCTTCCTCTCCCCGCGCCATCCCGTAAACGCAATCCGCTGCCCGTCCGGCGACCAATCCGGTGCCGTGCACCGCGCCCACCCAGTGTCAATCCGCTCAGGCTTCCGCTTCCGCCGCGAACACAAATACAACTGCGGCGCTCCCGTCGCATCCGACACAAACACCAGATGCTGCCCGTCCGGTGCCCACGACGGCGACGCCTCCACCGCCCGCGACGCCATCAATCGCTCCTGCCTCCCTCCCCCCATCAAGGTCACAAAAATATCCGGCGTCCCCCCATGACTCATCGTCACCGCCAGCCGCGTCCCATCCGGCGAAAACGCCGCCCCGCTGTTCGTCCCCGGCGCACTGATGATCCGCCGCCGGTCTCCCCGTGACAGATTCACCAGATACACATCCGCAAACCCTGACTGATAACCAGTATAAGCCAGAAACACCGACCCCGGACTCAGCGCCGGTGCCCCGCAAATCCCCCCCTCCTGCGTCACCTGCTCAATCCGCTGCCCGTCACTGTCGCACAAATACACTTCCTTCGCCCCGCTCCGGTCACTCACAAACGCAATCCGGCTCAGCGCTATCCCCGGCTCACCAGTCACCGCCGCCACAATGTCATCCGCAAACGCATGCGCATTGTCCCGCAGATCAATCCGGTCATACTGATTGTTGAACACCATCGCCCCACCCGCAGACATCAGCGCCCCGTCAATCCGCCCAGCCGACGACGACGCCCGCACCGTCCACCCCTGCGGCGACACTCCCTCCCGGAACCGACCCGACCTCGCCAGCTCCGCCCTCACAATCTCCCGCACCGACTCCCCCGTCCCACCCGGAAAATCCTCAAACGCAATCCGCGGCAGCACGTCCCCCGCCGCCGCAGCCGCAGCAGCCGTCACCATCAGCACCCCCAGCACCCGGCAGCAGTGATTTATCATCGCCTCATGGTGCCGGACCGCCCAGCCCAGTCAAGCGCCGGAATGCTCCAACCCTGACACTTTCCCCCTCTCCACCCCACGCGCGTCTGCGGATGTGACTCCGGCTCGCACCTCCTCCCCTCCTCGCCCACATCCCACCCATGCTCAGGCTCGCCCTCCTCCTGCTCTGCTCTCTCCTCCCCCTCCACGCAGATCCCAAACGCCCTCTCAACATCCTCTTCTGCTTCGCCGACGACTGGGGCCGCTACGCCAGCGCCTACGCCGCCGTCGACGGCAAGGGCTCCATCCACGAACTCATCCACACGCCCAACATCGACCGCATCGCCCGCGAAGGCGCTCTCTTCCGCCACGCCTTCGTCAACGCCCCGTCCTGCACGCCCTGCCGCAGCGCCCTCCTCTCCGGCCGCCACTTCTTCAGCACCGGCCGCGGCGCAATCCTCCAGGGTGCCTACTGGGACAGCACCATCCCTTCCTTCCCTCTCCTCCTCCGCGACGCCGGCCACCACATCGGCGAAACCTTCAAGGTCTGGAGCCCCGGCGACCCAGCCGACGCCCCCTTCGGCACCGGCCGCTACGCCTACGAAAAACACGGCCAACGCTTCAACGGCTTCTCCAAAAACGCCTCCACCCTCGTCGCCGCAGGCACTCCCTTCCCAGAAGCCTCACGCCAGCTCCTCGACGGCATCGGCACCAACTTCGACGAATTCCTCGCCGCCCGCCAACCCAACTCCCCATGGCTCTACTGGTTCGGCCCCACCAACGTCCACCGCTCATGGAAACAAGGCTCCGGCAAAGCCCTCTGGAACATCGACCCCGATCGCTTCAAGGGCCGCATCCCTCCCCACCTCCCCGACGTCCCCGCCACCCGTGAGGACTTCTCCGACTACTTCGGCGAAATCCAGGCCTTCGACGCCGCCATCGGCATCCTCCTCAAACGCCTCGAATCCTCCGGCCAGCTCGATAACACGCTCGTCATCATCAGCGGCGACCACGGCATGCCCGGCATGCCTCGCGGCAAATGCAATCTCTACGACTTCGGCACCGCCGTCACCCTCGCCGCCCGCTTCCCAGGCCGCCCCGGCAACCGCATCATCGACGACTTCACTTCCCTCATGGACCTCGCCCCGACGTTCCTCGAAACCGCAGGCCTCCCCATCCCCACAGGCATGCACGGCCGCTCGCTCCTGCCGCTCCTCGACTCTGACAAATCCGGCCTCATCGACCCCGCCCGTAACCACGTCATCACAGGCCGCGAACGCCACGTCGCCAACGCCCGCGACCTCGCCCTCCCCTACCCACAACGCGCCCTTCGCACCGCCGACCACCTCTACATCCGCAACTTCGCTCCCGATCGCTGGCCCATGGGAAATCCCAAAGCCGCCGAATCCCCAGACGCCCCATCCGCCGAATCCCTCTCCTCTAACACCCACCTCGCCTTCGCTGACATGGACGCCAGCCCCACCAAAGCATGGCTCATCCTCAACGGCCGCCAGCCCGAGTGGCAGAAATTCTACGACCTCGCCTTCGCCAAACGCCCCGCCGAAGAACTCTACGATCTCCGCAAAGACCCAGCCCAGCTCGTCAATCTCGCCGCCGACCCAGCCCACGCCGCCACCAAAGATTCTCTCTCCCGCCAGCTCCTCGACTCCCTCCGCGCCGCCGGCGACCCTCGCGTCTCCGGCGACGGGCTCGCCTTCGACCGCCCTCCCTTCTCCGACCTCCCCTCACCCCGCCGCCCTCGCTGAATCCCCATGCGCTTCCCCCTCCTCCTCGCCCTCGCCCTCCCCGCCGTCTCCCTCGCCGAACACGCCGACGTCGTCATCTACGGCGGCACGTCAGCCGCCGTCATCGCCGCCGTCCAGGCCCGCCGCATGGGCAAATCCACGGTCATCATCTCCCCCGACACCCATCTCGGCGGTCTCTCCTCCGGAGGCCTCGGCTTCACCGACACCGGCAACAAAGCCGTCATCGGAGGCCTCGCCCGCGAATTCTATCACCGCATCTGGCAGCACTACCAGCTCCCCGCCTCATGGCCGTTCCAATCCCCAGCCGACTACGGCAATAAGGGCCAGGGCACCCCAGCCATCGACGGCACCCAGCGCACCATGTGGATCTTCGAACCCCACGCCGCTGAAAATGTCTTCGAAAACCTCATCCGCGAATACCACATCCCCGTCCACCGCAACGCCCCGCTCGACCGCTCCCACGGCATCCGTCGCGACGGCACCCGCATCGTCTCCCTAACCACCAAAAACGGTCTCTCCTTCTCCGGCGGCATGTTCATCGACGCCACCTACGAAGGCGATCTCATGGCCGCCGCCGGTGCCTCATGGCACGCGGGTCGCGAATCCCTCGCCACCTACAAGGAAAAATGGAACGGGGTCCAGACCGGCATCCTCCACCACCGCCACCACTTCGGCGTCCTCCCCTCACCCATCAGTCCCTTCAAAATCCCCGGCAACCCTGCCTCCGGCACGCTCCCGCTCATCAGCACCGATCCCCCAGGCACTTTCGGCTCAGCCGACCACCGCATCCAGGCCTACTGCTTCCGCCTCTGCCTCACCAATCACCCCGAAAACCGCGTCCCCTTCCCCAAACCATCCCAATACAACCCGGATACCTACGAGCTCCTCCTCCGCGTCTTCAACGCCGGCTGGCGCGAAACCTTTGCCAAATTCGACCCCATCCCTAACCGGAAAACCGATACCAATAACCACGGCCCCGTCAGCTTCGACTTCATCGGCGCCAATTACCAATACCCGGACGGCGACGACGCCACCCGCGCCCGCATCATCCAAGCCCATCGCGACTACCAGCAGGGCTGGCTCTACTTCATCGCCAATGACCCGCGCGTCCCCTCCGACGTCCGCTCCGCCATGCAGTCATGGGGCCTCGCCAAAGACGAATTCACCGACAACGGCCACTGGCCCCACCAGCTCTACATCCGCGAAGCACGACGCCTCACCGGCGAATTCGTCATGACCGAACACGAACTCACCGGCACCAATCCCGTCCCCGATCCCGTCGGCATGGGCTCCTACACCATCGACTCTCACAACGTCCAGCGCTACATCACCCCCGACGGCCACGTCCAGAACGAGGGCGATGTCGGCGCTCCACTCCCCGCTCCCTATCCAGTCTCATGGCGCGCCCTCCTCCCCAAACGCGACCAACTCTCCAATCTCCTCGTCCCCGTCTGTCTCTCCAGCTCCCACATCGCCTTCGGCTCCATCCGCATGGAACCGGTCTTCATGATCCTCGCCCAGTCCGCCGCCACCGGAGCCTGTCTCGCCCTCGACCGCGCCTCCTCTCCCCACGAGATCCCCTACCAAATCCTCCGCGATCGTCTCGCCGCCGACGGCCAGATCCTCTCATGGCCTTCCCACTCTCCCGACGCCGCCGCCGCAGGCAGCATCACCATCGACGACTCCGCCGCTTCCCTCTCCGGCTCATGGAAACCCAGCTCCGCCATCAAACCGTTCCACGGCTCAGGCTACCACCACGACAGCGCCACCGCCAATCCCTCTAACAGCGCCATCTTCAACACCACGCTCCCCCACGCCGGCCCATGGGAAATCCAGATCGCCTGCGCCCCGCACGAAAACCGCGCCAGAAAGGTCCGTCTCTCCATCCTCACCACCGCCGGCCCCCGCGAGGTCTCCATCAATCAGCAACAAGGCGGCAACCCGCTGTTCATCCCCGTCGGCACGTTCAATCTCCCCGCCACCACCTCCGTCACGTTCTTCTCCAAAGACGCGAACGGCCACGTCATCCTCGACGCCGTCCGCTTCATCCCCGCCAAATCCCCCACCCCTCAAACTCCCAACACCCCGCCTTCCCGCTGATCGCTCCGCCTCGCCTTCCCCGCCAGCAGCCACGAACCTAGCAACAATCCCAGCAGCACCAGAACCCACAGCCTCCAGTGACCATCCGCCTGGCTGTGCCGATCGCTCAGCGCTTCCCTCACCGTCTCCACCTCCCGCTTCGTCACCGCCTTCGAAAAATCCGCCTCCCGCGCATCCCGGAACGCCGCCGCCGCAGTCAGCACGGTCCGACCGCCCTGCCGCACCTTGAAAAACGCCGGTTCCTCCGGTGCCCGCAGCACCGCCGCCCGCTCCGCCGCCACGCTCCGCCCCTCCACCTTCCCTACCACCCCGCCAGCCCCAATCGTCTCCCACGTCATCTCCACCGCCGGATCCCCCGACCCTAACTTCAACGGCTGATCCACCAGCTGCCCGCAATCCACATTCGAAATCTCCTCCCTAGGCACCTGACCCCGCCTCTCCTCCAGAAACCTCAACAAGGTCACCACCATCGCCGGCTGCCGCAACGCATTCGACCTAGCCGGATCAAAATTGAAGATCAACTGCCTCCGGTTCTCCCCGCCGCGCAGCAGCACCAGCGCCCGATCCCCTATCCACACCAGCACTTCATCACCCTCACGCATCGCCACCCCCGGAACCGCCTCCGCCGCCACCGCCTGCCAGTTCAAATCCTGCGTCAACCGGTGCCGCTCCACCAACACCACGCCGCGCATCGGCGCAGCCGTCTCTCCAGCCTTCACAAACACCACCCCAGGCCGCTCCGCCGCCACCTCCGCCCCTCCCCCGGCCTCCACAATCTCCAGATCCGCCAGCCCGGCATCCGCCGTCACCCCGAAATCAGGCAGGCTCTCCACTAACTTCCGCCACGACGCCTCCCCAGCCCCCTCAGGCAGCACCGCCGCCAACCGTCTCGGCCGCGGCCGCAACACCGGTGCCACGTCATCCAGCGGAAACACATCGGCATCCACCGCAATCACCAATCCCTCGCTCCCCTCAGGAAACGCACCCTGCACCGCCAGATTCCCCCGCGCCGGAATCGTCACCTTCTCCGGCACCGACGCCGCCCCACTCCGGTCCGTCACCCGCCACGTCCGCTCCACCGCCCGATCACTGTAATTCCTCAGCAGCGCCCGCCACACTCGCCGACCCGCCGTCTCCTCCACCGTCACCCCAGCAATCCCGCAATTCTCCGCACTCTCCCCCACCGCATACACCTGCACCCCAGCCACCGACGTCTCCACCGCATGGTCCGTCACATACCAAACCACCCCATCCGGCCCACTCAAACTCCGCGCCAGCCGCAACGCCGGCCCCGGATCATGCGTCCCCGCCGCAGGCACCCACGTCTCCACCGCCGCCACCACGCCGCTCAACTCCGTCCCATGATACAACCGACCCTGCCCCACCCGCGAATCCAGCACGGTGTACTCGGTCGTCCCGCTCAGCCTCCCTAACCCCCCCAGATCCTCCCGAAGATACTTCACCAACCGCTCCTTCGAAACCCGCATCGACGCCGACCCGTCCAGCACCAGCGCCACCCGCTGCACGCTGTTCTTCTCTAACCACCGCGGCTCCGCCATCAGCCACGCCAGCACCAGCACCGCCAGCAACTGCAACCACAGCGGCCACGAGGTCCGCAACCGCTCCCAACGCCGCCCGCTCTCACTCTCCCGATGCAGCGGCGTCAGCAGAAACAACGTACTCACCACCTCGCGCTTCGCCCGACGCTGCAGAAAATGCACCGCCAGCACCGCCGGCAACCCTAGCAGCGCCAGCAACCCCAGCGGATTCCCCAGAGTCAATCCCACGTCTCCACCGCCCCTGCCCGGAGCGCCTCCTGCTGCATCGCCTCACCAAACCCCCGACCCGCCGCCACCCGGCTCATCATCACCCCATGCCGCACCGCCGCCTCCTTCCACACCTCAAAATGCATCGCATACGCCCTCCGATACTGCACCAGCGTCGCCTCCTCAATCCTCCGCGGATGCACGCCCCCATCCTCCGCATCCACCAACTCCATGTTCCCCTCCCACCCTGGATCCGCCTCCGACTCAGTCCACGGCACCAGCACCACCGCCCTCGCCTGCCCCGCACCCAGCCACCCCATCACCTCCCGCTCCACCCCCGGATACAGCAAGTCACTGATCAGCACCCGCAACGACTGCGGCCGCAACGCCACGCGCCCCACCAACGGCGGCTTTGACATCGCCACCTGCCCTCCCACGCCCCCGCCAACCCACCGCCCACTCTCCAGTTCCTCCCACCCAGCCACCTTCACCCCCTCCGCATCCGCCAGCCACACCCGCGGCGATGTCCCCGCTCGCCTCGCCGCTTCCACCGCAAAACCCAGCAACTCCACACTCCGCTCCGCCTTCTCCTCCAGAAAAAACATGCTCGGCGACACATCCATCACAATGTCCACCACCGGCCGCACTTCCTCACGATACTGCTTCATCGTGTACTGCCCAGTCCGCGCATACGCCTGCCAGTTGATATGCCGCGGATCATCCCCCGCCTGGTACTCCCGGTGATCCTGAAAATCCAGCGAACTCCCCGTCCCCATCCCCGCATGCCCGCCCGTCACCCCGCGCCACGCCCGACCCCTCAACGGCAGACTGAATACCTCCGCCCACGCCGCTCCCGCCCGCACGCTCCCACGCACAGTCTCCTCATCCATTCGCTCAAGCCCTCCATCCATCCCCCGCCATTACCACATCATCCCCCTTCCGCACCTGCAAATCCTCACCCCGCAAAAACCTGTTGCAGGCTCCTCCAATTGTGTTTCTGTCCCGGCCTTCACCCACGGGAGGGAAGCGAGGTAGCCCATCGGCAGCTTCGAGTCACCAATCAAGGCCATGATCACAACCCCAATCGATCCAAAACAGTTCCAACTTCACGAAGGCGATACCGGTAGCGCCGACTTCCAAGTCGCCCTGCTCACCCAGCGCATCAATCACCTCACTCAGCACCTCATCGCAAACAAGAAGGACTTCTCCTCTCGTCGCGGTCTGCTGAAACAAGTCGCCCAGCGCCGCCGCCTCCTTGATTACCTCAAGAACACCGCGCCGGAACGCTACCAGAAGGCCATCAAGGGTCTCGGCCTCCGCCGCTGACCGCGCCCGTCAGGCCATCGCAATGAATTTGACGCGCACCCCGCCCGTTGGAGTTCCCATCGGCGGGGTTTCGCGTTAATACCACGCGGGCTGCCGGAGTTTTCAGTGTTCAGGTTTCATCCTTCCCTCCTCATCGGACCTCAGAAGCATGAAATCTGAAAACTGAAAATTTTCCCAGAAGATCCGGCACCCGCTTTCCAAAACAGAAAATAAGAAAGCAAATAACATGAGTATCCATTCCACTGTGAGCCAGGTCGGCTCCGCCCAGATCACCATCGAAACCGGCAAACTCGCCCGCCTCGCGGACGGCGCTGTCACTGTCCGCCTCGGCGACACCATGGTCATCGTCACCGCTGTCTCCTCCACCAACCTCAAGGACGGTCAGGACTTCTTCCCACTCAGCGTCGAATACAAAGAAAAAGCGTCCGCCGCAGGCCGCTTCCCAGGCGGCTACTTCAAACGCGAAGGCCGCCCCACCGAAAAAGAAATCCTCACCTGCCGGATGACGGACCGCCCGCTGCGCCCGCTCTTCCCTAAAGGCTATTTCTACGACACCCAGATCGTCGCGCTCCTCCTCTCCGCCGACGGAGAAAATGACTCCGACGTCCTCGCCATGAACGGCGCTTCCGCCGCCGTCTTCCTCTCGGACCTCCCCATGGCCAAACCGTTCGGCGCAGTCCGCGTCGGTCGCGTCAACGGCCAGTTCGTCGCCAACCCAACTCACTCCCAGCGCCTCGACAGCGATATCGATCTCATCTACGTCGGCTCGGAAGACGAGGTCATCATGATCGAAGGCGACGCCTTCGAAGTCCCGGACGAGGAATTCATCAAGGCGCTCCACTTCGGACACGCCGCCGTCCAACCCCTCATCGCCGCCCAAAAGGAACTCCGCGCCAAATGCGGTAAACCGGTCCGCGAATTCAAACTCCTCAACGCCCGCGCCGAACTCCTCGAAGTCGCCTACGACGTCGCCGGTTCCCGCATCGAGGCCGCCATCTACACCCCCGGCAAAACCGCTCGCTCCAAGGCCATCGGCGAACTCAAGGATGAGGTCAAAGCCGCCATCCTCGCCAAATACCCGGACGCCGGCGGTTTCGAAATCAGCCAGGCCTTCGACTACCTCCAGAAAAAGGCCTTCCGCATCTCCATCCTCGACAAGCAGAAGCGCTGCGACGGTCGCGGTCTCGACGAAATCCGCCCTCTCACCGCGGAAATCGACGTCCTCCCGCGCGTCCACGGCTCCGCCCTCTTCGCCCGCGGCGAAACCCAGGCAGTCGCCCTCACCACCCTCGCTCCGCTCGACGAAGCCCAGGAATTCGACAACTATACCGGTGGCGAAGACAGCAAGCGCTTCCTCCTCCACTACAACTTCCCTCCGTTCTCCGTGGGCGAGACCGGTCGCTTCGGCGGCCAGAATCGTCGCGAAATCGGTCACGGCGCTCTCGCCGAGAAGTCGATCTTCCCAGTCCTCCCTTCAGAGAAGGAATTCCCCTACGCCATCCGCATCAGCAGTGAAGTGATGGAATCCAACGGTTCCACCTCCATGGCCACCACCTGCGCAGGCGTCCTCGCTCTCCTCGCCGCCGGTGTCCCGCTCTCCTCGCCAGTCGCCGGTATCTCCGTCGGCCTCGTCAGCGAGTTCGACGAGAACGACAAAATGTCGCGCTACCTCACCATGATCGACATCCTCGGCAGCGAGGACCACTTCGGTGACATGGACTTCAAACTCTGCGGCACGGAAACCGGCGTCACCGGCTACCAGCTCGACCTCAAACTCCCAGGGATCCCCCTCAGCATCCTCGAGGAAGCCATCCACAAGGCGCGCAAAGCTCGGCTCGACATCATCAAGGTGATGAACGCCGCCATCAGCAAACCCGCTGAACTCAGCCCATACGCCCCGCGCATCGAAAGCACCAAGATCCCACCAGATCGGATCGGCGAACTCATCGGGCCCGGCGGTAAGGTCATCAAAGGCATCCAGGCCGAATCCGGCGCCAAAATCGACATCGAAGACGATGGCACGGTCCACATCTACGCCGTCCGCAAGGAATCGCTCGACGTCGCCATGCGCCTCGTCCGCAATATCTTCGCCGAAGCGGAAGTGGGTGCCACCTACACCGGCCGCGTCGTCAGCACCACCAACTTCGGTGCCTTCATGGAACTCTTCCCAGGCCGTGATGGACTCATCCACATCTCGGAACTCGCTGACTTCCGCGTCAACAAAGTCGAAGACGTCGTCAAAACCGGCGACATCGTCTCCGCCAAGTGCATCGGCATCGATGAAAAGGGCCGCGTGAAAATGAGCCGCCGCGCTCTCCTCCGCGAAAAGGAACAGCAGCACGCCGCCGCTGACGCCCAGTCCGCTCCATCCGCCGAATAAGGCCTCTCCCTAACGGGAAATCCCATTCCGCCACAGGCGCACGGTTCACTCCGTGCGCCTGTTCGCGTTCTACCCCTGACAGCACCCTCCCAACACGCCCCGTCCGAACCAGCAGCCGCAGGCTCTGGACTGCTGCTAGAATCGCAGCTCTCTCTGCGCACGGAGTGCGCCTGCTAGCCTCCTCCCAAAAAGCCCCCCTCCGACCAAACGGCCCTTCTCACTTCCCACTTCTCACTTCTCACTTCTCACTCAGCAATCCGCCCAAGCCACCGCATACCCATCCAACTCCACCACCCCATCCTCCGCCACCACCACTCCAGCCTCACCAGCCACAAACGCCTCCGGCCCCACCATCGCCGCTTCCGCCACACTAGCATCCAGCACTTTGAACCTCAACCCCGCACCTCTCACCTCCGACGGAATCACCACGCGCCGCCGCTCCGCCGTCTCATTCATCACCAGCAGCCGCCGCCGCCCATCCCGCTCCACCAGCACTCCTCCCGCCATCAGCGGCTCGCTGCTCTCCACCACCCGCATCACCCCACCCGCAAACGGTGCCAGCGCCGCCAGCACATGCCAGCACGGATACACCGCCCCAGGCAGCGATCGAAACACCCCCGGCACCGCACTCCCACCCGCCGTCTCCATCACACCCCGCAATCCCGTCGTCTGAAATAACGTCACTCCCGCCGCTCCCGTCTCCCCCACCGCCTTCAAACAACCCAGCAGCCACGCCGCCCCAGCCAGCGCCATCTGCCTCACATCCGCCTGCGCGGGCATCTGCCCCTCTGGCATCGGCGGTCCCTTCTGCGCCCTCGTCCGGAAACTCACCGGCGATACATGCACCGGCACCCCCGGAAACACCGCCGCCACCGCCCGCAGCACATGCCGCTGCCCACCCAGATTCTCAAACAGGGTCTCCTCGTCAAACTGATGCGCCAGCGGCCTCAGCGGCACACTCACAAAATCCATCAGCCCAGCCGGCGGGCGGTTGTTGTTCAATTGAAAGAAATCCGCATCCGTCCCGCCACCCACCGGAGCCGTCCCGCCTAGCACTTCCCGCGCCGCCGTCAGCGCCGCCGCACTCGTCGCCGGCTTCCCCTTCGTCAGCACCAGCCACCGCTCCACCCGCCCGCTCCACGCACTCTCCAGCCCGCGCAGCATCTCCAGCACTCCCCGCGGCTCCTCCGGCAGATGCAGCACCACCTCCACCTTCGCCCCGCACGACCCCGCCTGCACCAGCCCGTCCCCTAACGTCTCCCTCCAGCCCTCCCCGCTCATGTCCAGATCCACCCGCAGCCACGCCACCCCAGCCTGCGCCACCCGCCCGGCTTCCACCTCCGTCAGCACTCTCGCCCCAGGCACCGCCACCCCAAGCCCATACCTCACCAGCGGAACCTCCCCACCACTCAGCCGCAACGCCACCTCACCCACCGCACCCGCCGGCTCCGCCGCCGTCAGCCCCCCCGCGCCCTCACCTAACAACCTAACCGTCACCACCTGCCTCACCACCTGCCCCTCACGGATCGTCCCCGGCAGCGGAATCCGCTGCGGCGTGCTGTACGTCTTGAAACTCGCATCCGTCCAGTTCCTCTGATCCTCAATCTCAAACACATCCCCCTCACACCTCACCTCCAGCTCCACTCCCTCACCCACCCCATAACGAATCGCCCGGAAATCATGCAGACCCCTCACCGGCTGCATCGGATCCACCAATCCCGGAAACACCCGCGCCGCCACTTCCCCGCTCACGTGCTCCACCTCGCATCCCGCCCCCGCCAGATCGTCAGGATGCAGCACACACAACCCAATCCGGTTCCGCGCAAAGGTCCGCCCCGCACGTCCCTCAAACACATACCTCAATGTCCCGTCCGCACTCCCCGTGATCTCCGCCTCCCACGTGAAATCAGCCTCAAACTGCCGGTGCTCAGACCGAAACTTCACCACAAATCCCCAATCCCCCTCCACCACCCGCATCCCGCTGATCTCCCCAGGCACCGTGTTCCAGAACCCGTCCCGCACCGCCCCGTAGATCCGCCTCACCACCTCCCGCCCCCCCAGCATCACCCGCCTCACCTGCCCGTCCCCCAGCACCATCCGCAAAGGCCCCGCTCTCAACTCACGCCCACCATCCGGCGCAATCTCAGTCCCATGCAGCAAAACATTTCGGCTCAGCGTCTCATTCATCGCCCGCCGCCGTAACTCACTCCCCTCACCCACGCAACCTCTCCCGAAAACCGATTCACCATGAAATTGGTGGCAAGGGCGAGAATCGAACTCGCGACCAAGGGCTTATGAGTCCCCTGCTCTACCGCTGAGCTACCCTGCCGGTTTCCAGCGCCGTCGCCAAGCAACGCGCGGGCATCCACCTAATCAACGCCAACGCATTGTCAAAAGAAAAGCGTCATCCCTTCTTCCTCCCCCCTCACCGCTCCCCGCGAAAGTCCCTTGACCTTCCCGCATCCAAACCAAACGTGCCACGCTTATGACGCTCCACTTCCGGTTCCTCCTCGCGGCCTCCGCGGCCACCGCGCTGTCCTCGTGCGGCACCGTCAGCAAAGCCGTCAATACCGCCGCAGACAAAACCATGGGCATCTTCCGCCCTAAGGCACCCGCAGAAGAAGAAGCCTCACCCCAAGGCACCACCAACCCCGCCGACCTCAAACCCGGCCTCGCCTACGACCACGCCGTCATGGTCGTCGACATCAACGGCGGTCGCCGCAAAATCGTCATGGAACTGCGCCCGGACATCGCACCCAAAACCGTCGCCAATTTCCAGAAACTCGTGAACGCCAAGTTCTACGACGGCCTCGCCTTCCACCGCGCCATGCGCGGCTACCTCGTCCAGACCGGCGACCCAGCCTCCCGCGACGAAAACCGCCGCTCCGAATGGGGCCTCACCGACGCAGGCTACCGCATCGCCCCGGAACTCAAAGGCATCCACGACAAAGGAGCCATCGCCATGGCTCGCCAGGGCCCCATCGACGCTCCAGACAAACAAGCCAGCGGCAGCCAGTTCTACATCATGCTCCGCTCCGCCAAAGCCCTCGACGGCAAATACTCCGTCTTCGGCAAGGTCACCTACGGCCTCGAAGCCCTCGAAGCCATCGCCGGCATGACCGTCGACACCAACGACACCCCCACCCGCCGCTTCGAAATCAAAAGCGTCCGCCTCGTCCCGCCAGACAGCCCGGAACTCCAGCCCGAACGCCTCAATCAGCGCTCGACTCAGAAATACTCGGAAAAAGGTCCGTTCGCCCGGATGATGGAACGCTTCTGGTAAGCGCCCACCCGCCCTCCTCCCACGCAGGGCTCGTCTCCACCTCCACGGCCCCATTCCGCTCGCTCACAAACTGAGCCGCCACCCCCGCGCGCCGCGCCACCGCCAAGCCTTCGCCGCTCCCCAGCACCGCCAAGGCCGTCGCCCACCCGTCCGCCTCCACCGCCGACTCATGACGCACCGTCACCGACACGGTGTCATGCCGCACCGGCACACCCGTGCGCCCGTCAATCAGATGACTCACCCCCCCGCGCCGCGCCCGCCGCACCCCGCTCGTCGACATCGCCGCATCCACCAGCACTTCCTCCCGACCCGAATCCTCCACCTCCACCCGCCACTCCCCACGGGCCTTCAACTCCCCGCCAAACGAAATCAGCCACTCCCCCAACCCAGCCCCATCCAGCACCCGCCCCATCGCCTCCAGCGCCGCTCCCTCCCCCACCGGGGTCAGATCCAGCGTCACCCCAGCCGTCCGCTTCTCCAGCTTCCCAGCCGAAACCCCCAGCTTCTCCCAACCCGCCATCGCCAGTAACCGCCGCCGCTCCTCCTCACCCGGCACACGCTCCCCATGCGGCGGTGGCCCAAATCCCCACGCCCGCACCAGCGGCCCCATAGTGCAGTCAAACGCCCCCCCCGTCGCCCGACTGATCCCCGCCGCCACGCCCGCCAACTCGCTCACCCGCCCCGGCACCGGAAACTCCACCGGCCCAGCCAACCCATTGAACACCGAAATCACCGAATCTCCCCGCCAGCACGACAACTCCTTCTCCAATTCCCCCAACGCCGTCTCCAACTCCACCCCCAGCCCTTCCGGCACCGGCTCCCGCAGCGACACGCTCCACGAGGTCCCAAACGCCATCCCCGCCACCCGCGTCGGCACCGCCACTCCCACCGACCCACCAGCCCCAGCCCCACCCATCACCCGATACTGCCACACCGGCACCCACGCCGCCACCGCACACAACATCGCCACCCCATCCCGCCACCCCAACCGGTCCACCAGCCCGCTCGACCTCACATACCTCAGCAACGCCCCCGTCGGACAACCATACTGACAATACGCCTGCGGCACCACCGCCGCAGCCGCCAGCCCAGCCACCGCCAGTACCAGCGACGCCACCCCAGCCACCCGCGGCACCCACGCATCAAACGGCTCCATCGACGCCAGCGGCCATCCCCACGCAAACACCACCGACAACACCGCCGCCACCAGCAGCACCCCCGGCACTCTCCGCAGCACCCCGTGCCATCGCACCGGCACCACCAGCTTCTTCACCCCCAGCCGCCCCACCCACGTCTGCGCCGCTCCATGCGGACAAATCTGATGGCAATACACCTGCCTCCCCGTCGCCCACGGCATCAACAGCGCCACCGACGCCATCACCAACATCCCCAAACCCGCTCGCCATGAAACCCCGTGCTCCATCCACCCAGCCAGCTGCGGCAGCGCCACCATGCTCCCTAGCCACAACCCAGGCACCACCACCAGCACCGCCTGCCACACTTTCCTCACCCGCTCCCGCCCACGCAACTTCGTCATCCCCATCACCACCCCACCCACCACCACCAGCACCAGCACCACATCCTCCCACCGCCACGCCCACCGCCCCTCACCTCCCACTCCCTTATCAACCACCGGCACCTCCGCCGCCGCACTCACCGCCTTCAAACTCGCCGCCACCGCATAACTCGTCAGCGTCGCCCCGCTCACCCCCTCCACTCCCGCCTTCTCAAAATCCATCGCCGCCATCTCCGCCAGCGTCAGCCCCCGAAAACTCCCCAGCCAACCCAGATCCTCCCTCACATACCCCACATACGGCTCATTGTCATAACTCCTCCTCAACCGCACCCCCGCAATCCGCTCCCCACCCGCATCCAGCCCGCACAACACTTCCGTCGGCCCCTGATAACCCCTCACCCCATCAGCCACCGGCCCGCTCCGCAGCAACCAGCCCACCACCCGCCCCCCTTCATCCTCCACACGCCACCGCCCACCCGTCTCCACCAACCCAACCGCCCCGGGAAACAACTCCCTCGCCTCCGCCAGATCCGGCCCCTCAGGAAACCGCAGCGACGTCCCCCGCACCGGCTCCGACAACATCCGCACCAGCGCCTCCCTCACCGCCGTCGCCGTCAGCGTCGCCCCAGCCACCACCGGCATCTCCGGCACCCGCTCCCCAGCCTTCCATCCATCCAGATGCCGACGAAATACCTCACTCCCCGCCACCATCCCAGCATGCTCCGGCGTCTCCCCACTCGCCAGTATCGTCCACCCAGCCAACCGCCCATCCGGCCACAACCCAGCCAGCACCTGCGTCGGCCCACTGTATCCCCTCACCTCCCGCTGCCCAGGCAATGTCAGACACACACTCCCAATCTCCCGGCCATCCGCCCCCTTCACCACCTGACGCCCGCTCCCCGGATCCCGCACTCCCACCTCGGCCACCCCCGGAAACACCGCCGCCACCTCCGCCACTCCCACCACCGGCAACTCCTGCGCTCGCCGCCATCGCCCCGACTCCCTCACCCCGGCCACCACCGCAACCAGCAACATCATTCGTACCACCCTCACAATTATGGATCGGATTCGCGTCGTCATGTCTCGCCTATCTCAACTCCGGACAATCCCCGCCCGGTTCCCACCTTCTATCCCCACCTCCAACCTCACAGCAACGGCTTTCACTCCCGCCCTCGCCCTCCCCCAATCCCTCCACACACTTCTACCAGTCCCCCCACCCCAGGCGTCCCCTTCAGACTTTCTCCTATTCCAATCCTCGGTTTCGCAGGTTGCCACCCATCGCACCCCCATGCTACGGAACTTTATCCCTACTGCCGACCTCTCATGCTCTCACGCATCAATGAACTCCCGCTCTGGGGCATCGCCATCTTCTACGCAGGTGCCATCATCGCCATCCTCTGGCTCGGGATCGTCTTCCTCAGCCCGCTCGTCAGAAATGTCTTCAAACCGGAAACCCGCACCAACGAACTCCTCAGCTACTGCCTCCTCGCCTTCGGCGTCTTCTTCGCTCTCCTCCTCTGCCTCCTCGCCGTCGCCTCCTACCAGAACTACGATACCGTCAAATCCCTCGTCGGCCGCGAAGCATCCTCCCTCGGCGCTCTCTACCGCACCGTCTCCGGTTACCCGGAACCCCAACGCACCAAACTCCAGTCCATCCTCCAGGAATACGTCAATTACACCATCGACGAATCCATGCCCGCCCTCGCCCGCGGCGAACGCCCACTGCGCGGCGTCACCATCATGACCAAATTCCAGACCGCTGTCATGAGCTTCGAACCAACCTCCAAAGGTCAGGAAATCCTCCACGCAGAAGGCCTCCACCTCTTCTCCGAAAACACCGTCCTCCGCCGCGAACGCGCACGCACTATCTCCTCAGGCGTCCCCGAAACCATGTGGGGCATCGTCGCCTTCGGCATCGCCGTCATCATCATCATGCTCATCGGCCTCGACATCCGCCGCAGTCTCCACTTCACCATCAGCGGCGCTCTCGGCCTCTTCTTCGGCATGATGATCGCCCTCATCTCCGCCATGGACCAACCCTACCGCGGCGCCGTCAAAGTCGACGCAGAACCTTTCCTCCTCCTCAAACGCCAACTCATGTCGCCCCAACCCGAGGCCTCCCCATGACCCAATTTCCTCCTTGCCTCCTCTCCCACTTCCATTCCATATTCACACTTGCCGTAATTGCGGCACAAACAATAAACCCAAACCCCACACCCCCATGATCCGCCAACTCCTCGCCGCAGCCTCCCTCGCCACCCTCGCAGCCCTCTCCTCCTCTGCCTCCGCTCAGGATAAATCCACCAAACCAGCCGCCAAACCAGCCGCACCCACCACAGAAAAAATCGCCGACTCCACCAAAAAAGCCGCCGATTCCATCAAAAAAACCGCCGACTCCGCCGCCAAATCCGCCAAAGAAGCAACCAAGGAATCCGCCAAGGAACCCGCCGCCAAAAAGCCAGCCCCCAAGCCAGCCGCAGAAGAACTCTCCGCCTCAGACAAGGCCCTCCTCGCTCACGGCGAAAAAGAAGCCGCCAAACTCTCCCCAGCCCAGCAGTCCAAACTCCTCGCCCTCGTCAACTCCGGCGAACAAAAAGACCTCATCACCATCCCAGGCATCGGCGAATCCAAATCCGCCCACATCATCGCCAAACGCCCCGTCGCCAAAGTCGCCGACCTCATCATGATCGACGGCATCGGCGAATCCACCTTCGACGGCATCGTCAAATGGGTCGACGCAGGCATGAAATCCCCGGAACCCTCCGCCAAACCAGAAACCGCCAAGCCAGAACCAGCCAAAGCTGAACCCGCTCCAGCCAAGGACAAAGCCCCCGCCACCAAACCCGCCAAGCCCGTCAAACCAGCCGCCGCAGCAGAAGAAAAACCCGCCGCTGCCCCGGAATCCACCAAACCAGCCAAAAAGAAATCCTGACGCTCCCCTCGCCAGTTGGCTCACCTCTCACGGGACGCGGCTCACGCCGCGTCCCTTTTTCATGCCCTCACCCCCCCCAACTCACCCCGGCACCACCATCCCCTTGTGCCCCAACTGCTTCACCGTGCTGTTCAGCTGCGAAAAATCGATCGGCTTCTGAATCATCATCACCGCCCCGTTCCGCAGGATCCGGCTCATCATCTCACTGTCAGGATACCCAGTGATGATCACCACCGGCAGGTCAGGCTGCATCTCCTTGATCCGCACATACACCTCATCCCCGGATATGTCAGGCAACTGCAGATCCAGAAACACCAGATCAAACCGCTGCCGCTCCACACAACTGATCGCCTCCGCCCCCGTCCCCACCACAATCCTCCCAAACCCAGCCTTCTTCAGGAACTGCTTGAACACAGTCTGCAACTGCGCGTCGTCATCCACCACCAGCACCGTCGGCTGCCCCGCACCCTCGCTCTTCAACACATCCCGGTCCAAAAGGCTCCGCTTGATCCTCCACCGACCCCCAATCTGCACCGCAGGCAATTGCCCGCGCTGCACTAAATAATACACCGTCGGCAACGGAATCCTCAAATACTGCGAGGTCTCCTTCACCGTCATCAATTCCGGAAGTTCCGCTGAAACCGTAGGCTCTGGAATGTCGTCGTCAGCCATGTTGCTCTGCTATAATTTGAGGGAAATCTGAAAAAGCTGCTCACTCCCACCCCGGAAACGAATTATGGAAATCACGATTAACCATCAGCTTTCCAATCAACCCTAGAACGGCACAGGGTGTCCGCAAGCAAATTGTCATAATTGACTCCAATTTCTCCAACACGACACACCCGTGAGAATTCCCCACCACCTCACCGCCGCCGCGCCAGCATCAGACAAGACTCACCCTGCTGATGCTTGTACCCAATCCCGAAATCAATATCCCGCGCCCCCCCGCTCCCAAAAATCTCCGTCAACTCAGGCTGGTAATACTCCGAAAAAATCTCCAGCACCCCAGTGTACCGCCCGAAATACCGCATTTCCCACGGCCCCCCGGCAAACGCCCTCAGCGGTATCCCGCTGTCATCCTGCAGAATCACCCGGCTCTGCCCCAGAATCGCCTCCCGCACCATCGTGAACTCATCCGTATGCATCAGATACGAGGCACTCTTCAGATACGTCGACACCGGCCCGAACCGTCCCACAAACGCAAGAAACCGCCCATCACCCCTCAGCACCTCATCCGCCAGATTCGCCCGGAAATAGTAAATCGTCACCGCTCGCCCACCCGTCCACGCCCGGATCACATACCCAGGACAAATTCCCTCCGCCGACCCAGCCACAAGATTGCCCGCCCCATCAATCGACACCGGCTCCACACTCTCCAGTCTCCCACCCATCCGCGCCAGAAACACCAGCACCACCGGCAGCGTCCCCCTGAATCGGGTCTTCTGCAGATCCACCCTCATGTCCTTCGTGATGAAAAACGAACAACTCAACGCCGTCGTCATCGACGCCTCAATCCCATCCAGCCCCGCCGCCAGTTCCTCCGGAGTCAGCACCCCCGGATCCGGCAGCATTTCGTATCCCTCCAGCCCCGACAGCACAAAACTCCCCGCTCCCGGAAAAAATGAATCCGCAAACAATATGTCTGGCCCGCTGAACGGATACCACACCGTCCCACTCTCCCGCCCCCGCCCCAGCTCACTCGCACAAAACTGCGCAATCCTCGGCTGCCGATACGCCGAAAAATACCGCCACAACTCCTCCATCCGCCGCCGGTGACTCTGCCAGTGCGTCGTCTGCCGCCCCATCGCATACGGCGACGCCCCAGGCCCAGGCAATCCCGCCAGATACCGCGCCGTATCATCCAGACTGCCCGCCCTCACCGTCTCATCCACCACCCCAACCACCGCATCCTCCACCTCCACCCGCGGCACACTCGCCGTCCGGCACCCACTCATCACACACACCGCCGCCAGCACCGTCAGCACCACCGGAAACCTTCGGAAATTCATCGCTCTCATCTCGTTCGCATCAGCTTCAGATTCTCAACACCTCCCCACCACCAATTCCACCTCACTTCCCACCAACCACCGTCGCCTCAAACACCCTCAAGGCCTCACGAATCAGCGGGTCATCCATGAACTCTGCCATCACCGCCTCCGGCGTCGCCACCGCCGCCACCTCAACCTTCGCTTCAGGCACCACCACCGGCACTTCCACCCGCACCGACCCAACCGCCGCCTCCACCAGCGGCACCGGCACCAGATCCGCACGCACCTCCGCACGGAACACCAAATCCTGCCCGGATACCTCCATCGCCACTCGCTCCAGACTCGCCTTCGCCGCAGGCCTCATCAGACTCTGACTCGCCGTCGCCTGCGACTCCGGAAACCCAATCACCACCGTCCGTCCCTCCGCCCGCAAAAACACCGCCTCCGCCGCAAACGCTCCCTGCATCGGCATCCGCCGCGAAAACTCCCCGCGAATCTGCTCCCACAACGCCGCATCAGGCACCCGCACCGCCACCTCCGGCCTCTCCACCTCTTTCACCGGTTCAATCACCGGCTCTTTCTTCTCAACCGCAGCCACCACCGGAACACTCGCCGGCACCACCGGAACACTACGCCCAGCTCCAACCGCCGCACGCACCGCATCCGCCATCGACCCCATCTTCACCGGCACCTCCGCCACCTCCACCTTCCTCACCGGCACCTCCACCGCTCCGCGCGCCGCCACCACCGCCGCTCCCCCGCCACCACCCACTCCACCCACTCCACCCGCAGGCAACCCCGGCGCTCCCTCAAGCGATCCACGCAACGCCAGAATCACATCACTCAGCGTCGACTCCCCTAGCAACTGCGTCGCCCGGATGATCCCCACCTCAAGATACAGGCGCTTATTCAATGCCCACTTCATCGTGCTCTCCACCTCCGCAAACTGATCAATCAGCAGCAGCAGCTTCTCCCGGCTGATCTGCGCAGCCTGCTCCGACAGCATCGCCGCCGTCTCCGGCGGCATGTCCCTCATCGCAATCTCAGGATCCACCTGGTGCACCATCAGATTCCTCAGATGAAAAATCAGATCCGTTAGCAATCGCGTCAGATCACGCCCCTGCTCCGCCTCCTGACAAACCCGGTCCAGCGCCTCCGCACTCCGCCCGCTCAAAATCGCCCCGCACAACCCTCCAATGCTCTGATGACTCGTGAACCCGAACACATCCAGCACATCCTGCTCCGCGATCCGGCTCCCACAGAACGCCACCAGCTGGTCCAGCATCGACTGCGCATCCCGCATCCCCCCATCCGCCCCAGCCGCAATCGCATGCGCCGCCAGCGGCTCCAGCTCCACCCGCTCCAGCTCCGCAATGTGCAGCAGATGCTTCGCAATCATCGGCGCAGGAATCTTCCGCAGATCAAACCGCTGACACCGACTCAATATCGTCGGCAGGATCTTGTGCGCCTCCGTCGTCGCAAAGATGAACTTCACATGCGCCGGCGGCTCCTCCAGCGTCTTCAGCAACGCATTGAAGGCATTCGTCGTCAGCATGTGCACTTCGTCAATGTAGTAGATCCGGAACTGCCCACGCGCCGGAGCATAATTCACCCCCTCCCGCAGCGCCCGGATGTCATCCACACTGTTGTTCGACGCCCCGTCAATCTCCGTCACATCAAGGCTCCGCCCCTCCGCAATCTCCACACACACATCCTCGTCAGGATCAAAATCCACCCGCGGCCCCCCCGTGCAGTTCAACGCCTTCGCAAAAATCCGGCTCGTGCTCGTCTTCCCAGTCCCACGCGGCCCGACAAACAGATACGCATGCGCCAATCGGTTCTGCGTGATCGCATTCCTCAACGTCCGAACCACATGATCCTGCCCAAGAACGTCCTCAAACGTCTTCGGTCGGTACTTTCGCGCGAAAACCTGGTATGACACCAGTTCAGGGAACCCGGATTAAGACCGCAATCAATCACGAATTGCCTCCACCGACAACTCGCCGTCTCCATCCACGCCAACCCATCACGGAACATACGCCACCACCCGGTAATACCGCCGCGCCGTCCCCGCCTCAGGCGTGTAACTCCACGTCCCCACCCCAGTCACCGTCTGCAACGCCACCCACGACGCCAGATTGTCGCTGTTCTCCACCCGATACGCCACCCCAGCCACACTCGGCCACGCCAGGGTCACCGCCCCAGTCACCCCATTCACCGACAAGGTCACCGCTGGCAATGATCCCCCACTCGCTGGATTCGTCCCGAACAATGCCTCCAGACTGTCCGGCATCCCGTCTCCATCCGTGTCCGGCCCCGCCCCAAGTCGCCCCGGACTCCCCCCGAACTCACCACTCGCCCGCCAGTTCGTCCCATCATTGTAATCCCCAGACGTGCTGATCACCTCAAGCGACGGCCCCGTCCCGTCCGCAGCCAGCGGCCACGGCACCGCATCATCATAGCTGAAATCATGGATCACATTCCCTGCCCCATCCATCAGCACCACCCGCTCGCCACCATTCGATAGCCCGCCGCTCGTCCACGCCGGCGCCAACCGAATCCCCGATCCATACATCGCCTGAAACTGCGCCGCATTCTCCGGAATCACAATGAACTCGCCCGGCGCAAGACTCTCCGCCCCGAACGTGTACGGCGTCACCGGCGTGCCCGCCATCGCAAACGGTGCCCCCGCATCAAACGTCACCCCGCTCAAACTCACCGTCTGATTCCCCGTGTTCCGCAACTCAATGAACTCCACTCCCCCCGGCGCAGGATTGTAATGCACCTCCGTCACCCGCAACCCGGCCAGCACAGGATTCGCCGCCGCCGTATCCGAAACCAGCAGATAGTTGAATCCAGTCCGCGAATTCGTCGCCACAGACGTCGACGTGAATATCCCCCCGCGCAGTGCCACCGATCCCGCCGGCAGCGTCTGCGTGGTCACCGTCGTCCAAACCACCCCGTTCCTCCGCTGAAACACCAGCGTCCCCCCAGACCGCGCCACCCGAAGCGCTGCCCCGCTCCCAGCATACCCACTCACCGTCCCAATGAACGTGAACGGACTCGGAGCCACCCCACGCCGCACATTCAACGCCGTGCCGCCATCCAGACTGAACACATACGTCACCGGCTGCCCTCCCTCCTGCACCTGCATCCACAACCCCGCCTGCCAATTCCCAAACTCCCGCGTCATCGGCTCAAACTCACTCTGCAGCACAAAATCCGTCGCCCCAGGCAATGCCCGCGTAATCATCGGAAACGCCGGACTCACCGTCGTCAGCGGCAACGCCGCCGTGTCCCTCACATCAATCACCAGCCGCCCGCTGAAATCCTCCAGCGAATAATAGGCCCCCGGCGAAAAGTTATCCCGGTACTCCACATTCTCCACCAGATACCCAGCCGCCGCAGGATCCCCACCACCAAATGACACATAATCATTCGCGTTATACACCGTCACATCCCGCGTCTGCACCGCCACCACCGCTCCCACCGAGTCCGTCACCGTCATCCCCACCAGATACACCCCCGGCACAAAAAACCGGTACTCCCGCCGCCCCGGCACCGTCCCGGACGCACTGAACCCAGTCGCAGGCGACACCGTCCACCCATAAGTCAATGGCCCGCCATCCGGATCAAAACTCCCCGTCCCATCAAACACCACCGGCTCATTGGCCGCCACCTTCAACGACGAGGGCTCCGCCACCAGCACCGCCACCGGCGGCGCATTCACACTCAGCGTCACGTTGATCGCCGCCGTCCCAACCACCACCCCCTCGCTGTCCAGCGCATTCACCGTCAGCACATTCGCCCCACTGTTCAGCGCCACTCCCGTCACCGTCCACAATCCAAGATTCGACGTCGTCGGCACCCACGCAAACACCGCCTCCGGATGCCCCACCACCACCACCCGCTGGGTCCGGCTCGACGCATTCCCATTCAGCGTGAACAACGGCGTCGTCACCGTCTGGTTGTTCGCCGTCGTCACCGCAAACGCCCGCGTGTAATTCGTCCCACCCATCGAATTGATGCTCGCAATCGCCGCCGTCTGCCGCCCCGTAAACCACCCCGGATAACTGAACGAATTCGTCTTGAACGGAGCCAGCGGACTCGTGTTCGCCGACTGATAGTTCAACGCAGTCAGATACGCCGTCATCCGCGCCGACCCATTCGTATACCGCCCCACCAGCTCCGACAGATAATACGAATACCGCTGCCGGAACCACGGCCGATTCGACAGGTTCGACCACCCAATCCCACCCGCCGTCCCAAGGAACGCTTCCCCGGTGTTCTGGAACGCCAGATCGCTGTCCCAGTGATGAAACTCAAACCGACCATCCGTCGGCCGCCGGTAAAAATACCCGTTCTTCCCGCGATTCAGCGTGAAATTGTCCCAGTCCCCCACATACCCACGCACCGCCGCATAAAGCGCCGCCCGGTCCGTATCCATCATCCGCTCAAACTGCTCCCGGAACACCGCATCGTTCGCAATCGCCCCGCTGTTGTTGTTATACACCAGCTTCATGAACGACGCCAGCCCGGCATACGCCGTCCCGTCATACTCGCCCTCAGGAAACCGCAGTGGCCAGTTCCCATGGAAAAAGATCGGGCTCTCCTCCCCAGGATTCGCTCCCGCTGCCGTATTGCTCCAATCCGTCAGCGACCACCGCCCAGTCACACTCCCCGCATCCAATCGGTCATCATGCAGATTCGTGTCATACATGAACCACGAATCATCAATCTCAAACAACTCCCCACCGTCCCCATACGCCCGATCAAAAAAGTCACTGTCCGTCATCTCCATCGCCTCACGGAACGACGGCGCATCCTCGTTCACCACCCATTGCACAAACTCCGCATACGGCACCGGATACCCCATCAGATACATCATGTAACGCACCATCCGGTTGTGAAACCTCGACGCCGTGTTCGTCGTCGTCCCGTCACTGTCGATCGCCCACTTCGACTGGCTCCGGTACTGATTGTCCGCCGGCGAACGCCAGCGCGCCCGCTCAAGGCTGTTGTTAGCAGTCCGCGTCCAGGGGCTCCCACCCCGCCGGATCTCCCCATTATACCTCACATCCCGCTCGTTGATGATCACCGTGCAGTTCCACCCGAAATTCGACATCCGCTGGTGGTCCCAGTCCCACGTCGTGCTAAACCCTGTCCCCGGATTCATCGCACCACGGTGAAAACGCGACAGCACAAACCGCTGCATGTTCAACCCAGGCGCAGCCACCGGCGGCGAATTGTCCACAATATACATCGCCGGTCGCTGCGGCACCGCCAGCACCGATCCATTCACCCCCGTCACCCCTCGCGGATCACGCGGATCGTCATTCGTCTGCGCCGCCGTCGACGCCCTCACATGAAACTGCACAATCGTCCCATCCGCCCGCGCCGGAATCGTCCCCGTCCACAACCCATCCCCAGCCCTCGAATCCCCACCCGTCCCGCCATCGTTCATCGCCACCGCATTCCACGTCGCATTCCCAGTCGTCGTGTCCAACCGCTCCCACAGCGTCACCGTCACCAGCGGATCCACCGAACTCACCCGCGCCGTCACCGTCACCGGTTGCGTCGACGTCGGCACCGCCGGCGCATGCATCAACTCATCAACCGTCGGAGCCGGCGCAGCAACCGCACGCGAATTCGCCGCCCCCGGCGTCCCCAGATTGTTCGGCACCGGAAAACGAAACACCCGCCCGAAACTCCGGTCCCACGTCTGCGCCACCAGCAGCGGCATCCCGGAAACCCAGCGTCCCTCAAAAGACAGCGTATACGTCCCCGGCACCCCCACACTCCCAGTGATCCCAGTCACATCAACCTCCGCCTTGTTCGCCTTCGTGTCCCCGGATCCATAACTGATCAAATGCAGTCCGTCAGATAGGGTGTCGCTCAGACAGTGCGTCCCCGTGCACAGAAACCCATTCGCACTCGTCCCCGTCCCGTGCGATGTCACATCCCCATTCGGGATCAGATTCACACTCGGATTCGCCGCCGCCGTCAGCCGCACGTTCCGCAGCACAAGGTGCCCGTCACTCACCAGATTCAGCAGCAATTCCTTGTACGCCGTCACCGCCGTCGGCGCACCCCGCAGTTCCTTGTACGTCCCCGTGTGCGTGAACGTCTGAAACACCGACTTGCCACTCTCATCACTCGCCCGCCACGCCGACGCCTGACTGTTGTCCATCGCCGGATGCATCAGCTCAAGGCTGTTCCCCATCCCGTCCGGCCCAGTCGGCCACTGCCCGCCAGAATTGTAATCCACCGTGTCCGCCAGATTCTGATTCGCATCTTCTAACCGGATCCGCTCGCCACCATTCCTCAATGTCCCGCTCACCGGCCCCAGCACCCGCACCCCACCGCCGTACGTCGCCGTCATCCACGCCGGATCGTTCGCCACCACCAGAAATGCCCCCGGAGCCAGCGTCACGCCCGCAGGAAAATCAAAATCAATCCCTTTGCTGAACCGCCACCCCGACAGATCCACCGTCGCACCACCCCTGTTCGTCAGCTCCACATACTCTCCCTTCACATGCCCGGACGGCGGATCAAACATGATCTCATTGATCACAATGTCCGTGTTCCGCACAGGATTGTTCGCCGCATTCCGCGTCGACACCGCCGCCGCATACCACTCCTCACCCCCCGCCGGCCACGTCCCCATCGAAGGCAACCCCGGCCGCCGCTCAATCGCCGCCGCCGATAGCACGTTGTTCCCCCCGTCCGCCACATAAAGCGTCACATCCCCATTCGCATCCGTCGGAAAATTCACGTTCACACTAGCATACCCTCCGGCCGCTATCGTTCCGCTCAATCCCACCTTGCCGCCAAGATCACTGCGCCCCGCCACCGACAACCCAGTCAGGTCAATCACCCCACTCCCGGCATTGTAGAACTCCACCCACTCCACCGCGCCCGTCACCCCAAATCCAGCCTCGCTCAACCGCAGCGGCGATCGCCCTCCTCCAGCCAGCAGTGACTCATTCGCCGCCCCAGGCGTCGGCTGCGTGAACAGAAACCAGTTCCCGCTCCCGCTCGGCTTGCGCCCCACCGACCGTCCGTCCACTCCCATCCCGCTGCTGATCATGCTCTGCCGCGTCGTCCCGTCCGGTTGCGTCAGGATCACCACAATCGGCGACGCCAATCCCAACCCGCTCTCCGCATACCCTAACGTCACCAACCCCGACGGCGGCACCACGATCGAACCGTTGATCCGGAACTTCGTCAGGTTCGCCGCACTGTCACTCAGATACCATCCATTCAAATCCACCGGAGCCGTCCCCGGATTGAAAAACTCCACAAACCCTCCACCAGCCGCCCCAGGCTTCACTTCGTTGATCATCACCCCGCCCGGCGGCTGCGACAATATCTTGAACCGCGCCCCGAAAATCACATCACTGCTCCCGATCCCGCTCTGGTGCACCTCCGCACAAAGCACGTTCGTCCCAGCCACCAGCTGCCCGTCCAGCGTTCCCGTCAGAATCCCAAGCTCCTCAAACGCATCCCCTCCCGTCGGCAATGCATTCGCCGCACTCTCATGCGTCACCAACCCGGTATTCATCCGCACCCGCCCGCTGTTCGCACCGCCCAATTCCCGCCCGTTCAGATAATACACCACCCCATCGTCCACATACTGGTCGAGCACAAAACTGTTCCCCGTCAGCGCCCCATTCCACGTGAACGTCTTCCGGAAATAATACGTCAGCACATTCGCATCGTATCCCGTCGCAAAACTCGTCTGAATCAGCGGCGTCAGCGCCGCATTCGTCTCGTTCCCCAGCAACCCACCCCCACTCAGCCACGCCCCATCCGCAAAATCCGGCGCCATCCACGTCCCCTCAGGATTCGCCCCGTCCGGATCAGCCAAGTCCCTCCAGTACTTCCAGGCATCCGTGTAATTCACCGGCGTCCCCGCAATCCGCAAATCCACCTCCGGACTCGTCACCGGCTCCTCCGCCCGCGCCGGCTCCGTATACCCAGGCGTCCCCAGTGCCGCCGTACTCGCACGCCAGTTCCGCCAGTCGTCCTCTTCCCGATCCGCATCCACAATCTGCAGCGAATGCCCAGCCCCGTCAGCCGCAAGCGGCCACTCATCCGAATCCCCATACGTCAGCGCACTGTGCTTCGCCCGCGCCGCATCCCGCAACTCAATGCTGTCCCCATTGTTCCCCAGCGATCCCGTCCACGGCCCGAACACCCGCACCGACCCTGGAATCCCCGGATACGCCGCCCGCGTCGTCGCCTCATCCGCACTGCTCACCACAATCCGCTCATACTCATTGATGAAATGCGCCGCCGTCCGCGCCGCATCAAACCCGGGAAAGGTGTACGCTATCCCTCCCACAATCTGCCACCTCGCCATGTCATGACGATTGCTCGTCAGATTCTGAATCTCCACAAACTCCGGCTTCCCCGCCGGAGGATTGTACATCACCTCCGAAAAAACCACCTGTCCGGCACGCACTCCAGCGGCAGTCCCACACAGGGCAGCAATCGGAACGAGACACTTCAAAAGGGATCGTTTCATGAGAAATTCCAGAGGTTCAGGGGCGGGTGAATGCAAAATCGCCCGCCTGCTCCACAAATAAGCAGGCAGCGAAAAGGGGGGTGCCGGAAAACTACCGGATCCAGCCAATCCAGAGCAATGACCAATTTGCAGAAACTCCGCGGCTGCGGACGATTTCCATGCCAGCAACCAGGCTGATTTCTGGAGTCCCCCCCGCCCCAACACCCTTAAGGCCCAACCACCCGCAGCGCCGCCGCACGCTCCAGATCCCCCGGATGCTTCGAACGCCACACCGGTCGCTCCGGCACCGGCCGCGCCGCCGCATACGCCCGCCAGAACCGTTCCCCGCAATCCCCACGATACCCCGCCGCCACACACCACCCCAGCGCCCTCGCATCCGCACGACGCTCACGACCCCGCTGCCGCGGCCGCCCCACCGCCAGATCCCCACCCACCACCGCCAACACCCCAGCCGCCATCCCCAACCAAACCTCCCCACTCACACCCCACGCCCCAACCGCTCCCACCACCCCTCCCATCAGCCGCAGCACGTCCTCCCCTCGCTGCCCACGCACGTCCCCTCCCACCACATGCGCCATCTCATGCGCCAAGGCAAACGCCAGCAGGTCGTCGTCCCCAGCAAACGCCAGCAACCCAGTCGTCAGCGTCACCACCCCACTCCCATCCACTTGCGCTCGCGGCTCCCACCCCCGCTCCACCCGAAACTCCCACCCAGCCACTCCCCCCGGTCTCGGCACCACCCGAGCCAATCTCCCCCCCACCCGCTCCAATCGCGCCTTCCCCCACTCCCGCTCTCTCCTCCCCTCAAGCTCCTCCCGCCCACGCACCTCCCCAACCGACAATACCCCCGCATCAGGAGCCCGGCATCCCGCCACCAGCACCAAAATCAACAATCTCAATATCGCCGCACGCATCGTCTCAGCTCCAAAAAGCACCCGCTTGTGAAATTTTTCACAAATTGCTCTTGCCCGGTTTTTTAGCGGGCTCCAATAATCGGCCATCCTCGTCGCGAACGGGGTCAACTTCCAACGAATTCGCCTGCTTGAGCCTGCTCGACCTGCTGATTGTCCTCCCCATTCTCGCGGCGGTCGTAATGGCGTTTGGTTTGCCTGCACGCCCCGCCGCTCTCGCCGCCGCCTGCGCCAACCTCGCCATCGGACTGCTGCTCGCGTTCCGTTTCGACTACGGTAACGCCTCGGCATTCCAATTCGCCGCGGTCCGCCCAGTCCTCGACAACCCAGCCATCGGCCTCAACGTCGGCATCGATGGCATGAGTCTCGTCATGGTCCTGCTCACGGTCCTCGTCACCTTCGCCGCCATCTGGATCCGTCCAGCCCGCGGCACCGACGACGCCCTCTACTACGCCAGCAGTCTCCTCATCGCCGCCGGCGCAGCCGGTGCCTTCGTCTCCACTGACCTCCTTTTCTTCTACGCCTTCCACGAACTCGCCCTCATCCCGACATTCCTCATGATCGGCATGCGCGGCTCCGGCAACAATAAGGACGCCGCATGGAAAATCACCATCTACCTCGGCCTCGGTAGTCTCGTCCTCCTCGCAGGCCTCGCCTTCCTCATCACCGCCCCGGCCGGCGGGGTCTCCACCTTCGACATGACGAAGCTCGGAGCACTCACCCGCACCATCGAAGGCCCCGTCCAGGAACGCATCTACCTCGTCCTCCTCCTCGGCTTCGGCACGCTCGTCTCCCTCTTCCCCTTCCACTCATGGGCCGCCCCGGCATACGCCGCCGCCCCAGCCCCCGTCTCCATGCTGCACGCCGGGGTCCTCAAGAAATTCGGCCTCTATGGTCTCCTCCGCGTCGCCATCCCCATGCTCCCACTCGGCCACAGCGCCGAATGGATCCAGCACCTCCTCATCGTCCTCCTCGTCGGCAATATCCTCTTCGTCGGCCTCGTCACCATCGCCCAGAAAGAAGTCGATACCATGCTCGGCAACTCCAGCGTCATGCACATGGGGTACATCTTCCTCGGCATCGCCAGCGGCTCAGCCATCGGCTACTCCGGCGCTGTCCTCCTCATGTTCGCCCACGGGGTCTCCATCGCCCTCCTCTTCGCCCTCAGCGCCTCCATCCGCGAAAAAACCGGCACACTCCAGTTCCACCGCCTCGGCGGTCTCGCCCAATCCGCCCCTTTCCTCGGCCTCGCCTTCGGCATGGCCGCCTTCGCCTCCATCGGGCTCCCCGGCTTCGCCAACTTCGCCGCCGAAATCAATATCTTCTTCAGCGGCTTCGCCTCGAAATCCCCAGACCACTTCGGCTGGCTCCAGACCGGTACCGTCCTCGCACTCTGGGGCGTCGTCATCAGCGCAGTCTACATGCTCCGCGCCTTCCGCGCCGTCTTCAAAGGCCCTCTCCCGGACGCCCTCAAATCCCCAGTCTCGGACCTCACCCTCTCCGAACGCATCCCCGCTCTCCTCCTCCTCGCCGCTCTCCTCCTGACCGGCTTCGCCCCCAATCTCCTCCTGCGCGCCGTCAACCCCGTCGTCCAGGCCATCACCGCCGCCGCCGCGCGCTGACCCAGCTCCTCCCATGCCGGCCTATTATCTGGAAATCGCCCTCGTCGTGCTCGGCCTCGTCCTGCTCCTCGCAGAGACGTTCACCGCCCCCGGCAGCAAGCGTCTCGTCGGTCTCGCCGCCCTCGCCGCCGTCACCGTCGTCTTCCTCCTCCTCCTCACCGTCAAACCCCACGGGCTCTCCTCCGACGGTATCTGGCGCTTCTACAGCGACGACAAGCTCGCCCTCTTCTACAAGGGCCTCGCCCTCGTCACCACCGCCGGCGTCCTCATCCTCAGCCTCGATTACGCCCCAGTCCTCGCCAAATTCAGCGCCCGCGCCGGAGGCGGTCCAGCCATCGGCGAATTCTACTGCCTCCCGCTCTTCGTCTGCACCGGCATGATGTGGATGGCCTCCGCCATCGACCTCTCCACCATCTTCCTCAGCCTCGAACTCACCACCATCGGCTTCTACATCCTCGTCGCCTACATGCGCCGGAATGTCGGATCACTCGAGGCCGGCGTCAAATACCTCATCCTCGGAGCCCTCTCCACCGGCTTCCTCGTCTACGGCTTCACATGGCTCTACGGGGTCACCGGCCAGGTCACCCTCTCCGGCATCGCCAACGCCCTCCCCTCCGCCCCCAAGGCCCCCGCCCTCTTCGCCTTCGCGCTCATCCTCGTCGCCCTCTCCTTCAAGGTCGCCGCCGTCCCCTTCCACCTCTGGGTCCCAGACGTCTACCAGGGCGCTCCCACCCCCATCACCGCCTTCCTCTCCGTCGGCTCCAAAGCCGCAGGCTTCGCCGTCGCCGGCCGTCTCCTCGAACCATTTCTCGCCGCCGAACAACTCCGCGGCACCACGTCCGCCCTCCTCATGGCCGTCGCCGCCGCCACGCTCGTGCTCGGTAACCTCGCCGCCATCCCCCAGTCCAATTTCAAACGGCTCCTCGGCTACTCTTCCATCGCCCACGCCGGATTCCTCCTCCTCGCCCTCGGTGCCAATACCGCCGTCGGCAGTCTCTCCCCGCGCATGATCGTCGCCTACTACCTCGCAGGCTACCTCTTCATGAGCCTCACCGCCTTCGCCGTCCTCGTCGTCATCAACCGCACCGACAGCGCCGACGACCTCAAGGCCTTCAACGGGCTCCATCAACGCTCCCGCTTCCTCGCCTTCGCCATCACCGTCGCCGCCGCCTCCCTCGCCGGGGTCCCTCTCACCGCCGGCTTCACCGGGAAATTCCTCGCCTTCAGCGCCGCCGCTGGTGCCCACCAGTGGGCCCTCCTCGCCATCGCCGCCGCCGCCGCCAGCGCAGGCTTCTACTACTACTTCAAGGTCCTCCGCCACGTCTTCTGGAACCGCCCAGCCGAAGGAGCCGCACCCATCACCGTCCCCCCCCTCACGCGGCTCCTCGTCGTCGCCCTCATCACCGGCACCTTCGCCGCTGGCATCCTCTTCCAGCCGTTCGTCAATCTGCTCCGCTGAACCGTCGCGGCCTCCGCTCGCCGCCCGCCAGCCATGAACGCGACCGCCGATCCCGCCTCCCAGGAATCCGCCCTCGCAACCCACTGGCGCTTCATCCCAGACGCCCACGAGCGTCTCGCCCTCGCCACCCAATCCGCCGCTGGCCCTGGCCTACCCGACTCCCTCAAAACCGACGACGCCCTCGTCCCCGGCTGCGTCTCAAGGGTCTGGCTCCACGCCAACTCCCTCAACGGCACCCTCATCCTCTCATGGGACGCTGACTCCGCCATCGTCCGCGGCCTCGCCGGCCTCGTCTGCGCCGTCTACCAGAACTGCACCCCACCAGCCGCCGCCGCCCACCATACCTCCATCATCGCAGGCCTCGGCTTCGACCGCATGATCTCCCCCACCAGACTCAACGGCATGGCCGCTCTCGCCTCCCGCATCCGCGAACTCGCCGCCGCCCTCTCCTGATCTCCCATCCCATGTGGTGCGACGCCCACAACCACCTCCACGATAGCAGACTCGACCCGTGGCGCGACGACCTCCTCCGCAAATTGCCCGCCGCAGGCATCTCCGCCGCCGTCGTCAATGGCACCCACCCGGATGACTGGCCTCAGGTCGCTTCCCTCTGCCGCCAGCACCCCTCCCTCCTCCCAGCCTTCGGCATCCACCCATGGAAGGCCCCCCACCGCCCTCCAGATTGGGAATCCACCCTCGAATCCCTCCTCCTCCAGCACCCGGAAGCCTCCATCGGCGAAATCGGCCTCGACGCATGGATCGAGGGCCACAACCTCGCCGACCAATCCGATCTCTTCCTCGCCCAGGTCCGGCTCGCCTCAAAACTCGACCGCCCCGTCACCATCCACTGCGTCCGCGCATGGGAACCTCTCCGCCAGCTCCTCCTCCGCCACCCCATGCCCCCTCGTGGCTTCCTCCTCCACGCCTTCTCCGGCCCCCCTGCCCTCATCCCGTTCTTCGTCGCCCGCGGCGCCCGCTTCTCCTTCTCCCCCTACTTCCTCCACCCTCGCAAAGCCCCAGCCCGTCTCGCCTTCCAATCCATCCCGCTCGACCGCATCCTCCTCGAAACCGACGCCCCAGACCTCCCCCCACCCGCCGACTTCGGCCCCTTCCTCCTCCCCAACGGAGCCCACGACCCACGCTCCCTCCCAGCCGTCGCCGCACTCCTCGCCGCCGACCTCCACCTCTCCCCAGAATCCCTCGCCTCCATCACCACCACCAATTTTCAGCAGCTCTTCACACCCTGATCCTCATCCTCCAGCAAATTGGAAAATCGGGCCGGAAGTTCCCTTGCATTGCCGCTCCCCCCCGCTCTCTTGACAAACCCCTCTCTCCCGCGCTGCAACCCACGATGAAATTCGCCATCTTCGGAGACATCCATGCGAACCTCGAGGCCTTCGATGCCGTCATGGAAGATGCGAAGGCCCAGGGCGCTGACCAGTTCGTCTGCATCGGCGATGTCGTCGGCTACAACGCCAACCCCCACGAGTGCGTCGCACGTCTCCAGGAACTCGGCTGCCCAGTCGTCAAAGGCAACCACGACGAGGAAGCTAGCGCCACCACCGAAATCGTCGGCCTCAACCCCCTCGCCCACGCCGCCCTCGAATGGACCCGGCGTCAGCTCACCCAGGAAGACAAACACTGGCTCCGCAACCTCCGCATGGTCCGCCAGGTCCGCGACTTCACCATCGTCCACGCCACCCTCGACACCCCCACCAGCTGGGCCTACGTCATGAACCGCTTCGACGCCATGGCCAGCTTCAGCTACCAGTTCACTCCCGTCTGCTTCTTCGGCCACACCCACACCCCTCGCTTCTACGTCAAAGCCCTCAGCGTCTCCCTCGACAGCTCGGAATCCCTCCGCATCGAGGCCGGCCGCAAATACTTCGTCAACGTCGGCAGCGTCGGCCAACCCAGAGACGGCGACTGGCGCAGCGCCTATGCCCTCTACGACCACGATAACCAGCAGATCACCATCCGCCGCGTCCCCTACGACATCGAAACCGCTCAACGCAAAATCCGCGCCGCCGGGCTCCCGGACCAGCTTGCAGAACGCCTCGCGCTCGGCAAGTAACCCCTCATGATCACCTTCCTGCGCGGCCACCTCGCGGAAAGCCTCCCAGACCGCGTCACCATCGACGTCGCCGGCGTCGGCTACGAGGTCTTCATCCCCGTCAGCACCTACGACAAACTCCCCGCCGCAGGCCAACCCGTCAAACTCCTCGTCCACTTCCACGTCCGCGAACAGGAACAGACGCTCTACGGCTTCGCCACCGACGACGAACGCGATCTCTTCCGTCTCCTCATGCAGCGCGTCACCGGCGTCGGCCCCAAAATGGGCCTCGCCATCCTCAGCGGCATGAGCGTCCCCGACTTCAAAAGCAACGTCGTCCGCAGCGACGCCGCCGCCCTCTCCAAAATCTCCGGGGTCGGCAAAAAAACCGCCGAACGCATCATCCTCGAACTCAAAGACAAGGTCGGCGTCACCGCCGCATGGAAAGACTCCGCCACCCCAGCCCTCCCCGCCTCCTCACGCGACTCCGCCGCCAACGACGTCATGCTCGCCCTCATCAATCTCGGCTACAAACAACCAGAAGCCCAGAAAGCCCTCAAGCGCGTCCTCGACTCCCACCCCACCGAAGAACCAGATCAGGGCACGCTCCTCCGCTCCGCGCTCCGCCTCCTCAGTCAGTCCTGACCCGCGCCCCCCATGCCCATCTCCCCAGCCGCTCTCGACGCCGCACGACCCCACGGCGGCCTCTTCGCAGCCAAAGACTGGCTCTCCTCCCCGGAACCATTCCCCATCCCCACCGCCCTCGCCGACCAACTCCACAAACTCGGCCACCGGCTCCAGCGCTTCCTCACCGCCTGCGACAGCATCTACCACCGCAGCCGCTCCGGCCGTCTCCCCTCATGGATCGCTGCCCTCGCCGACGCCGGTAAACCTCCCGAACTCCTCGACGCCGCCCGGCTCCCCGCTTTCCGCCAGCAACTCCCATCCGTCATCCGCCCGGACCTCCTCCTCACCGACGACGGCTTCCGCCTCACCGAAATCGACAGCGTCCCCGGCGGCATCGGCCTCACCGCATGGCTCAACCAGACCTACGCCTCCCTCCTCCCTTCATCTAACATCTCCGGCGGCCCGGACGGCATGCACCGCGGCTTCCGCTCGCTCTTCCCTAACGGCGCCGACATCGCCGTCTCCTCCGAATCCTCCGACTACCGCCCCGAAATGGACTGGCTCGCCTCCCAGCTCGGTCCGGAATTCTCCGTCGTCTCCGCCGAATCCGCCCAGCCCCGCGGCCGCGACCTCTACCGCTTCTTCGAACTCTTCGACCTCCCCTCCATCACCCACTGGCAGCAGTGGCTCGACGCCGCCGCCGCAGGCCAGCTCCGCATCTCCGCGCCTCCCAAACCATGGCTCGAGGAAAAACTCTGGCTCGCCCTCTTCTGGAGCCGCCCGCTCCGCGATCTCTGGCGTCAGGAACTCCGCGACAATAACCGCGACGCCCTCGCCCGCCTCATCCCCTTCGGCTGGGTCGTCGATCCCGCCCCGCTCCCCCCTCACGCCGTCCTCCCTAACCTCGACGCCTCCTCGTGGCTCGACGTCGCCGGCTTCTCCCAGAAACAACGCCGCCTCGTCCTCAAACTCAGCGGCTTCTCCGAACTCGCATGGGGCAGCCGCTCCGTCGTCATCGGCCACGACGTCAGTCAGGACGAATGGTCCCAATCCCTCGCCACCGCCTCCACCCAGTTCCCGGATCACCCATGGATCATCCAGGAATTCGCACCCGCCTCCATCGTCGAACACCCGTTCTTCGAACCAGGCACCGGCAGCATCCGCACCATGCGCGGCCGCGTCCGCCTCTGCCCCTACTACTTCGCTCCTCCCAACGGCCCAGTCTCCCTCGGCGGCATCCTCGCCACCATCGTCCCCGCTGACAAAAAAATCATCCACGGCATGAAGGACGGTATCCTCGTCCCCTGCCAGTTCGTCTGATCATCGCTAACGGCTATCCGAACTCCCCGCGGAACACACACCGCGCCGTCGGCGTCTCGTGCAGCACAATCTCGCACAACCCCGGCAGATCCACCTCCAGCTTCCGCCACAACCACGCACACATGTTCTCAATCGTCGGCACCTCCAGCCCCGGAATGTCATTCACATAACTGTGATCCAGCTGCGCCAGCAATGGCTGCATCGCCCGCGAAATCCGCGAATGATCATACACCCACCCGATCGCCGGATCCACCTCGCCCTCCACCGTGATCTCCACACGGAAACTGTGCCCGTGCATCATCCGGCACTTGTGACCCTCAGGCAGCGTCGGCAGGGTCTGCGCCGCCTCAAACGTGAACTCTTTGATAATCCGCGCACGCATAATCAGTGAATCACCCGACGTTCACTACCCGACCATCCCGCTGCGACTCCAATGCCGCCGCAAACACCCGGTGCGAGGCCACCGCTTCCTCCGGCGTCACACAACCAAACCGCTCGCCCAGCAATCCCTCCCGCTCCATCAGGTACGCCGCCCACATCTGCTGCATGATGTCAGGAAACCCGGGCTCGAAAATCCCGCCCGTGATCGCCGGAAACGGCATCTCGAATCCAAGCGACACCGTCTCCCACACCTGCTCCCCGCCCTTCCTCCGGAACGTCCTCAGGGTCTTCGGCTCCGCCGTCGAATACGACATCCCGCCCTCCGTCCCTAGCACTTCAATGAACCACGAATTCGTCGCCCCGGGAGCCATCCGCTTCATCTCCAGCCGCATCGGCACATCCTCTCCTCCCGACTCCACCCACGTGTGCAGCATCGCATTGTCCCACGTATCGCACTCCGCCATCCCGCCCTTCCCGTCCGGCCGCTCCGCATAACCTTTCTGCAGCTGCGCATACACCGTCCGCGGCACCCACCCTAACCTCAATGGCACGTGCAGGGTGTGCATCCCCAGATCCCCCAGCACCCCCACCTCACCACAGATCCCGCTGAACCGCTTCCAGTTCGCCACCTTCGTCGGGTCCAGATCACTCGAATGATGAAACCCGCTCCGGATCTCCAGCAACCGCCCCATCCCACCAGCCCCCACCGCCTTGAATACGCGCTGCGCCCCCGGAAAATACGGAAACTCCGAGCTGCACCGCACAAACGCCCCGCTCTTCAGCGTCGCCGCAAAAATCGCCTCCGCCGCCGCCAGATTGATACCGAACGGCTTCTCCGCAAACAAATCCTTCCCCGCCGCCAGCACGTCGCAATACACACGCTCATGCAGATGGTGCGGCACCGCCACGTACACCACGTCCACCTCCGGCGACCTCAGCATCTCATGATAGTCAGTCGTCGTCAGCACCACCCCAGGCAACGCCCGGAACCACTCCAGCACCGCCGGATTCACATCCGCCACCGCCGTGAGCACCGGCTGCACCGGCAAATCCTTCAGCGCACACCACCGCGCAAACGCACTCGCCATCTCCCGGCCCATCAGGCCGCCGCCAATAATCCCGATCCTCACTGTCTTCATGTGTGTCTCCTGATATCAGTTATCCGTCTCCCCGATCACTTCCCTTTCGGCTTCACCACCGCAGGCTTCACCGCTGGTGCCGCCGCCGCAGGCTTCACCGCCGGAGCCGCACCCTCCGCCGCCTCAGGCACCGCCTGCCCCTTTCCGTCCAGCGTCGTGATCTTCGGCATCTGCTCGTTCAACCCCACCAGCCACCGGTTCCCCGTCTTGATCAGCGAAATCAATTCCAGATTCTCGATCCTAACCTTGTCGTTCGCATGCTTCGTCCGCACCAGAATGTGCACATGCGTCGGATCCTCCTCCGCAATGCTCAGAATATTCAGCTGCAGGCTCTTCTTCACACGCTCCAGGGCCGCGTCGTCAATCTGCATCCGGTCCTGCAGCCCTTTGTGATAGGCCGTATAGAAATCCCGCGGCGTCATCGCCGTCAGATCCTCCATCGTCGACGTCCCCACCCTCCGGAACATCATCTCCTCCTCATCCATCGTCTGCGCCCGCTTGATCCGCTCCATGTAATCCTTCTGCAGCGACTCCAGCGACTTCGGCTCCACCAGATCCGCACTCTTGTTCCACTCGCGCTGCAGCACGAAATTCAGATAGTCACGCACCACCGCCGCCGCCGGATGCCCGGCACTCGCTGGCGCTGCCTCCTGCGCAGAAACAGGCACCGTCATCACAATGGCGGCCACGGCGGGAACAAAACGGAAAAGATCTTGGGAATTCATTGCTGCTTACCGCTCCAATGACACACGCCGCACGCATGACCAGCGGAGAGTTGCCCGCGTCCGCCATTCCTCCCTCACCCCCGCACCAGCTCCCGCGGCACTTCCACCACCCCGCCGTCAGCCACCGCATACACCCGGTCACCAACCACCGGCCGCACCGCCGCCCCCCCCGTGAACGTCCCAAACCCAGGCAGCACCAGCACCCGCCGCCGCACCCAGAAACACGGCACCGCAGGCCCCGACGCCATCCGCCCACGCCCCTTCAACCGCAGCACCGGATGCACATGCCCAGCCACCCCATACCCCTCCCCAACCACCTCCTCAGGGTCATGCACAAACGTCAGCCCGCCCTCCGTCCAGTCCCGCGCACTCACCGCAAACCCCAGATCCCCCGGTGGCATCGCCGCCCCCCGATCATGATTGCCCACCACCAATCGCACCGCCAATCCCGCATGCCGCTCCCGCCATCCCCGCACCGCCGCCAGCACCCCCTCCGATTGCGCCGCCGGAGCATGAAAAAAATCCCCCGCAATCACCAACCGCTCCGCCCCGCAACTCCCGATCGCCTCACTCAACCTCCCCAGATCCCTCTCCGTGTCCCCCTCAGGAACCGGCAACCCATGATGCCGGAACACCGCCGCCTTCCCCAGATGCAGATCCGAAACCACCAGCGTCCGCCCTTCCGGCAGCCACAGGCTCCGATCCGCCCGCAGCACCATCCGCACGCCCCCAGCCTCCACCCCCAGCTCACCCACCGCACTCATCAATCCGGCCCGCCGCCCAGCAGCGCCGGTGTCACAGATCCCACCAGCACTCCCTCACACGCCCGCAATCCCGCCCACGGACCGTCCGGCAGGTCAATGTGAAACACCGCTCCCGTCACCACCGCCCGAGTCTCCTCCTCACAACACCACTCCAGCAGCATCTCCATCCCCGGATTGTGCCCGACCATGCACAAATGCCTCACCTCCTCCGGCTGCCCCCGAATCACCTCCAGCAGCGCCTCCAGCGGCGCTTCATAAATCCTCTCTTCCTCCACCTCCAACTCCCGCGCCCACGCCCCCTCACCCGCCAGCGCCGCCGCCGTCTCCCGCGTCCGCAACGCCGCACTCACCACCACCCGCGTCGGCCGGAACCCCGCATCCCCCGCCAGATACCGCCCCACCAAGACCGCATCCCGGCGACCCCGCTCGTCCAGCGGCCGCTCAAAATCCCGCTGCCACGCATGCGCATGGCTGCTCTTCGCATGCCGAATCAGTGTCAGTCGCTTCATCTTCTCAATGCTCACGGTTTCGGCCGACTCAGTCGATAGGCCTTTGGTCCTCCCCCCGGCGCACTGTCAAACAACACCAGCACCTCCACCTCATCCGCCGTCTCCTCCAGCACCAGCAATCCCTCCGCCTTCGCCGTCGGCTCCGGCAATTCCCCGATCTTCTGCGTGAATCCCCCCGGCCCCACCGGCCTCCAGAACCACAGCGTAAAACTCACATCGTCCCCCGGAGCCATCGTCTTCGGCTGCTTCTTCGTCGCCTCCGCACTCGCATTCCCCGTCAGCACCAGAAACCCGTCCCGCAACGCCGCGATCTCCCGAATCCCCACCCCGGCCCCCACCGGAATCCGGTGCAGCACCGACCCCTCACCACCCTTCTCAAACAACGCCGCCGGACTCGTCTCCACCACAAACGCATTCCCACCCTCGTTAGGTGCCCGCAGCCCGAACCACAGCTTCCCATCCTTCGCCGCCAGCCCCTCAATGTTGAACCCGTTCAACTGCAGTGGCTGCCGCACATAACGCCCCAGCACCGGATCCTTCGCCGCCCACGGCAGCAGGCTCGCCGTCGTAATCCCACGCCCACTCGCCTCACCCGTCGTCGGATCCACCGGAATCCGGAAAACCTGACACCTTCCCTCCTGAAAATCCGCCTTCTTCTTCCCTAACCCATGCGACCCCGTCAGAAAATACGCCTTCTCCTCACGCATCACCGCCAATCCCTCGCAGTCCGCCTCCTCCTTCTCATCCTTCTCTCCACCCCCACCCACCGGCAACGCCAGCGCCGCCCCAGCCGTAATCCTCCGCGCCGCTCGATCCATCACCCCCGGCTGAATCGTCACCGTCTCGTCCGTCGCCACGAGCACATGCGTCGCATCCCAAGCCGCCATCGCACTCAGATCCTTGTCCTCCTCAAACCCCGTGCACTCCCACTCCCCAGGCAGCACCGCAATCTTCCACCCAGGTGCCGCCACACACCCGGAATACATCCCCGCCGCACCCAGCACGACCGCACAAATCAAGGTCTTCATCATCTCATCTACCACGGTTAATCCCGCGTCGCCACGTACACGTCACTGTCCCCGTTGAAAAAGTTGATCAGATTCCGCGTCGCCCGCATCGCCTGCCGCGGCACGCTCTCATACGTCCGACTCCCAATGTGCGGCGTCACCAGCGTCTTCTCATGCTTCAGCAGCGGATGATCCGCCGGCGGCGGCTCATGCTCCATCACATCCGTCGCATACCCAGCCAATCGCCCCGAATCCAACGCCGCCAGCACCGCCTCCCCATCCACCAGCTCCCCCCGCGACGTATTCACCAGCCACGCCCCCTCCGGCAACCTCCCCAGCTTGTCCGCATCAATCAGATGCTTCGTCTCATGACTCAGCATCGTGTGCAGGCTCAGGATGTCCACCTGCGGCAGCATCGCCTCCAGCGACAAATGCCGCACCACCCCGTACTCCGCCGCAAACTCCGCCGGCCAGTAATTCCCAAACGCATGCACCTCCATGTCAAACCCACGACACCGCTTGATCATCTCCTGCCCGATCCTCCCCAGCCCGATGATCCCCACCCGCTTCCGCCACAACTCATTCCCCGTCATCCGCTTCCACTGCCCCGCCCGAGTCGCATTCGCCGACGGCACCAGATGCCTCACCATCGCCAGCAGCAGACAGAACGTATGCTCCGCCACCGTCGTGTGATTCACCCCCGGCGTGAACAACACCGGTATCCCCAACTCCTGCGCCGCACCCAGATCAATCTTGTCCAATCCGATCCCGTACTTGCTGATCACCGTCAGCCGCGGCCTCGACTTCTCCAGCACCGCCTTCGTCAGTTCATCATCCCCGCACAGAAACCCGTCAAACTCCCCCGCCAGCTCCAGCATCCTCGCCTCCGTCAGCGGCCCCCTCTCCCGCACAATCTCATACCCCTGCGAACCCAGCAGCTCATGATGCTCGCCAGGCGTGTCCTGATAACTCGTCGTCGTAAGAAGAATGCGTTTCATAGCCATGTCCCCGCCACTCTGCCCCCACCCAATCCCCGAAACAACGCCAAAACCACCTCCCCCCAAAAACTCCCCCACCCCCACCCCTCTCCGAACCAGCCCCCCCTCCGAACGCGCCCCATCTCAGATTTCAAATCTCAAATCTCAAATCCCCTCATCACGCCGCAGGCTCTGTACTGCTGTGAGCAATCACAGCTCTCCCTGCGCACGGAGTGCGCCTACCAGCCCACCGAACAAGCCCCCCGCCGAAGGCCTTGGACTGCGGAAGCCTGCTGCCGCTTTCCCGGAGCCAGCCTGCTGGCCCGGCACCATTCAAGCACACCCACCCCTAACCAGCCCTCCTCCGAACAAGCCCGGGCACGCGAGGCTCCGTACTCGCGCCCCCCCCCACCAGCCCTCTCCCCACAAGCCCTTCTCACTTCTCCAATTCCACTCCCATCATCCCAATCCCCGATCCCACGCCGCACCACCAACTCGCCAGCCGCATTCCCGGTTTGACGGCTATTCGCCACAATGGCATGATCCGGCCAAACCACGGTTCTTGACGGCCAAACAACAAAACATCCGTCGAAATTCGCCATCAGAAGCACACCGCTCGCCCAAACAAATGAAGAAAATCGCTTTCGGACTTCTCCTGCCTTTTTCAGCTTGGGTAATTGTCGCCCTTCTCACTCTTTTCGTGTTCGCTACTAAGAATACTCGGGGCGAGTTCAAGGCTGCCCTCTTTTTCGCCCCGATCGCGGCCGTTCTCCTGATTGCACTTTCGATCACACTGATATTCTTCCGGAGGTCCGGGCGCTTTTACCTCCCGTCCTGGATCTGCTCGGCAGCTAGTTCTACACTTTACATCATATTTGCCTTCGACACCGAAACGGAGTCACACATGTGACCGAAACAATTCTCACAATTCACATGAAATGGCTTTCAGCCCTCCATGCGTTCCAACGATCGACGATGCTACGCACACTCCATGAATGACGCGTTGATGGACACCGCATACAAGAAAGCCCGCGAGCACTACAAGGCAGCGGGCGATGCGTCTTCACATCGCCGCAATGGATCTCGCGCAGAAGGTTTGGGCACGGCAACTTACCTATGACAAAGCCACGGAGATTTTGGCACAGCAGTTTTCGGAGTTTCCGGCTGCCACGCGCCAGGAGGCGCTCAGCGACGCCAATACAGACACCCGATGAACTCTATATGCCCGCAATGCCGAACATGCACTCCACCAGTCTGGCACACCCGGCGCGGTCGCCCTCAACCCCTTGACCTCTGCCGGCACTCGGTTACTCATTCCATGAATTGTGGTTTTCATGGAGGAAACTCGAACCCCATCAGGCCGCTAGCGCACACTCCACACAATGCGACGAAACCACTTCATCGGACTACTTGCAGGCCTGCCGATACCGACCTTTGCTCAAACGTCACCATCAGCCGCGCGGACTCAGTTGGGCGTGGCGCATATCGGCGGACTGTATTCCTTTTCAGAGACCGACTACCTGAACGAAGGCGCAGCGACGGCACACGCAATCGGAGCAAGGTGCATCAAGGTCAGTCTGAGCCTCGACACCGATAACCCATCGCCGAAGCTTTATCCATTTCACTCGCAGTGGCCCAGCGTGGCAATGCTTGATGCCCTCGCAGATACCCCCTACTACCGCGCACTGTTCGCAAGGGAGTTCGACACATTCATCCTGACCGCCTTTCGCCCGGGGCGCTCTGCTGCTTACTGGCGTGAGAGCTTTTCAGCCGATGACGAGCAGGCCGAGGAAGCATGTTTCGCCTCCCTGACCCGCCACTTGCTCCGCACCTACACCCACACCCGCAAAACGTTCATCATCCAGAACTGGGAAGGCGATTGGGCCTTGCGCGGCAGCTTTGATCCCGCCACCAAACCCACCAGCGCCGCAACGGCAGCGATGATTCGCTGGCTGACGGCCCGGCAGCGCGGAGTCGCTCGTGCGCGTGCGGAACTCACCACCGGAGGCGCACGGGTCTTCCACGCCTGCGAGGTCAACCTCGTCAGGCAGTCGCTCGTACAGGGTGCGCCAGGCGTCACAACCGACGTGTTGCCGCAGGTCCCCGTGGATCTGGCATCCTATTCCGCATGGGATACAAAGGATTCCCCGACGCACTTCGCCGAGGCGCTGGCTTTCATCGCGAAACACAAGCGCCAGACAAAGCCGTTCGGCGAGCATGGCGTTTATGTCGGCGAGTTCGGCCTGGCGGAATCGGAGGCGACTCCACAGCTCGCTTTCGAGCGCACCGCCGCACTCCTGGCAGAGGCGCAGCGCTTCGGTTGCCCGTATGCCGTTTACTGGCAGCTCTACTGCAACGAACCATCCAAGAAACCCCCAAAAGTGGCCGCCGACTACAAAGGCTTTTGGCTGATTCGTCCCGATGGAACGCGCAGCCTCGTCTGCCAACTATTCAAATGAATCTCACATGTAACCGAAGTGATTCCATCAGATCTCGCCATGAATGGACGCAGGAGCCCGGGGTGGCGCAAAGCGACACCCCGGGATCACCATCAAAATCGCCCCAACCCCGTACCGGATCACCCCCTCCGTTCAAGCCTTCGCTCCCAACCCGCCTTTCTCACTTCTCACTTCCAGCCCCGCCCGATCCCACACATCGCCACCTGCGCTCACGCCCATCCTCCGGTTTGACAGCAACTCCTCCCGCTGATAGCGTCCACGAGAAATGGCAGCTCCCGGGGGCCAAGCATGAGCATACCAGCCACCACCCGCTGCCACAGTGATGCCGTTTCCCTGCAACTCATAACATCATGCGAATCCACTGGCCATCATTCGCAGCCCTCCTCACAGTGGCTTGCACCGTGCATTCCACAAATGCAGCCGTCATCACAGGAAGCCCTCTCGTTACTATCGAGATACCTCTCACGCTCAGCCCGGCATTCACCCCACCGAAGCCGTATGAGCAAAGCCGCTGGAGTCTTAGCTATGGGGACGACAAAGTCCATTTCGGCGACATCCTGCGCTTCAGAGTGTTTGAGAACGGCCTGGCAGACGTGCCGATTCTGGACTTCACGCACGACGGGACTCATGAAATGAATGGATTCTTCGGTCTCTATGGGCAAAGCGAACACTTTCAGGATCTGCAGGGGCTTCTTGTACTCGATCTCTATGCGGGATCCGTAACCATTGATAGATTCTTTGCCGAGACCTACGTCAATGGTCAGCGTTATGCGTTTTCCAAGATCCTGAACACCAGTCTGGTCCCGGAACCATCGGCAAGCATCATGCTGGTGATCGGGGGCAGTTACCTCCTGCTCCGTCGACACCCCCGTGCGTTGCCCAATCACAAGGCCTTCCCGACAAGTAGCGCCGCGACAACTCCTACCAGCCTTTCTGTTTCGACAGCCCCCAGCAACTACATCCAATAACATTTTTTCGGATCAAAGCGTCATGACGCTATCGCTCATTTTGATTCTCTCAATTACGGCTGCGTCGGCCATTATGACCTTGGTCTTCCTGGTTCTTTCCCTCATCCGCCTCCCGGAGTTCTTTTCACCAGAAATTCTGTGGCAGCAAAAGGCGAACGATGGCCTGTTACTTCTGGCTTATGCGTTCTTCCCCATCCAGGTGTTGACCAATCTCACAGCCCTGAGCAGCACGCTTGGTGACGGGGCGACCTCGATGTTTCGTTCCATTTCGCCGTCCTCACTTGTTGCAGTGCCTTGCGCGCAGCTTTCCGTCTTCACGCTTTGGGCGTGGTTGCGTTTCACGCGATTTCAAGAAGTCGGCATTTCAGGTGGAATCACTGAGTTAGTCCCCTCAGTTATTCCTGCTGCATGCGTTTTCTTGTGGGCGGGCATGTGGATTCACTGGTTCTGACAAGGCACCCGAACCATTCAGGCCCGAGCGATCGAGGGGCACCAACCTCCAATTGCACCTCTTGGTTGATCAATCCCGGCGGTCGGCGCGGAGCGTACCTTAGGAGATTCGTCTTCGACCTCCTATAATCGACCAAAGCTAACTCTCACTCCACTGCCACCAGCCTTCCCTAACTGACCCCCCTCTCGGATTTCAAATCTCAAATCTCAAATCCCCCTCCTTACCGCCGCCTCGTCCCCGCCCTCTCCCCCGCCCTCCGCTCACCATTCTCCCGCCGCCTCCGCCGACGCCGCCGCTCCATTCCACCCCCCGCACCCACCGCCCCGCTAGCCTCGCTCTCCTCACCCCCCGCTTCCCCTTCACCCGCGACCGCCCCCACCACTTTCTCATCCTCCGCCACCGAAGCCTCACCCGCCACCACCCGCTCGCGCCGCGGCAGCAGAAACGCCAGCACCGCCGCCACCGTCAGCATTCCCAACCCAGCCCAGCACACCTGCCACTCTCCCCGCTCCCGGTAAATCCACACACCCGCCCCGATCCACCCCACCACCGCCACCAACCAGCACGGCAGCACCCAGCGCCAGCTCCGGTGCAGCACCCACACCCCAGCCAGCAGCGCCAATCCTTCCGCGCCCCACTGCACCCGACTCCCCACCGGCCTCAGAAACCGCCCGCTCTGCATCGCCGCCACCGCCCGCGCCGTCAGCGCCCCGCTCGAAACCTGCCGCCCATCCGGCAACCGCAGCACCGCACTCGCCGCATCGTTCATCCCAAACCACACCAGTCGATCCCCCAGCGAACCTAACAATCTCCGCTGCGGATCCCCAGCCGGCAACGCCGCCTCCACCTGCTCCCGCGGCAGCGCAAACGTATCGCCATTCATCACCTCTGGCTCCTCCGTAAACGGCAGATACAACTCCAGAAATCCCGCCGCATCGATCGGAATCCTCAGCTTCTCCCCGCACCAGATCGCATCCCCCGGCACCACCCTGACATTCTCCACCGGAACATCCCACCAGGCCAGCACCGCCCGCAGCAACACCGTCGGCACCACCGATTCCCCATACCTCGCCAGCAACGGCACACGACACCACGGACCGCTCACCGCCAGCCGCTCGCCCTTCACCCCAAGATCAATCTCCCCAGTCCCCACCGCCACCGGCACCACCACCCCTTCAATCCGCCGACACTCCGGAATCCTCCCAACCGCCCCCTCGCTCCGCAGCACCGGCAATTCCCCCGGAATCCCCTTCACAGCACCTCCCGCCACCGCCGACACCGCCACCGCTCCCGTCATCCGCGGCAGCGCCAGCGCCGCAGCCTCCAACCCAGCCCCCGCCCGCTCCACCCCCATCGCCATCGGCACCACCACCTGCCTCGGCTCATAACCTTTCAGATTCTGCAGCAACACCTGCCAGTCCCCCGGCGTCAGCGGCCATCCCTCAAACACCCGATCCGCCCGATCCTTGTCATCCAGCCCCGCAAACACCACCGCCCCGCGCCCCGGCACCAGCGGCGGGCCCGACTGCCACGGCCCTCTCATCAGCACGTCCCGATGCCGCCCGTCCAGTTCCGCTAGCGTCCCCCGCTCCTGCTCCCGGTGCAGCAGCAACCCCACCGCACTTCCTAGCAGTAGATAAACCAGCGTGTGCCTCACGCTCATGCCCCCAACCGCGGCCCCCCTGCCGCTTCCACGGCCCCCGGCCGCAATTCCAGCACCCTCACCAATTCCGGCAGTAACCCCGACTCCGCCAGCACACTCCGCAGATTCGCCACCGCATTCGGAATGTGCTCTAGAAACGCCTTCTTCCCATCACCCACCCCCAGCTTCCCATACGCCCCCAGCGCCTGCATCAACCGCTGACACGCACACCGCGCAAACACCCCCGCATCACTCCCGAACGCCTCACCCGCCCCATGCAATCCCGCATAGTACGCCAGCAACTCCCGCCGCTCACCCTCCGGCAGCCTCACATACGGATCATACAGCAGCGACGCCAGATCATACTCCGGCCGCCCCGGCCTCAATCCCTGATAATCAATCAGCCACGCCTGCCCGTCCCTCACGATCACGTTCTGCGACTGAAAATCCCGGTGCACCATCCGCCGCGGCAGCGCCGCCAGCGTCCGCCTAACTTCCGCCAGCCCTTCCCCTAACCTCACTTCCTCCAGCTCCTCAGCCGTCAGCACCGAAAACCGCGACGCAAACTCCCGGAAAAAATAGTCCTGCTCCCACTGATACAACCCTTCATCAAACGGCGGCTGCAACTCCCCGCCAACCAGCCCGCTCAACGCCCCAGGCTCAATCGCATGAATCTTCGCCGCCTGCCTCAAGGTACTCCGGTACAATGCCCCGCGCTCCTCGTCCCGCTCCCGCCACTCCCACAAGTCATCGCGCCCCAGATCCTCCAGCCACGCACACCGCCGCTCCCCATCATGCGCGTAAATCCTCGGCATCCTCAACCCAGCCCCAGCCAGCACTTCCGTCGCCGCAAAAAAACTCAGGTTGTCCGGCCGGTTCGCCGTATACACCATCAATATCGCCGTCTCCGGCCCACCCTCACGACCCACCCCAGTCAGCCGGTAATACCTCCGGTCCGACCCGCCCTTCTCAATCGGCACCACCTCCGGCACCGCACTACCCCACCCAGGTACCATCTGGCGGCTTTCCTCACAGAGTGACGGTATGACGGCTGGATCCATGCTGACTTGATTTTCGGTAAAGGGTCGGAAAAGGCGTCGATCGTAGGGGGCCGCCAGCCACTGCGCAATGACAGGATTCAGTTTGCACCATCCACCTTCCCGCTCAGCTTCCCCCACCATGGAACGCCCCGACGCCATTCAGCAAATCCGCGACGCCTGCCGCGACATCGCCCGCCTCATGATGAAAATCCACCCGGCCATCCCCCACCTCGCCGACAAGGAAACCCAGGACGACTGCTACCCCATCCTCCACCGCCTCACCGTCGAACTCGAATCCCTCAAAAAACGGATCGGCAAACTCGAACGCTCCGACGACAGCTCCATCCTCTGATCCCTCCCCGCCCCAACCGGCTCCCCCTCCAAACCTCAAAACAAACAGCGGCCCCGGATCTCCTCCAGGGCCGCTGCTCTCTGCCTGATCTCTCAGGCCACATTCTTCATTCTCAGCGGTCGCCAAAACAAATCCCGACCGC
>JAIXVE010000323.1 GCA_027483175.1 Verrucomicrobiaceae bacterium | reverse complement strand
GCCGATTGCTCCGGAGCGGGCGTTGAGTGAGATGCTGGCCCGGCAGGTGGCTAGCGAGTCAGAAGTGCCTGTGCCGGCGCGAGTGAACCGGGTGGTGGCTGGGCCGTTTCCGTGGCGGCGGGTGGGAGTGCCGACGGCTGCGGCGGCTGCGGCTGCGGCGTTTGTGCTGCCATCGGCGGAGCGGTCGGTGGATAAGGGGTCGGTGGCGGGCGGGATCCGTTCTGCTGAGGAAGCGCGTCCGGGCCATGCGCCGATCTCGTGGGTGCCGATGCCGCCGCGGAGTGAGTATCGGCTGGTGGATGGGTCTGGGGTGCTGCTGATCAACGAGCCTGCGCCGATGATGGAGTATCAACTGGAGCAGACGGAGCATCACGAGTGGCGGAATCCGCGGGATAATTCGCTGATTCGGATGAGCATTCCGCGGCAGCAGCGGGTTTTGCTGCCGGCGTCGTACCGCTGAGATTTTTTCCCTGAACGATTGTTATGGTTGCCCCGACTTCAGCGTGGTGGCGGCTTCGTGTCGCTGCAGGATGGCTTCAGTGCACGGCCCTGATGACAGTGGCTGGTGGTGCTGGTGCGGATGGAGTTGCCGGTGGAGAGAAGGTGCCGGTGGCTCCGGTGCTGGAGACGCGGGTGGCGCTAGGGTTGCTGCTGGCTCCGGTGCGTTCTGATGTGCGAGCGCAGACGCCGCTGGAGGAAGGGATCGGGCTGATGGTGGCGCGGGTGCTGCCGGGGAGTCCGGCGGAAGCGGCGGGGCTGTTGGCGAATGATCTGCTGTTCCGGTGTGACGATAAGGATGTGGTTTCGGATGAGGACATCCGGCGTGCGGTGACGCCACGGAAGGCTGGGGATGAGGTGAAGCTGACGTGGTTGCGTCGGGGGAAGGAGATGTCGGCGGCGGTGAAGCTGGCGGCGATGGAGATTCCGGTGGCGTCGGAGGCGGCGTCTGTGGATTCGCCGGAGCACCGGCGGCGGCTGGAGGAGTTGTTCGGGCGGTTGTCTGGTGATGCGGCGGCGACGGCGGCGGTGCACCGGATGCTGATCGGGGAGCGAGGGGCGGGCGGGAAGCCCGGGCCGCTAGCGGCAGGGGAGTTGGAGCGGGAGGGATCTTGGGCGGTGAAGGAGGATGATAGCGGGAAGCTGAAGATTTATGGATCTGGGGGAGGGCAGATGGTGGAGGTGCATGACCGGGCGGGGACGCTGCAGTTTCGCGGGCCGTGCGGGACGGAGGCGGAGGTGGCGAAGATTCCGGAGCCGTGGCGGGCGAAGGTGGTGAAGTTCCGGGAGGATTTGAAGGCGGTGGGGGCGACGAACCCGTGAGGGGGGTAGAAGTGGGAAGTGAGAAGTGAGAAGTGAGAAGTGAGAAGTGGGATTGGCGGGTTCGGAGGGGGCGTGTTGGGAGAGCGCGAGTACGGAGCCTCGCGTGACTGCGCTTGTGGGGAGAGCGGGCCGCGCGCACTCCGTGCGCGCCGAGAGCTGTGATTCTCCCAGCAGTACAGAGCCTGCGGCGCGCTGGGGGATTTGAGATTTGAGATTTGAGATGGGGCTGATTGGGAGAGCGCGAGTACGGAGCCTCGCGTGACTGGGCTTGTATGGAGAGCGGGGGTGTGTCAGGGTTTGGGGCCGTGGAGGCGGAACCATTCGATGCGGTTGAAGCCGGTGGGGCCGGGTTCTGAGAAGTCGGACGGGGAGGTGGAGGAGGGCATTTTGCCGAGGCGGACGACGGCGGGTTGGGCGGGGAACTGGGAGCGTGGGAAGCGGGCGATTTCTTCGGAGAGATCGCCCATGGCTGGGCCTGCGGCGGCGATGCGGATGAATTCCTTGTCCCATGAGAGGGTGAATTCGACTGGGGCGCGAGAGGAGATGGAGGCGTCGAGGTTTTCGCTGCCGTTGTGGGAGACGGTGAGGCGGCCGTCTTTGCGGATGTTGGTGCGGAGGGATTGGCCGTCGGGCCAGATGAGGGCGATGCCTGGGCCCCATTGCTGGGCTTCGTCTTTGGGGTCCTGCCAGATGCGGGTGCTGACGGCGGCGGCGTCTGGGGGGAGCTTGCGTTCGAGGAAGCCGTGGAGGTTGGCGGGCATCTGGAGGACGAGGCCGCTGTCGATGGTGCCGGAGGTTTTGGCGTTAGGGGAGAAGACTGGTTTCCATGCGGGGTCGAGCTTGGAGGAGAAGGAGTCGTCGAGGAGGATGGGGCCGAGGGAGGCGGCGGAGGGAGGTGCGGCGACGTCGTGGGGGAGGTGGTCGATGATGAAGACCATGCCTGAGTGGGGGCGGACGATGGGGAGACGGTCAGGGGAGAGCCATGCGGCTTTCTGGCGCATCTGGGCGAGGGCAGGGAAGAAGAGCTTGGCTTTGGTCGGGTCGAGACCGAGGGCCTGCCAGTTGATGGAGAGGGAGGCGGGTTTGGATTCGGAGGAGAAGTTAGCGACGGCGACCATGGAAGCGCCGGGTTTTTTCCAGACGGAGGCTTTGATGGCTGGGTCGGAGGAGAGGACGGGGCATTCATCGGCGGCCCACCAGCCGGTGAATTCGGAGTGCTGGACGGAGAAGTCGTCCCAGAGTTTCCAGACTTCCGAGGGATTGCCGCCCCAGCCGAGACGGCCGGTGGTGCCGAAGACGAGGCCGAGCCATGGGTTGCCGCCGCCTTCGAGCATTTCGCCCATGAGGCCGAAGGGGATGCCGCTGAGTTCGACGAGGAAGTGGTCGGCTGGGGGGCCGGAGTAGTGGTGGCCTTCGCCGAACCAGAGACGGTCGACGAACGGCATGGAGTCCATGAAGATGTTGGGGCAGTGGGCCCATGCGCCGCCTTCGTGGAATTCGTTCCATGAGTGGAGGTCGATGAGACCGCCGCGAGGGGAGAAGCGGTCGAGGACCTTGCGAGCGCGGAGCATGATGGAGCGGTCGTAGGCGATGTCGTCGAGGTAGATGCCGTCGCAGCCGGCGTTCTGGCAGAGCCAGCGGAGCCCTTCGATGTAGTAGTTGTGGAAGCGGCTCATGGGCTGGGTGAGGAAGCTGACGTCCTGGGTGCCTGGTTCGAACCATGCCTGCCAGTAGTTGCCGTGGAGGTGTTCTTCGCCCCATGGGTGGCCGCCGCCGGTTCCTGACATGAGGAGTTCGCTATCCATGGAGCGGAAGGCGAAGAGTTCGGGGCACCAGTTAGAGAGTTCGCGGACGGTGTAGTAGTATTTGGCGCGCATGCCGCGCTGGTGGGCGGCGGAGGCGAAGGCGGCGAGTCGGTCGGCGGTGAGGAAGGGATAATTGATGTAGGGATTGAGCCAGTTGCCCTGGTGGATGTTGACGACCGAGGCGGAAGCGGCTTTGGCGGCGTCGAGGTATTTTTCGACGTCTTTGGGGACCTGACCGGTGTGGTAGTAGCGGTCGGACCACTGTTCGGCGGTGCGGAGCGTGTGGAAGGGAGTGATGAGGAGATCGAAGTCGAAGTGGAGCGGCTGATCTTTACGGATGGAGAGCGGGCCGCTGAAGGCGGTGACGAGGCGGATGGGACCGGCTGGGGAGGATTGTTCGGGGGAGACGCGGAGCCCGCCTTTGCCGTGGGCGTTCCATGATGGCGGGTCATTGAGCGGGCGGCGTTTGTAGTGGATGTTGACGCTAGGGCGGACGTAGTTTTCTGCTTTGAGCTGGAGACGGAGCCCGCCGTTGACTGAGCCGAGCCAGAGACTGTCCTGGTGGCGGTTGGGGGTATCCCATTGCCATGAGATGGATTGATCCGGTGGGAACGAGCCGGTTTCCTGCTGGAGCCCGAGGATGAATCCGGTGGTGGCGGCGAGCCTTGGGATATTGAGCTGGAGACTATCGAGGGAGACTGGCTGGTCGGTGGCGGCATCGAAGGCGATGCGGTAGTTGACGGAGCCATCGCCTTCCATGCGACCTAGCAGATTTGCGTGGAGCCCCATGCCGTGGAGCGAGGCGGACCATTCGACGGACCATGGAGTCTGTCTGGTGAACTTGAGGCCGTTTCCTGTCAGGGTATGGCTGGAGCCATCGGAGGTGACGGAGAAGTGGGCGGGAGAGGCGAGGAGTGTGGCGGTTGGCTGGTCGAGGATCCGGGTGATGGCCTTGTTGAAGTGGCTGCGGATCTGGACGGGGAGGCCGTCGTCGCCGAGGTCGATGGAGCGGCCGAGGCAGCGGATGGTGTGGCCGACGATTTCGAGCGGGGAGTAGCCTTTGACGGGTTCGTCGTCGACGGCGGTGGAGGAATTGAGCCAGCGGAGGCGGGAGAGACTTTGCGGGTCGCTGTCGCCGTGGTCGGCGATGGGCGGGCCGGAGGCTTCGATTTCGAGAGTTAGGGGTCTGGTGGCGGGCGAGCCGTCGGGGAGGGGCAGGTTGAGGGTGAGGGAAGTGCTGCCGGGTTTGTCAGGGATGG
>JAIXVE010000010.1 GCA_027483175.1 Verrucomicrobiaceae bacterium | reverse complement strand
GCTCTTCCGATCTAAGGTTGTCGTCAAGCACGACGGCGCCAAGGTTGAGGTGGAGGGGCCGAAGGGCAATCTCAGTCACGTCCTTCCGGAAGGCATCAGCCTGACGATGGAAGGCGAAAACATCACAGTGAAGCGGTCGAGCGACGAACGTCGCCAGCGTGCGCTTCATGGTACGAGCCAGCGGTTGCTGACGAACATGATCAAGGGTGTGAGCGAGGGCTTCACTCGGGATCTTGAGATTCACGGGACTGGATTCCGTGCTGCGGTGAAGGGGACGGCCCTGGATCTTTCGCTGGGGTGCAGCCATCCTGTGCTGCATCCGATTCCAGCTGACATCAAGGTGACGGTGACGGACAACACGAAGATCCGGGTCGAGGGAATCGACAAGCAACGGGTCGGGCAGTTTGCCGCTGACGTGCGCAATTATTATCCGCCCGAGCCATATAAGGCGAAGGGAGTCCGTTATGCGGGTGAAGTGATTCGCCGCAAGGAAGGTAAGAAAGTGAAGTAAACCAGGGGTTCTGACTCCGCATTAAACTGTTTCCATGTCCATTGATCGTAAAGCCATCCGCCGCCGGATTCATGCGCGGATCCGCAAGAAGCTGGTGGGTACCACTGAGCGTCCGCGTCTGACCGTGCATTTCTCCAATAAGAATGTGTATGTTCAGGTTATTGATGACAGCAAAGGTCTGACCCTTGCCTCTGTCAGCACAACCGAAGAAGGCATGGCGGCCCGCGCCAATGTTGAGATGGCCGTGAAGGCTGGTCAGCTGATTGCGGAGCGTGCGAAGTCGGCGAGTGTGTCGGCGGTGGTGTTTGACCGTGGTGGTCACATTTATCACGGCAAAGTGAAGGCGCTGGCGGAAGCTGCGCGTGCTGCCGGTCTTCAGTTCTAAAGCAATATCTCCATGTCTACTGACACCAACGTACAGTTCTCCGAAGGTTTTTCCGAGGCCGGAAAGCCTGAAATGATCGAGAAGGTGGTTCACATCAACCGGTGTGCCAAAGTCGTGAAGGGCGGTCGCCGCTTCAGTTTCTCGGCCCTTGTGGTCTGTGGAGACAAGCAGGGTCGTGTTGGCTACGGGTTCGGCAAGGCGAACGAAGTGGCTGACGCGATCAAGAAGGCGAGTGAGGCGGCGCGCAAGGCGCTGGTTCCGGTCTATCTGCGCGACAACACGATTCCGCATCAAGTCATCGGCGAGTTCGGTGGCGGTCATGTGCTGCTGAAGCCTGCGAGTCCTGGTACTGGGATTATTGCTGGTGGGGCGGTGCGTGCGGTGGTGGAAGCGGCTGGGGTCAAGGATATTCTTGCGAAGAGCCTTGGATCCAAGAACCCATCGAACGTGGTGAAGGCCACGTTGACGGCGCTGCAGCAGCTCCGGACCCGCGAAATGTTCCTCGGGGCGCGCGGGAAACTCAAGCCGGCCGCTCTCTGAGCGACCGAATAACCAACATTCGTTCCATTTTAAAACCATGCGTCTGAACACATTGGCTCCCCGTCCGGGCAGCAAGCACCGGGTCAAGCGGCTCGGTTGCGGCGAAAGCTCCGGGCACGGTAAGACCTCCGGTAAAGGTCACAAAGGTCAGAAGGCCCGGGCTGGCGGCACGGTGCGTCACGGCTTTGAAGGCGGTCAGATGCCGATTTATCGGCGTCTGCCGAAGAAGGGTTTCAGCAACGTCGATTTTGCGATTCGTTATGCGATCATCAATGTGGGTGATCTGAGCGAAGCGTTTGAGGACGGCATTGAGATCAATGAGATTGTGCTCCGCGAAGCGGGCCTTGTGAAGGGCCGCTGGGATGGGGTCAAGATTCTCGGCAACGGGGAACTGACGAAGAAGTTCACGGTGAATGTGAACAAGGTCAGCGAGAGTGCCCGGGAGAAGATCGAGAAGGCTGGGGGTTCGATTGCATCGCCCGGGTCGAAATAAGCAGACAACAAGGATTCGGGCGGGCGCAACTGATGTTGCGCCCGTCTCCCTGTTGAGGCATCACATCAAGTTCACTTCCGCACTGACTCATGATTTCCGCTTTTGCGAACATTTTCAAGATTCCTGAACTCCGGCAGCGGGTGTTCTTCACGCTGGCGATGCTGGCGGTGGTCCGTATCGGGGCAGCGATTACGCTGCCCGGGGTGGATCCTTCGGTGGTGCAGGGTTACCTTGACACGAGTGAGGCGAAGACCGGGAATGCGCTGACGACGTTGATCAGTGCGTTCAGCGGTGGTGTGGTGGCGGCCTGTTCGATTTTTGCCTTGGGGATCATGCCGTACATCAGCGCATCGATCATGGTGCAGTTGCTGACGGCGGTGGTGCCGACGCTCGGGAAACTGGCGAAGGAAGTGGGTGGGCGTCAGAAGATCACGCAGTACACGAGGTATCTGACGATCGTGCTGTGTGTGATTCAGGGGTACCTGATGGCGCGCGGACTTTGCCATCCTGAGGGCAACGTGCTGCTGCGCGGGATGGATGATTTTCTGAAGACATCGTCGCGGCAACTGGTGCCGACGCATCTGGTGGACACGTTTGGGTTCTATGCGATTTCGGTGACGGCGATGACGGCGGGGACCTTGTTCCTGATGTGGTTGGGTGAGCAGATTACGGAGCGCGGGATTGGTAACGGAACGTCGCTGATTATTTCGGTGAACATTCTGTCCGACCTGCCGAATGCCTTGGTGAACACGTTCCGGGATTATGTGCGGGCGGGTGATCCGGTGAAGGCGATCAAGCTTGTCGGGTTGATTGCGTTGTTTGTGCTGACGGTGGCTGGGATCATTATTCTGACGCAGGCGACGCGGAAGATTGCGATCAATTATGCGAAGCGGATGGTGGGGCGGAAGGTGATGGGTGGTCAGTCGACGCACCTGCCGATCCGGCTGAACTATTCCGGGGTGATGCCGATCATCTTTGCGTCGGCGATCATTTCGTTCCCTGCGGTGATCATCAACTGGATCTTCAAGGATGCGGGCTGGGCTAAGAAGTTCCTGGAGTATTCACAGAACAACGGCCCGTGGCATTGGCTGATCTATCTGGTGCTGATCTTCTTCTTCGCGTACTTCTGGGTGGCGACGATGTTCCAGCCGACGCAGATTTCCGAGGATTTGAAGTCGAACGGCGGGTATATTCCGGGGATTCGTCCTGGGAAGCCGACGGCTGACTTTCTGGATTTCACGATGAGTCGGCTGACGTTTGCGGGGGCGTGCTTCCTGAGTCTGGTGGCGATTGTGCCGCAGATGATGACGCACTATGCGCAGATTCCATATTTCACGGCGCAGTTCTTTGGTGGGACGAGTGTGTTGATTCTGGTTGGGGTGCTGCTGGACCTGATGCGCCAGGTTGAAACGCACCTGTTGCAGCGGAATTACGATGGGTTCCTGCGCAAGGGCAAGATCCGTGGCCGGTATGAAGGCGATGGCACGCTGCGTGAGGGCGCTTCCTCGGCGAGCGGCCGGGTTGTGCTGCTTTATGTGGCGCTGGCGGTTCTCGTGCTCATCGGGATCAGCACGGCGATTTACCGGAAGGTCAACGGTTAACCGACGACCACGGTGTCACGAGGCGGGAAGATTCCGATACGAAAGGGAGCGGAGCTGGACGGGATGCGTCTGGCTGGCCATACCGCTGCGGAGGTTCTGCGGCGGACGGCTGAGGTCGTGAAGGCTGGGATGTCGACGAAGGCGGTGGATGAAGCTGCTGGGCAGTTCATGTCTGACGCTGGGTGCCGGAGTGCATTTCTCGGTTACCGGGGATTTCCGGGGCGGATCTGCATTTCGTTGAATGAGGAAGTGGTGCACGGCATCGGGCGCGCGGATCGGATCATTCAGAATGGGGACATTGTGAAGATTGACGTGGGGATCACGAAGGGTGGGTGGATTGGCGACAATGCGCTGACTGTGGCGGTGGGAATGGTGTCTCCGGAGGTGCATCAATTGCTGCGGGTGACGGAGGAATCGCTGCTGACGGCGGTGAGTCATGCGGTCCCTGGTGGGCAGTTGAGGACGCTGTGTGGGAGTGTGGAGAAATTGGTGCGGCGGTTTGGTTTTTCGGTGGTGCAGCAGTTTGTAGGGCACGGGGTGGGGAAGCAGTTGCATGAAGCGCCGGAGGTGCCGAATTTTGACAATGGGCGGATCAAGGTGCGCCTGGAGCCAGGGATGGTGCTGGCGATTGAGCCGATGGTGAATTTAGGGACGCCTGAGGTGGTGGTGTTGTCGGATCGATGGACGGCGGTGACGCGGGATCGCAAGGCGAGTTCACATTTTGAGCACACGGTGGTGGTGACGGAGGATGGGCCGGAGATACTGACGCCGAGGGCGCGGATGACAGCGCCGCTGGTGGTTCCGGCGGCGTGATGTGTGGGTGGGACGGGGAGAAAGCCTGTGATTTCCCGTTGTTTGCGGGAGCGGAGTGGCGACGGGTGGGTGATGGAGCGTGAATTGAGTGCTGGAGCGGGCGAGCGATCTCAGGAGGGATCGTGGGGAGTGGTATGGTTTGGGATGCTACTGATGGTGGGGCAGGTGCTGGCGGCATGGCTGGTGGTGGAGCTTACCGGAGAGCGGGATCAATGGCGAGGCGAGGCGGGGCGATTGGGGGGAATGGTGCGGGCGGCGGAGGCGCGGGATGTGAATGCGGAGGTGCAGGAGGCGGAGATCAAGCGGTTGCGGGCGCTGGATCAGGAGGCGCGGATTCTGCGCGGGGCGGTGAGGGATTTGACGGATCGACTGGGAGCTCGGGAGGTGGAGTTGAATGACGTGATTCGGTTTCTGCGGAGCGAGCTGGAGGCGCGGCAGGCGGAGATTGAGCGGTTGGAGGGGAAGGTGCCGGCGGCGGCGCTGGGGATGGAGGAGCGTGGTGGCGGTGGGGCGTTGCGTTCCGGGGTGGCGGTGCCGAGGTGATTGGCGGTGGAATGGCGCCGATGATCCTTCGGGGTTGCGGCGGGGCGCGGGGCTGGCAAATCTTCATTTGAGAAGCGGTTCTGGAAGAACACGCATTTAGTTATGCACTATTCGGTCACTGGCGGCTGCGGCTTCATCGGCAGCAATTTCATTCGAAAGGTACTCCGTGATCAGGTCGGCGTGCGGGTGACGAGCGCTGATGCGCTGACGCATGCGGGGAATCTGTGGGTGCCGAAGCAGGCGTTTAACGAGGTAATTGCGGCGATGGTGGAGTGGTATCGGGGAAACGAGGCGTGGTGTCGGCCACTGATGAAACCGTGAGTGGGGGATGCTACGAGTGAAGGAGCTGCCTGATTTGGGAGCTTGCGGCCGGGTGCTGGTGGTGAAGCCGAGTTCCCTTGGAGACATTGTGCACACGCTGCCGGCGGTGCATTTGCTGAAGCGGCGCTGGCCGGGGATGGAGCTGGTGTGGGTGGTGAATCCGGAGTTTGCGCCGTTGCTCGAGGGGAATGCGGATGTGGGGGAAGTGGTGATGTTTCCGCGTGGGGAGTTTCGGGGGTGGCGCGGGATGGGTCGGTTTGCGGGGTGGTTGCGCGGGCTGAGGGAGCGGGTGGGGTCGGTCGATCTAGCGCTGGATTTCCAGGGCTTGCTGCGGAGCGGGTTGATGTCGCGCGCGAGCGGGGCAAGGGCAGTGGTGGGGATGAGTGACAGCCGGGAGGGTGCGCGGTGGTTTCACGGGCACGTGGTGCCGGTGGAGGCGGGGGCGCATGCGGTGGAGCGGAATCTGGCGATGGTGCGGGCGCTGGGGGGGGATGGGCCGGTGGAGTTTGCCCTGCCAGAGGGAAGTGAGCCTGCGGGCTTGGGTGAGACGCAGGCGGGCGGGTATGTGCTACTGCATCCGTTCAGTCGAGGGGAGGGCAAGAGTCTGACGCGGGAGCAGGTACGGTTGTTCTGCGAGGCGATGGGGATGAGGACGGTGGTGGTGGTGGGGAGGCTGACGGGGGATAGGCTGGCGTTGCCGGGTGGGGCGGTGGATCTGGTGAACGGGACGACGCTGCCAGAACTGGCGTGGCTGATGCGGCGGGCGGTATACACGGTGAGTGTGGACAGTGGGCCGATGCACATGGCGGCGGCGTTGTCGCCGCGGGTGCTGGGGATTCACACGTGGTCGGACCCGCGGAAAGTGGGGCCGTGGGATCGGGAGGCGTACGTGTGGAAGTCGGGGCGATTCATGAAGTGCGGGGAGCTGGATGCGGCAGTATGCAGCGGGGGGCGTTCAGTGGCGGATGAGGATATCGGGGCGATTGCGGGATTTGTGAGGAGGCGGCTAGGGGGCGGGTAAACGGGGGCGGCGGGTGGTGCTGGCAACAGAGCGGGTGCCATGATGTGGCGCTGGTCGAGACGCGAACGGCCTAATGAGGAGCCGGGGATCGACAAAACCGCAAATAATGGCATTTTGCCATCATGGTGAAAACGCAAGTTCAGATTCCAGATCACCTCTTCAAGCAAGCGAAGCAATTAGCGGAGGAGAGTGAAATGAGTTTCACAGGCATCCCACAGAAGTAGAGCCGCTTTGAGTTAGCAGGTTCGTGAAATCGCGGGTGGCCAGGCGGCGGAATCGTGCTGGATTGGTGGTGTTATGCAAAACAACCCAGCAATG
>JAIXVE010000244.1 GCA_027483175.1 Verrucomicrobiaceae bacterium | reverse complement strand
GTTCATCCAGAGCCCGTTGCTGCCGACCTGGGAGAACTTGTACTTGGATGGAGCGATGGGGAAGCGGGACTGGCCGCTGGTCATGGTGGTGAGACGCTGGCCGTTGCGGATGGATTCCGGGAGGTCCTTGTCGTACCATTTGGGGAGGTCAGGTTTGTAGTCCCAGAGGTCCATCTGAGAAGGGCCGCCGACCATGTGGAGGTAGATGACGCGTTTGGCCTTGGGGGCGAAGTGGGGGAGGAGAGGGCCGTGGGCGGGGCTATCGGCGGCTGTCAGGCGTTCGATGGAGGATTCGCCGAGGAGAGAGGCGAGGGCGGCTCCGCCGAGGAGGTGGCGGCCGCGCTCGAAGAAGCTGCGGCGGGTCTGATGGCGGTGGAATTCTTCGAAGAGACTCATGGGGTGAGGGAGGTTACTTGTTGAGGGCTTCGTCGAGGTTCATGATCTGGTTTGTAACGGTGAGCCATGCGGCGACGGAGGCCGGGTCGAGTTTGTCATCCGGTTTGGATTCGCCCTGGGCGATGAATTTGCGGGCGTCGTCGGGGCTGGCCTTGAAGCTGGCGAGGGCGGCGTCGAAGGTGGAGCGGACGATGGCGGATTCTTCCGGTGAGAGCGAGCGGGAGAGGACGCGTGCGGTGATCCATGCGGCGGTTTCGTCGAAGGAAGCGCCGGCTTTGCGGAGGGCGGTTTCTGATAGGACGCGGGCGGCTTCGAGGAGCTGCGTGTCGTTGAGGGCGGCGAGGGCCTGGAGAGGGGTGTTCGTGCGTTCGCGGCGGATGCAGGAGAGTTCGCGGGCCGGGGCGTTGAAGATTTCGAGCGTGGCGGGAGGGGCCATGCGTTTCCAGAACGAGTAGAGACTGCGGCGGTAGAGGTTTTCGCCTTTGTCCTGCTGGTAGATGCGGGTGTTGCCTTCGACCATGCCGACCTTGTCCCAGATGCCTTCTGGTTGATAGGGTTTGACGCTGGGGCCGCCGATTTTCGGGACGAGGAGACCGCTGGCGGCGAGGGCGCTGTCGCGGATGACTTCGGCGTCCATGCGGAAGCGGGGGCCGCGGGAGACGAGGCGGTTGGCGAGGTCTTTCTCGAGTTTATCCGGGGTGGTGGTGGCTTCCTGACGGTAGGTGGAGGAAGAGACGATGAGGGTGAAGAGGTGTTTGACGTTCCAGCCGCTTTCGCGGAATTCGACGGCGAGCCAGTCGAGGAGAGCCTGATTGCTAGGAGCGTCGCCGACGATGCCGAAGTCTTCGGCGGTTTTGACGAGGCCTGTGCCGAAGATTTCCTGCCAGAAGCGATTGACGGTGACGCGGGCGGTCAGGGGGTTGTCAGGAGACGTGAGCCATGCGGCGAGACCGAGCCGGTTTTTGGGGGCGTCGGCGGGCATGGGGTTGAGGGCCTTGAAGGTGGCGGCTTCGACTTTCTCGCGGGGCTGATCGTAGTTGCCGCGGAAGAGGATGTTCGCGGTGGCCGGGGTGTCGCGTTTTTCCTCCTGGATGTGGGTGACGGGGCTGCGGTCGCGGATGGCGATGCGTTCCTGTTCGAGCGCGGCGAGGGATTTGCGGAGGTCGAGGGACGGGGCGTCGAGAGTGGTGAGGTAGAAGTCGTAGAGGGCCTGCTGCTGTTCCGGGGTGCGTTTGTCAGGATCGACGCCGAGCATGGCGCGGAGCGGGCCGTTTTTGAAGAGGTTTTCGACTTCGGTGGCTTCGAGGCGGCGAGAGTAGACGCGGACGTCCTGGAGACTGCCGTTTTCGAAGAACTGGCCGGCGCTGCGCTGACCGAGTTTGAGAGGGACGGAGGTGCGGATGGAGGCGGAGAGGGAGTCTGACTCGACGCGGGTTTTGACCTGCTTGCCGTTGATGAAGAGGCGGATGCCGCCGGCCTTGCCGGAGCCGTCATAGGTCATGAAGACGTGCTGCCATTCGCCTGGTTTGACGGAGGGTTCGCTGGTCTGGACCTTGATGGCGTTGCCTGGCCATGAGTTGACGAGATGGACGGCGAAGCGGTCGCCGTTCTGCCAGAGGTCCCAGCCTTGGTAGGCGGTGGCTTCGTCCATGCGAGCGATGAGACTGGAGTAGGCGTTGTTGCCTGCGGCGCGGGCCCATGTGCCGTAGCTGAAGGCCTGATCGCGTTCGAAGTCGCCCTGATTGCCGAGGTCGAAGGTGGTGGTGGCGTTGAGGACTGGGGCTGGGCCGATGCGGCCGTCTGGTTTCCAGAGGACCTTGCCGGAGGCTTTGAAGCGCATGGGCTGGCCGCAGACGGCTCCGATTTCATCGCCGACGCCTTCGGTTAGGGGAGCGTGGGCGATGAGGCCGTCGGTTTTGACGCCATCGCCGAGGTCAGCGGATTTGACGGAGGCGAGCCACGAGGTGAATTCGGGGCGAGCGGCTTCCTTGCGAGCGGCGAGTTCCTGCTGGCGGGCGGCGATTTCTGTGGGGATGGCGGCCCAGCGGGTGCGGTCTTCCGGGGATTGGGGGACGACGATGGAGGGAGCGGAGTCCTTGACGTTGCCGTCGAGGCCTGGCTGGGTGGTGTTCCGGAAAAACGCAGCCATCGAGTAGAAGTCGCGCGTGCTGATAGGGTCGAATTTGTGGTCGTGGCAGACGGCGCAGTTTGCGGTGAGGCCTAGCCAGACCCACGAGGTGGTTTCGACTCGGTCGCGGGCGTAGTTGGCGAGGTTTTCCTCGACGATGGTACCGCCTTCGTTGGTGGTGATGTTGCAGCGGTGGAAGCCTGTGGCGACGAGCTGGTCGAGGGTTGGGGAGGGGAGGAGATCGCCGGCGAGTTGTTCGGTGGTGAACTGGTCGAAGGGCTGGTTGCGATTGAAGGCGGCGATGACCCAGTCGCGATAGGGCCACATTTCGCGGTAGTTGTCGAAGTGCATGCCGTGGGTGTCGGCGTAGCGGGCGGCGTCGAGCCAGTAGCGGCCGCGGTGTTCGCCGTAGTGTGGGGAATCGAGGAGTTTGCGGACGAATTTCTCGTAATAGTCCGGGGATTGATCGGCGACGAAGGCGGCGACGTCTTCCGGGGAAGGGGTGAGGCCGGTGAGGTCGAGGGAGAGGCGTCGGGCGAGCGTGGCGCGATTGGCTTCCTTATTGGGTTGGAGGCCGACTTCCTGGAGTTTGGCGAACACGAAGGCGTCGATGGGGTTGCGGACCGGCTGGTTGGTGGCGGCAGGTTGTGGGGCTGCGGGGCGTTCGGGTTTGATGAAGGCCCAGTGAGGTTGCCATGGGGCTCCTTCAGCGATCCAGCGTTTGAGGAGGTCCTTTTGTTCCGGTTTGAGTTCCTTGTGGGATTCCGGGGGCGGCATGATGTCGTCCTCGTCGGATGTCATGATGCGCTGGTAGAGCGGGCTTTCGTCGGGGTTTCCTGCGATGACGGTGGGGCCGCGTTTTTCGGTGCGTTCGAAGAAGCCTTCCTTGGTGTCGAGGCGGAGGCCTGCTTTGCGGGTGCCGGGGTCCGGGCCGTGGCAGTGGAAGCAGTTTTCGGAGAGGAGCGGACGGATGTCGCGATTGAACTGGATGTCTGCGAGGGCTGGGAGGCCTGTGAGGGCGACGGCGGGCAGAGAGAGGAGGAGGACTTTCATGAAGGCTTTCTGAGGTGCCGCGGGGGACGGCGCGTTGAACAGACGCAAGAGGGAACGTCTCCCGATTGGCGGATTTTGCGGTGAATTTGCCGGAAAGCGCCCAGCAGGGTGGACTGAGGGGAAAAGGCGCGCTGGTGTGGGCTGGGAGAATCCGGTGTTGCCAAACGGCGGCTGGCCGCGTTTCTCGGGGAGCCATGATTACCGAAGCGATTGTTCTAGAAGCCCTGCGCAGTGTGAAGTGGCCCGGATTCAGCCGGGACATTGTGGCCTTCGGGCTGGTGAAGGGGATTCGGGTGGATGGGTCGGATGTGACGGTGCGGCTGGAGCTGGCGACGCGGGATGCGAACATTCCGCGGCAGATTCACGAGGCGGCGACGCGGGTGCTGGCGGAGGTGCCGGGGATGGGGAAGGTGAGTCTGGATTTTGACATCAAGGAGCCGGAAGCGGCGGCGGGAGTGGGCCGGAGCAGTATTGCGGGTGTGAAGAAGATCATTGCGGTGGCGAGCGGCAAGGGAGGGGTGGGCAAGTCGACGGTGGCGAGCAATCTGGCGATTGCGCTGAGCCGCGCGGGATTGCGGACGGGGTTGTGCGACTGCGATCTTTACGGGCCGAGTGTGGGATTGATGCTAGGGGCGGACGAGCAGCCGATGGCGACGGAGCAGAATGAGATTATTCCGATCGAGGCGCATGGGTTGAAGCTGATGTCGATGGCGTTTCTGCTGAGCGATGCGTCGCCGGTGATTGTGAGGGGTCCGCTGGCGACGCGGTACACGCAGCAGTTTCTGAGGCAGACGGCGTGGGGTAAGCTTGACGTGCTGGTGCTGGATCTGCCGCCGGGGACAGGGGATATTCAGCTGACGATTTCGCAGACGGTGGCGCTGGACGGGGCGGTGATTGTGACGACCCCTCAGGAGGTGGCGCTGATTGATGCGCGGAAGGCGGCGTCGATGTTTGCGAAGGTGAACATCCCGGTGCTGGGGATTGTGGAGAACATGAGTTACTTCCTGTGTCCGTCGGACGGGGTGAGGTACGACATTTTCGGGAGTGGCGGCGGTGCGAAGGAGGCGAAGCGGCTAGGGGTGCCGCTGCTGGCGCAGATTCCGATTGATCTGCCGACGCGCGAGGGCGGGGACAGCGGGATGCCGGTGGCGCTGATGCCGGTGGGGGTGAATGCGGTGAGCGCGGAGTTTCACCGGCTGGCGGCGGAGCTGAGGAAGGCGATAGGGATTTGAGATTTGAGATTTGAAATTTGAGATAGGGCTGGTGGGGAGAGGGTGTGTTGGGAGGGCCTGGTAGGGGCACTCTGTGTGCGGGGAGAGTTGCGTTCCAGCAGCAGTCCAGAGCCTTCGGGTGGCTTGATTGGAGAGGGGCAACCCCTACGGGGTTGTGAGGGTTTTGGGGTGGTGACCCCGGGTATCGCGTTGCGCCACCCGGGGCTAGTCACCGGTCGTCCCTACGGGACGGGGTGGGAAATTGAAAATGGTGAATAGTGAATAGTAAATTGGGAATGGTGAGCCTGATCGGAGAGGGGCGAGTGCGGGGTCTCGCGGCCCCGGGGCGTGGTCGGAGGGAGGCTGGTAGGGGCACTCTGTGTGCGGGGAGAGTTGCGATTCTAGCAGCAGTCCAGAGCCTGCGGCTGGCTTGTTGGGAGGGGGGCAACCCCTACGGGGTTGTGAGGGTTTTGGGGTGGTGACCCCGGGTATCGCGTTGCGCCACCCGGGGCTAGTAACCGGTCGTCCCTACGGGACGGGGCGGGAAATTGAAAATGGTGAATAGTAAATAGTAAATTTGGAATGGTGAGCTTGATCGGAGAGGCGCGAGTACGGAGCCTCGTGGTCCCGGGGCGTGGTCGGACGGGTTACTGGGGGGCGATGAGTGGGAGCATCCATGCGAGGAGGTGGTCGACGCAGGTGGATTCTGTGGAGGATGTGGTGTCGATGGTGAAGTCGGCGCGGTCTGGTTCTTCGAAGCCTGAGTCGCGGCCGGTGAATTGTTTGACGGTGCCGCCTTCTGCTTTGGCGTAGAGGCCTTTGACGTCGCGGGCGCGGCAGGTGTCGAAGTCTGCTTTGACGAAGATTTCGTGGAAGTCGTCTTCGCCGACGATCTGGCGAGCGAGGGAGCGGAAGGCCTTGGTGGGGGTGATGAAGGAGCAGAGCGTGATGACGCCGGAGTGGCAGAAGAGGCGGGCGACTTCTGCGGCGCGGCGGAGGTTTTCGCGTCGGTCGTCGTCGCTGAAGCCGAGGCCGCGGTTGAGGCCGGTGCGGAGGAGGTCGCCGTCGAGGAGAGTGGTGAGGTGGCCTTTTTCGTGGAGGGCTTTTTCGACGGCGGAGGCGAGGGTGCTTTTGCCGGCGCCGCTGAGGCCGTAGAACCAGAAGACGGTGCCGCGTTGTCTGGTGAGGGATTCGCGGGCGGTGCGGCCCAGGAAGCGGATCGGTCCGGTCGAGAGGTGTTCAGTCATGGGGAGCCGTCTGTGGAGGCGGCGAGGAGAGAGATGGGAGTGGTGGGGGAAGCTGCAAGGGGAAGCGGCGCGGGAATGCGGGGCTTGACCGTGGGGCTTACGAATACATGGACCCGGAGCTGGTGGAACTGCTGCGGGCGCGGTGTGCGCGGTATTTGCGGTGAGTTTGGGGCGGATCAGGCTAGTGCAGCCCGTCTTACAGATGGTATCTTCTGATTTTGTGGGAAGGAAGGAGGATTGAGCCGCAATACGGATGGGGTAGGGGACGGGTCTTTTTCCCGATTCCTGTGTTGCTCGTCGGTTGCGAATGCTGATTCGCGCCCTCCTCGCGCCGTGGACTCGGAAAAAATCCCTCGTCCATAAGACACCATCTGTAAGGCGGACTACACTAGGCGATTGCGTGGGAGCGGGTGCGGGTGGAGCGGGAGGGTATGGAATTCAGAACTGAGTACCGGGTGACGGAGGCGGTGCAGACAGCGGCGGCGCGGCAGATGTTCCATGCGATCTATCTGAGGAAGAAGTGGATCGGGATTGTGGCGATGGCGGTGATCGGGGTGGTGCTGTGGTTTCAGGGGTGGTCGCCGGCGCGGGAGATCGGGCTGGCGGACATGATTGTGGCTGGGGTGCTGGCGGTGCTGTGGGTGAAGACGTATTTTCAGGTGATAGGGAACTCGCGGACGGCGCTGCGGACATTGAGTGATGATCAGGTGACGCTGCGGATGGGGGATGAGGGGATGGAAATGGAGATGGCGGACAGCCGCCGGAAGTTGTCTTGGGATAAGGTGGACCGGGTGGTGGAGACGAAGGATTTCATGATTCTGGTGACGGGACGACTGCCGGTGGCGAGCCTGCCGAAGGCGGAGCTTGGTGGGGAGGTGGTGGAGTGGCTGCGCGGGCATGCCGGGCGGCGTGCGGGTGGCGCAGCGTGAGGAATTCCGGCTTTCGTGCGGCGGCAAATGCGTGCAGGGGAGGGGATGCTTACAGATTGTTTCCGCCGGTGCGTTCGATGGGTGATTCCTGGACTGCTTGCCTTGCTAGGGGTGAGTGGTGCTGCTGATGAGACGACGGTGCAGCCTGCGCCGGAGGAGATGGCGAAGGCGGCGGGGGTGAAGCTGCCGAGATTGCCGTGGCATGTGGTGAATCTGTGGTGGGACTTTGAGAAGCCGGTGGAGCACTTCAGCTCGCTGGAGATGGAAGTGACGATTGACCGGGATGTGCCGGCGACGTGCAATCTGTACATTTCGCCGTGCGGGATCGCGAAGATTAACGGGCTGCAGTTTTACGGCGGGATTCAGACGAACATCAACGGGTGGGCGAGCAAGGAGAGCCGGGAGCGGGTGTTCTCGGGTAAAGGGGCGATTTTCTCGCGGTGGTCGGCTGACAAGAAGACGCCGATCGGGCTAGATCATGTGCGCACGAGTGCGGGGGATTGTCTGGTGGAGAGTGCGGGTTACGAGGGGGAGTTTGCGAGTGTGCGGCGGCCGTATGCGTGGAGTAAGGGGACGTATCGTTATCTAATCGAGAAGGGTGAGACGGAGACGGTGGATGGGAAGGAGAGCACGTGGTTTCACTGCCGGGTGAAGAACGAGGCGGGCGAGGTGCATGAGGTGGGCAGCCTGCGGTTTGAGGGGCGGGATTTCACGTTCTGGGAGCGGCACAGTGCGTTTGTGGAGGTTTACAGCACGGCGAAGATTCCGCGGTCGGGGATTCCTGCGGTGAAGGTTTCGTTCGGGCGGCCGAAGATCAACGGGGAGCTGGTACCGCTGAAGCAGGTCAATGCTTACTATCCTGATCCGGCGAAGGGAGCGCCGGGGTCGCCTGACTGTGCGAATGTGACGGCGGACGGAGAGCGGTGTGTGGTGGAGGTCGGGCCGATTTTCAAACGTGATGAGGCGCGGCGGCGTCATCCGGTGGAGTTGAAGAAGGGGTCTTGAGGGTTGGGGGTGGGGTGAGCTGGGGGAGTGTCAGGATGTTGTGGTGAGGCGGTAGCCGATGCCGGGTTCGTTCTGGATTTCGAGAGTGCTGCCCTCGAGTTTTTTGCGGAGGTGGTTGGCGTAGACACGAAGGTAGTTGCTCTGCTGTTCCGCGTGCGGTCCCCAGACGGCGCGGAGGAGTTGTTTGAGCGTGACGACCTTGCCTGCGTGTTTCACGAGTTGGGCGAGCATGGCGTATTCCGTGGGTGTTAGCTTCAGTGGTGTGCCGGTGAGCGTGGCGGTATGCTGGATGGGGTCGAGCGCGAGTGGACCGGCTTCGAGGAGGGCGTTCTGGTTCGGGGACTGGCGGCGCTGGATGGCGGCGAGTCGCGCGAGGAGTTCAGCGGTACTGAAGGGTTTGGTGACGTAGTCATCGGCACCGGCGTCGAAGGCGGCGAGTTTCATGCCTTCCTGGTCGCGGACGCTGAGGATGAGCACTGGGACGGGGCTCCATTCGCGAAGGCGTTTGAGCACCTCGACGCCGTCCATGTCGGGGAGGCCGAGGTCGAGGATGATGACATCCGGCTTGTGGAGGACGGCGGCCTGAAGGCCGAGGACGCCGTTCTCCGCCTCGCGCAGGACGTAGCCATGCGAGGCTAGGGCGAGTTTGAGGAGGCGGCGGATCTGGGGTTCGTCGTCGATGATGAGAGCGGTCATGGACGTTGCGGGTGGTGGTTATGGAGTGGCCTCGGAGACGCGGAAAGTGAGGACATCGGGGAGGGTGATTTCGAATTCGGCGCCGCCTTCGGGATGGTTGCGGGCGGTGATGCGACCGCCGAGGGCGTTGACGAAGCCACTGGCGATGGCGAGACCGAGGCCAGTGCCGCCTGTTGGGGCGCCGGGAGCGCGGTAGAACTTTTCGAAGACGCTTTTCTCGGCTCCTGGTGGAAATCCGGGTCCATGGTCACGCACTGTGAGGGTGAGGCGGGCGTGATCCATGCGAGCGCTGATCACAACGGGCGTGCTGTCTGGGGTGTGGACGGCGGCGTTGTGGAGGAGGTTGGCGAGGATCTGGGAGAGAAGGAGGTGGTCGAGACTAACGACTGGGAAGTCGTCTTCGATGCGGAGTGTGACGGGATGGAGTTTGAGCGGCTGGCCAGCGGCCTGGATTGCGGAGGCGACGACGTCGCGGAGGTCGCACCAGTCGGGGCGTGGTTGGAGCACATCGGATTCGAGTCGGGTCATCTGGAGGAGATTGTCGACGACGTGCTGGAGGCGTTGCGAGGCGGTGGAGATTTCTGTGAGGTAAGGGTTCTCCGGGCTGCTCATGCCGTCTACGGCGGCGTTGATGATAGCGATGGGGGTTTTGAGTTCGTGGGAGATGCTGTCGAGCAGGGTGCGGTGGAGTTTTTCGGAATGGGCGAGCAGTTCGGCATGGCTGACGGCTTTGATGAAGTGTTCCTTTTCGAGGACGAGGGCGAGTTGGAGAGCGAAGGCCTCGATCATCTGCCGGGTGGCGAAGTCGAGTTGCTGGTCGTGGTCGAACCGCACGCCGAGGACGCCGATGAGAGAGGTGGCGGTTTGGAGTGGAAACCACGTGGCGACCGACTGAGGCAGGGTATCTGTGAAGCGTCCGGCGCATTGCCTGTTGGCATAGACCCATGAGGCGACGGCCCATTCCTTCAGGGCCGGGTGGAACGTGCTGGCCGGGTGGGCTGACTGCGCCAGGGAGCGGTCCTCGTCGCGCACGATCAGGGCGGTGCTAGCGTTGAGGAGATCGTCGATGGTGTGCAGCGCCTCGGAGAGGCCTTTGGCTGGTTCCGGGGCGAGAGCGGCGCTCTGGGTGACGCGGAGCAAGGCGCTGGTCTGGCGGGCGCGGCGGCGTTCTGCGGCTTCACGCATGCGAAGTCTGCTAGTAAGACTGCCCATGCTGAGAGCGACGATGAAGAACATGCCGAACATGATCCAGTCCTCGGCCTTGCTGATGTAGAAGGTGAACTGCGGCGGGATGAAGAAGTAGTTCCACGAGAGGGCGCTGAGAGTGGCCATGAGCATGACTGGGCCACGGCTGAAGCGCAGAGCAGCGAGGACGACAGCGAGCAGGAAGACGAGTGCGACGAACATGTAGCCCGTGAAGGGCACGAGGCCCCTGCACACACTGGCGATGGCGAAGACGGTGACGAGGGCTGCGCTGTATTGGCCGATGATGGAGTCGGGGAGCGGCTCTTGCAGCGGTGTGATGCGGGGACCTTTGTCGGCAGCTGTGAGAGGACGCACGACGCACACGTCGATGTCGCCGCTGCCGAGGATGATGCGGTCGGCTAGCGATTGTTTCCAGAGAGAGGGTTTGGCTGGCTTGCCGACGACGATCTGGGAGACGTTGCGTTCGCGGGCGACTTGGAGCAGCGTGTCGGAGATGTTCTCGCCGGTGACTGTGACGACTTCGCCGCCGAGTTTCCGTGCGAGGCCGAGCGAGCGGGTGAGGCGGTCCTGTTGGACGGGTGTGAGGACGCGCGAGCCTTCCACCCAGACGACGATCCATGGGCAGTTCAGGCGTGTGGCAGCGCGGCGGGTCCAGCGGATGAGGCTTTCGGAGAATGGACTGGGGCCGACGCCGACCATGAGTCGGGCGTTGGTTTTCCATGCGCTGCTGACGCGTTTGAGGCGGCGGATGTCCTCGAGATCGCGGTCCACGTGCTCGGCGGTGAAGCGCAGGGCGAGTTCCCGCAGGGCGGTGAGGTTGCCTTCTTTGAAGAAATTGGAGACGGCATGCTCGGCGCGCTCGCCGAGGTAGACTTTGCCGTCGGCCATGCGTTCGAGGAGTTTTTCGACACTGAGGTCGATGAGCTGGATTTCATGGGCGACGTCGAGGATGGAGTCCGGGACGGTCTCGGTGATGGCGATGCCGCTGATTTGCTGCACGATGTCCACCTGGCTGTCGATGTGCTGCACGTTGAGTGTGGTATAGACATCAATGCCGGCGTCGAGGAGTTCGAGGACGTCCTGGTAGCGCTTGGCGTGTCGCGAGCCGGGCGCGTTGGTGTGGGCGAGTTCGTCGACGAGGACGAGCTGGGGTCGCTGCAGCAAGACCGCGTCGATGTCGAACTCTTTCAGTGTGAAGCCGCGGTGTTCGAGCTGTTTGCGGGGGAGGAGGCGGATGCCTTCGAGCAGTGCGGCGGTTTCGGAGCGACCGTGGGTTTCGATGATGCCGGCGAGGACGTCGACGCCATCATTGATGCGTTGCCGGGCTGATTGAAGCATGGCGTAGGTTTTGCCGACGCCTGGGCACATGCCGAGGAAGATGTGGAGCTTGCCTGATTTGGAGGTGGCGCGTTGGATGTCCGCGAGGAGGGCATCGGCATGAGCGGAGTTTCCGGACTCGTTATCGGGAGAATGAGTTTTCGGACTCGCTCGTTGTTGATTGGTCACCATGGTTCGTCCTGGGGGTAGGGAGATGGTGATGGGGACTCTCGGAGAACGGGTTGGAAAACCCGTTCTACGTTCAGGGTCCGCGCTGACTGCCACAGGGTGAACTCTCCGTCACGAAGGTTAGCCTTCTCGGGGTTCTTCAAGATGTAGCGCATGACTCTCATCCAGTGCTGTTCGTCACGAATGATCCGGTTCCAACTGTCTTCCTGCCAGAGCTGTCCTTTCCGACCGAGCGCCTTGTTGATTTCGCGTGAGCTGAAGCCCTTCCATGACTTCAGCAGTTGTTCGATCTGATAGTCACCCAGGGCGACGACGGCGAGATGAACGTGATTCGGCATGACGACAAAGCCATGCATGGAACTGCGTTGCCCTTCAAAGAAGAGCAGCGCATCAGCCACGATCCGGCGGATGTCTGGCTGCCGGAGAATGCAGGAGCCATGGCAGGCATCCATGATGGCTTCCATCTTACGCCATGTGTGTCGCCGCCAAGCGGTGTAGTCTTCCTGAAGAGATTCTGGAAGGAGGTTGTGGTGTTCGAGGATGCGTTGCTCCCATGCTTCGCGTTCGCGTTGGGCTTGTTCGACGGCTTCCAGCGGCAGGGAGTCGTTCAAGCGGAAGGTGATGAAGTAGGTGGCGCCATGCTTTCGCCAGTGGGGGAGATTGCGTTCGTAGTTCCAGGAGTTGCCCTGCCAGTCGAACGGTTTGAATTCTTCTGGGATGGTGAGGTTCATCGGTGAAGGGTTTTCTCCGGCTTGTTTTCAGGGAGTTTGGGGGAGGGGGAACGAGTTGGAAAACTCGTTTTACGTTGTTGGGGGTGGTGTTCAAGGTCAATGCATTGGTAATGCTTGTTGTCAGGGGTTTTGGGTGGAGGGGGGAACGAGTTGGAAAACTCGTTTTACGTTGTTGAGGGCGAGGTTGAGGGTGAGGACATTGACGCCGGGATCGCCGAGGATGCCGAGGTCGGGCTGGGTGGTGCTGGCGGAGATGAGTTCCTGGACCTGCCTGGCGGTGAGGTTGCGGGCTTTGGCGACGCGTGCGGATTGCAGTTCTGCGTTTTTCACGCTGATGTGAGGATCGAGACCGCTGCCGGAGGCGGTGACGGCGTCGGCGGGGACGGGGGTATGGGGATCGAGGCTGTTGGTGGTGCGGTAGGCGGCGATGCGCTCGCTGATGGCGTCGTGGAGTTTCTGTGAGGTGGGGCCGAGGTTGCTGCCGCTGGAGCTGGCGGCGTCGTAGCCGTTGCCGGCGGCGCTGGGGCGTGGATGGAAGTAGTGATTGGCGGTGAAGTTCTGGCCTAGCAGGGTGGAGCCGACGATTTTCCCGTCACGGTCGGTGAGGAGGCTGCCGGATGCCTGTGTTTTGAAGACGGATTGGGCGATGCCGGTGACGATGAGTGGATAGGCTCCGCAGGTGATGGCGGCGAGGACGAGCGTGGCGCGGATCGAGGTGATGAAGGGGTTCATGTTGAGGAACGAGACTGCTTGCTCGCTGGGTTGGGATGTGGGTTGCGGGGGGAACGAGTTGGAAAACTCGTTCTACGTCAGGCGAGGTGAAGGGTGGTGACGATGAGATCGATGGCCTTGATGCCGATGAAGGGGACGATGATGCCGCCGAGGCCGTAGAGGAGCAGGTTGCGGCGCAAGATGGCGGCTGCGCCGATGGCGCGATAGGGCACGCCTTTGAGGGCGAGCGGGATCAAGGCGATGATGATGAGCGCATTGAAGATGACGGCGCTTAGGATAGCGCTCTGCGGACTGTGGAGGCCCATGATGTTCAGCGGGCTGATCGCGGGGAAGGTGACCATGAGCATGGCGGGGATGATGGCGAAGTACTTGGCGATGTCGTTGGCGATGCTGAAGGTGGTGAGTGAGCCGCGGGTCATGAGGAGCTGTTTGCCGATTTCGACGATTTCGATGAGTTTGGTGGGATTGCTGTCGAGATCGACCATGTTGCCGGCCTCGCGGGCGGCCTGAGTGCCGGTGTTCATGGCGACGCCGACGTCGGCCTGGGCGAGGGCGGGGGCGTCGTTGGTGCCATCGCCGGTCATGGCGACGAGGTGGCCGTCGGCTTGCTCGGTGCGGATGCGGCGGAGTTTGTCTTCGGGAGTGGCCTGGGCCATGAAGTCGTCGACACCGGCCTCGGCGGCGATGGCGGCGGCGGTCATGGGATTGTCGCCGGTGATCATGACGGTGCGGATGCCCATTTTGCGAAGCTGGGCGAAGCGTTCTTTGATGCCGCCTTTGACGACGTCTTTGAGTTCGACGACTCCTAGCACTGTATTGAGCTCGCAAACGACGAGCGGGGTGCGGCCGGCGCTGGAGGCGGTCTCGACGATCCTGGCGACTTCCGGGGGATACACGCCGCCGAGGTTTTCGATGTGTGCTTTGATGGAGTCGGCAGCGCCTTTGCGGATGGTGCGGCCATTGAGATCGACGCCGCTCATGCGCGTCTGGGCGGTGAAGGGAACGAAAGTGGCCTGAGGTGCGGCGAGTTCGCGGGCGCGGATGTTGAACTTTTCTTTGGCGAGGATGACGATGCTGCGGCCTTCGGGGGTTTCGTCGGCGAGTGAGGCGAGTTGGGCGGCGTCGGCGAGCTGGTGTTCGGTGACGCCCGGTGCCGGGCGGAAGTCGGAGGCCATGCGGTTGCCGATGGTGATGGTGCCGGTTTTGTCCAGCAGGAGGACATCGATGTCGCCTGCGGCTTCGACGGCGCGACCGGAGGTGGCCATGACGTTGCGGCGGATGAGGCGGTCGATGCCGCTGATGCCGATGGCGCTGAGGAGGCCGCCGATGGTGGTGGGGATGAGGCAGACCAGCAGGGCGATGAGCACGGGGATGGAGAAGTCCATCCCCGCGTAGATGCCGAAGGGTTTCAGCGTGATGACGACGAGCAGGAAGATGAGCGTCATCGCGGAAAGCAGGATGGTGAGGGCGATCTCGTTGGGTGTTTTCTGGCGTTTCGCGCCTTCCACCATGGAGATCATGCGATCGATGAAGGTGTTGCCTTTTTCCGAGGTGATGCGGATGACGATGCGGTCGCTGATGACGCGTGTGCCGCCGGTGACGGCGCTGCGGTCGCCACCGCTTTCGCGGATGACGGGTGCGGATTCGCCGGTGATGGCGGCTTCATCGACACTGGCGATGCCTTCGATGACTTCGCCATCGGCGGGGATGATGTCGCCGGTTTCGCAGACGACGAGATCGCCTTTTTCGAGGGCAGGTGCAGGGACGCTGGACTCGTGGCCGTTTTTGAGCCGACGGGCCATGGTGTCTTTGCGCGCGGCGCGGAGGCTGGCGGCCTGGGCTTTGCCACGGCCTTCGGCGACGGCTTCAGCGAAGTTTGCGAAGAGAACGGTGAACCAGAGCCAGACGCTGAGCTGGATGATGAAGCGGTGATCGGCTTTGGCGGTGAAGATGCTGATGGTGGTGAGAACCGCGCCGACGAGGGTGACGAACATGACGGGGTTCTTCACCATGAGGCGGGGGTCGAGCTTCCTGACCGCGTTTCCGATGGCGGGGGCGAGGATGGAAGCATCGAAGAGGGATGCGGGTTGGCGGGACATGTGAGGACGAGGGGGCTAGACTTCGGAGTTGGAGTGTTGAGGGGTGAGGGGAACGAGTTGGAAAACTCGTTTTACGTTTTAGAGCAGCTTGCCTTGGGTTGTGAGGAAGTGTTCGACGATAGGGCCGAGGGCGAGGGCTGGGAGGAAGTTGAGTGCGCCGATGAGCAGGACGATGCCGATGAGCAGGAAGGTGAAGGTTGCGCCATTGACGGGGAAGGTGCCGGAGCTGGGTGGGGAAGTCTGTTTGGCTGCGAGGGAACCTGCGAGAGCCATGATGGGTATGATCATGAGGAAGCGGCCGATGAGCATGGCGAGGCCGAGGGTGATGTTGTAATGGGGGTCGCCACTGGCAGGATTGGCGGTGAGGCCGGCGAAGGCACTGCCATTGTTGGCGGTGGCGGAGCTGAAGGCGTAGAGGATTTCGCTGAAGCCGTGGGGGCCGGCGTTGTTGAGACCGGCGAGGCCCCATGCACTCACTGAGGCCCATGCTGTGAAGCCGAGGATGGTGAGTGTGAGGATGAGCAGGGTGAGCATGGCGAGTTTCACTTCCCTTGCCTGGATCTTCTTGCCCAGGTATTCTGGGGTGCGCCCGACCATGAGACCGGCGATGAAGACAGCGAGGATGACGAAAACCAACATGCCGTAGAGGCCTGCGCCGACACCGCCGATGACGACTTCGCCGAGTTCCATCATGAATAGAGGGACGAGGCCGCCGATGGCAGTGAAGGAGTCGTGCATCGAGTTGACGGCACCACAGGAAGCGGCGGTGGTGATGGTGGCGAAGAGGGATGAGTTGAAGATGCCGAAGCGGACCTCTTTGCCTTCCATGTTGCCGTCGGCGGCGGTGATGCCGAGTTGCTGGTGGATGGGGTTGCCTGCGGCTTCGAAGTGGGCGCAAACGAGTGTGGCGCTGACGAAGAGGACCATCATGGCGGCCCAGACGGCCCAGCCGTGCGCCTGATTTTTCACCATGCGGCCGAGGTAGTAGGTGAGACCGCTGCCGATGGCGAAGATGGAGAGCATCTGGACGAAATTGGATAGTGGTGTGGGGTTTTCGAAGGGATGGGCTGCGTTGGCATTGAAGAAGCCGCCGCCGTTGGTGCCGAGCATCTTGATGGCGACTTGCGAGGCCATGGGGCCTTGAGCGATCACTTGTTCCGAGCCTTCGAGGGTGGTGGCCGTGGTGGAGGCGTCGAAGTTTTGAATCATGCCCTGGGAGACGAGGAAGATCGCGAACACGGCGCAGAGAGGAAGGAGCAGATAGTAAGTGGTGCGGGTGAGATCGACCCAGAAGTTGCCGACCGTTGCCGTAAAACGAACTTCCAAGTTCGTTGGCTTGGAATCGCTCGTAGTGCTGTGAGAACGAACTTGGAAGTTCGTTCTACTGATGCCGCGCACGAGAGCGGCGGCGATGGCGATGCCGGTGGCGGCGGAGGCGAAGTTGTGAAACGTGAGCCCCACCATCTGCGAGAAGTAGGACATGGTGGCCTCACCGCCGTAGCTCTGCCAGTTGGTGTTGGTGGTGAAGCTGACGGCTGTATTGAAAGCCAAGTGAGGGCTCAGGGCGGGCAGGCCCTGTGGATTCAATGGGAGGATGTGCTGCAGGCGCAGGATTGTGTATGTGAACACGACGCCGACCAAACTGAAGGCGAGGATGGCGAAGGTGTATTGCTTCCAGTTCTGCTCGTGCTGCGGATCGATGCCGAGGAGCTTGTAGGTGATCCTTTCGAACGGCTTGATGAAGGGATCGAGCCATGTGCGGCCATTGGCATCGAGCACCTGAATGAGGTAGAGGCCCAGTGGCTTTGTGATGAGCGTGAGCAGCCCGAGGAAGAGGGCGAATTGCAGCCAGTCGGAGGGGTGCATGGGGGTGGATCAGAATTTTTCGGGGCGCAGCATCGCGACCGTGAGGTAGACGAGCAGGGCGAGGGCGATGAGCCCGGTGAGGGTGGTTTCCATTGGTGGCGGTCAGAGGGTTTCGCAGCCTTTGGTGTAGAGCCCGCTGATGATGAAGAAGGCGACGGTGATGCCGAGGTAGAGGAGGTCGTTCATGACGACTCCATGGTGGGCGTGGGATTGGCTCTGCGTGAGTTAAAGGGCGGCCGGAAGGCGTCAAAAATGCGTTAAGATGGCGGGGAAGGGCGGGTGATGAGGGCGGCGAGGTGGCAGCTGGCGGGTGAAATGGGCGAAATGGGGTGGGGTGGTGGGACGTAGGAGGGGGAGATGAACCTGATACACACTGCTGTTGCCTGCCTGAGTCTGACTGTGGCCCTTACTGCGGAGGCACCGGTTGAGGAGGGGTTTGAGGCGTTATTTGACGGGAAGAGCCTGAAGGGGTGGCATGTGAGTGCGAAGTCGGGGCATTCGGGGACGAGCAAGCATCAGAGTGGTGGTCGGTGGGTGGTGGAGGACGGGGCGATTACGGGGAGTCAGGATGTGCCTGGGAATGGCGGGTTGATTGTGAGTGACGGGGAGTACGGGGATTTCGAGGTGGCGCTGGAGATGAACAATGATTTCGGGCCTGACAGCGGGTTGTTTCTGAGGAGTACGGAGGATGGGAAGGCGTGGCAGGCGATGATTGACTATCATGCGGGCGGGAATCTGATGGGGATTTACGGTGAGGGGCTGGGTGGGAATCCGCATGTGAGGAACTACAATTTCACGGACAAGGTGACGGAGATTGAGGCGAAGAAGACGGGTGAGCCGCCGGTGGCACTACCGGTGCTGCCGGCCGCGTGGTCGCATTTCTGGCGGGCGGGGCAGTGGAATGAATTGAGGGCGAGGATTGAGGGGAATCCGCCGCATATTACGACGTGGATCAACGGGGTGAAGATCATGGAGTGGCAGGAGAAGGAAGTGCGGCATCCTGACAAAGGGGCGATTGCGCTGCAGGTGCATGGGGGCGGGGATTTCACGAAGCAGTTTGTGAGGTACCGGAACATTCGGGTGAAGCGACTCGGGGCGGCGAAGTGAAGGCGGTGGCGGTTGATTACGGGGAGGCCCGGATGGGGCTGGCGGGGACCGATGCTCTGGGGATGCTGGCGCATCCTGTGGAGACGGTGGCGGGGCGTCCGTGGCCGGAGGCGGCGCGGCGGATTGCGGCTGTGGTGGGTGAGCGCGGGGCGGAGGTGGTGGTGATGGGGTTGCCGGTGCGGATGGATGGGACGGAGGGGACGGCGGCGGAGAAGGTGCGGCGGTTTGCCGAGGAGTTGGGGCGGCACCTTGCGGCGGGGGTGCGGATTGAGTATCAGGATGAATATGGGAGCACGCTGGAGGCGGCGGCGGATCTAAGGGCGTCGGGTCGGAAGGCGCGGCGGCAGCGGCCGGTGATTGATCAGGCGGCGGCGGTGGTGATTCTGAGGGACTGGCTGGAGGCGAGGCGGGTTCGGGAGGGATTGGATGAGGGGTGACGATGGGTGCGATTCCCTGTGGATTCCGGGAGCGGCCCCTGATACGGCTGCGGCGGCGAGCGGTGCTTCGGTGCGGCTGCTGACATTATTTTGAATCTGCTCATGGAACTTCTGCATCAAGCCCTGCATTTCATCACCCATCTTCAGGAATCCATTGCGGCGTGGACGCAGCAGTATGGGAATCTGGTGTACGGCATTCTGTTTCTGATTATCTTCTGCGAGACGGGTCTTGTGCTGACGCCGTTTCTGCCGGGGGATTCGCTATTGTTCATTGCTGGGGCGCTGTGTGCGCCGGCTGGTGGCGGGCATCTGAAGCTTGGGCTGATCTGTGTGCTGCTGCCGGTGGCTGCGGTGATCGGGGACAGCCTGAATTACTGGGTGGGGAGGTATCTTGGGCCGCGGGTGTTTTCGCGGCCGAAGTCCTTGTTATTCAATGCGGACGTGCTGCACCGGACGCAGGCGTTTTATGACCGGCATGGGAAGAAGACGGTGATTCTGGCGCGATTCATCCCGCTGGTTAGGACGTTTGCGCCGTTTGTGGCGGGGGTGGGTCGGATGAATTACCCGACGTTTCTGGTGTTCGGGATTGTGGGGGCGTTTTTCTGGGTGGTGGTGTGTGCGGGGGCGGGGTATATTTTCGGGGATTTTCCGATCGTGAAGAAGCACTTCGAGCTGATCATTCTCGGGGTGATCGGGGTGAGCCTGCTGC